>JBGAMH010000175.1:0-10468 GCA_044223135.1 Candidatus Eiseniibacteriota bacterium | reverse complement strand
GCGCCGGAACGCCGTGCGCGCGCTGTGCGTGGTCCCCAACCGCACGCAGGCCGCCGCCGCCGAAACCGTGGACGGCGTCGAGCTCGTGCGCGTGAAGGAGTGGACGACGAGCCTGGCGTGGCGGCTCGACCGCTGGCGCGTGGCGCCGTTCTTCACCGTGGCCGGCGCGCACCGTACTGGCCGCGCGCGCCACGCGCTCGACGAGGCCTGGACGTGCTGCTGATGAACTGAACTCCGGACTGCTCGCGGGCAGCGCCGCGCGGCTGCGCGTGTACGCGTCGCAGAACGTGGAGGCCGACCGGCTGTGGCTGGACCTCGCGCGTTTCGCGCGGCCCGCCGGTGGCGCCAGCGCATGACGCCCTGGAGGGCGAGGCCGTCCAGGCCGCGAACGTGACCGTGACGTGCAGCGACGAGGACGCCGCGCGATTCGCCGAACTCTACGGCGTGGGGCCCGATCGGCTCCTGGTGGTGCCGAACGGGTGGACGACGAGCTCGCCGCACGCGGCCAGCGCGCCCGCGCGCGCGCGGGGCGCGGTCGGCGCTCGGTCTGGCCGATACCGACTGGGTGCTGGCTTTCGTGGGTGGCGACTGGGGCGGCGGCGAAGCTGCTCGTCGTGGGTGCGGTGGGCGCGGCGCTGGCCGACCGCGATGCCGTGGCTGACCGTGGTGGGCGCCGTCGCCGACCTCGCCGGGCGCCGGGAGCGCTGCGCGTGGCGGGCGAGACGCCGCCGCGCTTCACGCGGCGGATGCTGGCGCAAACCCCGTGACCTCGGGGGGAGGGAGCAACGTGAAGGTGCCCGCGTACCTGGCGTGCGGTCTCGCCACCATCACCACGCCGTTCGGGCTGCGCGGGTACGCGCCGCTCGCGCCGCACTGCGTGGTGGCGGAGCCCGACGCGTTCGCCGACGCCGTGCGCGCGAAGCCCCGCGGCTGGGCCGCGTCCGGCGCCGAGGCGCCCGCCGCGCTCGCCGCCTACGCGTGGAGCGCACTCGGCGAGCGGCTGGGCGACGCACTCGAAGCGCGCGTGGCCGGAGCACCGGTGCCCGTGGCGGCCGGAGGGCCCGCGTGATGCGCGTCGCGCACATCGGCCAGAAGGGCATCCCCGCCACGTGGGGCGGCATCGAGCGGCACGTGGACGAGATCTCGCGCCGGCTCGTGCAGAAGGGCATCGACGTCGACGTCTTCTGCCGGCTCTACTACACGCCCGCGGGTGCGCACTACCACGGCGTGAAGCTGCTGCGCCGGCCGAGCATCCACACGAAGCACTTCGACACGATCACGCACGTCACGTGGGCCACGGCCGAGGCGATCCTGCGGCGCTACGACATCGTGCACTTCCACGCGCTCGGGCCGTCGCTGTTCTCGTCGCTGCCGCGCCTGTTCGGCGCGAAGACCGTGGTCACCGTGCACGGTCTCGACTGGCAGCGCGAGAAGTGGGGCCGGACCGCCGCGTGGGTGCTGCGCCAGTGCGAGACGCCGGCCGTGACGCTGCCGAACAAGACGATCGTGGTGTCGAAGACGCTGCGCGACTACTTCCACCGGCAGCACCACAGCGACGTCGTGTACATCCCGAACGGCACCGTGCCGCCGCAGCTGCGCGCGCCGCGCAAGCTCGCGTCGCTCGGCCTCGCCCCGGGCAAGTACATCCTGTTCGTGGGCCGGCTCGTGCCCGAGAAGGGCGTGCACTACCTGTGCGAGGCGTTCAGCCAGATCGACACCGACATGACGCTGGCGCTCGTCGGCGGCCTGTCGCAGTCGCAGGGCTACGTGGACGTGCTCAAGAAGTACGAGAGCGACCGCATCCGCCTGCTCGACTACGTGTTCGGCGAGTCGCTCGAGGAACTGTGGAGCAACGCCTACTGCGTGGTGCAGCCGTCCACCGTGGAGGGGCTGAGCATCGCGCTGCTGGAAGCGCTGTCGTACGGGCGCTGCGTGCTGGTGTCGGACATCCCCGAGAACATGGAGGTGGCCGAGGAGTGCGCGCCGAACTTCCGCAGCAAGGACGTGGCCGACCTGCGCGCCAAGCTCGAACAGCTGATCCGCGACCCGGCGCTGGTGAAGAGCTTCGGCGAGAAGGCGCGCCATCACATCCTCACGCACTACTCGTGGGAGCACGTGGCCGACAGCACGGCGAAGGTCTACGAGGACCTGGTGGCGGGCCGGAAGTAGCGCGGCGTCCGCGCGGCTCTGGCGCCACTCCGTGGCCTGTGCTAACCCTCCCGCAGCCATGACGACACCCACCCCGACACGCGGTGTGCTCATTCTGGCCGGCGGGCGCGGCGAGCGCTTCTGGCCGTGGTCCACGCCGAAGCGCCCCAAGCAGCTCCTGCCGCTCGCGAGCGGCGGCCGCACGCTGCTGCGCGCCACGTACGACCGCGCCTGCCGCCTGGCGGCGCCGGAGCACGTGGTGGTGATGACGTCCGAGGCACTCGTGGACGCGTGCCGCGCCGAATGCCCGGGCGCGATCGTGGTGGGCGAGCCCGTGATGCGGAACACCGCGCCGGCGATCGCGGCCGCAGCGGCGTTCTTCGACGACGCGCACGCGTTCGCCGTGCTGCCGGCCGATCACGCGATCGACGACGAGGCGGCGTTCACGGACGACCTCGCGCGCGCGTTCCAGGTGGCCGAGAAGGACGCGGTGCTGGTCACGTTCGGCATCCCGCCCACGAGCCCCGACACGAACTTCGGATACGTGCGCCGCGGCGCGAAGCTGGCCGACCGGTTGCACCGCGTGGCGCAGTTCACCGAGAAGCCCGACCGCGCGCGCGCCGAGCAGTACGTGGCGTCGGGCGAGTACGCGTGGAACAGCGGCATGTTCGTGTGGACGCGCCGCGCGTTCCTGAACGCGCTCACGGCGGGCCGGCCGGCGATCGCCGAGGCGCTGGCGCCGCTGCGTTTCGGCGCCGGCGACGAGCGGGCGTTCGAGCAGGCGTTGCGCGAGCGGTTCCCGGCTCTGGAGTCGGTGTCGGTGGACTACGCCGTGCTCGAGGTGTCGCCGAACGTGGTCACGATCGAGGCCCACTTCGACTGGGACGACCTGGGCTCGTGGGGCGCGTGGGCGCGCCGGCAGAAGCGCGACGAGCGCGGCAACGTGCGGTTCGGCGACGCGATCGTGGTGGACTGCGACGACTGCGTGGTCGTGGGCGACGGCGGCACGGCCGCCGCGATGGGACTGCGCGACACGGTGGTCGTGCACGTGAACGGAGCCACGCTGGCGTGCCCGCTGGATCGGAGCGAGCACGTGCGCAAGGTGTCGGAGGCGGTGCGCGCGCGGGAGGCGACGTGACGCTCCGCGCCGCGCGGCGCCTGCTCGCGGCCCTCGCCGCCGCGGCGATGTTCGCCCTGCTCACGGGCTGCGCCTCGCGCGCGGTGCTCGTGAAGCCGCACGCCACGCCCGCTCCGCCGGCGGGCCGCGCCCGCCGCGCCCGTGGCCGCGACCGCGCCGCCCGCCGCGACGTCCGGACCGCGCCGATTCGTGCCGGCCGACTCGCTGCCGAGCCGCGACGCGATCGCGGTGCTCGCGACGATTCCCGAGCCCGTGCCGGGCGTGGATTCCGACGCCCCGCGGCCCCGGCGCGCGGTCGTCCCCGACGAAACGCCCACGCCGCAGCCGCGGCCGGTGCCGCCGCCCGAGTCGGTGGTGGCGACGAAGCCCGCCGCGACCCGCCGGCCGCGAACACCGCGCAGCCCGACACGCCGGCGGTCGCGGTGGCGTAGCCCGTGGCCGGGACGACCGCACCCGCCGCGCCCGCGCCGAAGCCGGCGGCCGAGCCGCCGAAGCCCGCGCCCTCCGCGCCGAAGCCCGCGCCGGTCGTGCTGCCGGCGAAGCCGTCCGCGTCGCCGCCCGAGTCCGACGACGCGCCGCCCGACACGTGCTGGCGCGTGCAGTTCGCCGCGCCGTCCGAGCGCGTGAAGGCCGAAGCGCTGCGCGACGCCGCGCAGTCCGTGCTGATGGCGCCGATGACGATCGAACTGGAGGACGGCCGCTGGAAGGTGCGCCTGCGCGACTGCCAGACGCGACCGGCGGTGGAGGCCATGCGCAAGCGCGCGCTCGACAGCGGGCTCGCGGGCGCGTTCATCATCCGCGTGCCGCCGCGATAGGCCGCGAGGTTCCATGACCCGCCGACTGATCCTGTACGAAGACCGACACTGGCGCACGCTGCGGCCGCTCACCGACCTGCTGCCGGTGCCGGCGCTCGCGTTCGGCGCGTCCACGCTGGCGGAGCGCTGGCAGCGCTTCCTGGGCCTGCCGTTCTTCGCGATCGAGGCGCGCGAGTGGGCGATGAAGTCGTGGTACGCCGCACCGCCGCCGAACCCGGCCGGCGCCACCGGCGCCGACGAGGCGCTGGTTCTGAACGCCGCGGCGCTGCCGGGCCCGTGGCTCGAGGCGGCGCTCGCGGGGCACTCGCCCGCGCTGTTCATGGGCGACGGCCGCATCGCCGGCGCGCGGTTGCCGCTCGAACTGCTGCGGCCCGCGCTCGGCCGCGGCGAGCAGTTCGAGACGAGCCTGCTGGGGCTGGCGCTGCCCGCGCTCGCGGTGGACGCGACGTTCCTCGCGCACCCGTGGCAGCTCTTCGAGTGGAACGCCGACGCGATCACCGCCGACCTCGCGGCCGTGCGCGGCGTGGTGAACGGCGACGTGCACCGGCTCGCGTGCCTCGAGAGCCCCGAGCGCATCGTCGTGGCCGCCGGCGCGCGCGTGGGCGCGTACGCCGTGCTCGACGCCGGCGCGGGACCGATCGTGGTCGGCCCCGGCGCGCTCGTCGCGCCGCACACCGTGGTCACGGGACCGTGCGTGATCGGCCGCGGCACGCAGCTGCTGGGCGGCTCCGTGTCGCGCAGCACGTTCGGCCCCGAGTGCCGCGTGGCGGGCGAGGTGGAAGAGAGCGTGTGGCAGGGCTACGGCAGCAAGCGCCACCACGGCTTCCTCGGCCACACGGTGGTGGGCGAGTGGGTGAACCTCGGCGCACTCACCACCACGAGCGACCTCAAGAACAACTACGGGGCCGTGCGCGTCACCGTGGACGGCACGGAGCTCGACACCGGGAGCCGCAAGGTGGGCTCGCTGATCGGCGCGCACGTGAAGACCGGCATCGGCACGCTGATGCCCACGGGCGCGGTGATCGGCACGGGCTCGAACCTGTTCGGCGGCGGTCGCTTCGCGCCGAAGAGCGTGCCGAGCTTCGCGTGGTGGGACGGCGAGCGGTTCGTCGAGCACGAGCTCGAGAAGATGCTCGCCACCGCGCGCATCGCCTACGGCCGCCGCGAACGCACGCTGAGCCCCGCCGACGAGGACGCGATCCGCGCCCTGTTCGCGGACACCGCGAAGGAACGCCGCGGCTGAACGTCCGGGCCGCCCGGCGCCGGCTCCGCACGTGCGCCGCTCCTTCGCGCGCGGAGCGGGAGTCGATGCGCCCGCCGCGGCCGATCCGGCGTCCGGCACGCGTGGCTTGATCCCTCCGGATCCGCGGGCGAGGATGCCGCACGTTCCGCGCCCTCCGCGCCCGCGTTCGCCACCCCGAGGTCTCCGATGCGCTCCGTTCGCCCGCTCGCTCCGATGCTCCTGACGTTCGGCCTGCTCGCCGCGCTCGCGACCGGCGCCCTCGCCGAGGCGGCGCCCGGCTCCTGGCAGGACCGCGCCGACCGCTTCCTGTCGCTGGTCAACGCCTCGTACCAGGCGCTCTACACCGTGAACAGCAACGCGCAGTGGAAGGCGGCCACCGACGTGACGCCCGAGCACGACGCGGCGGCCGCGGCGGCGGGCAAGGCGGCCGCGGCGTTCAACGGCAACCCCGCGCTCATCACCGAAGCGCGCGCGCTGCTCGAGCACGCCTCCGAGCTGGACGAGCTGTCGGTGCGCCAGCTGCGGCGCGTGCTGCTGAACGCCGCCGAGGGACCCATGACGAACCCGGCGCTCGTCGAATCGCGCATCGACGCCGAGACGGCGCAGTCCTCGGCGATGAACGGGTTCACGTACCGGCTCGACGGGCAGCCGGTGTCGGCGAACACGATCGACGACAGCCTGATCACCGTGACCGACCCGGCGAAGCGGCTGGCGGTGTGGGAGGCGTCCAAGCAGATGGGCGTGGCGCTGCGCCCGGGCCTCGAGAAGCTGCAGGGGCTGCGCAACGGCGTGGCGCGCGAACTGGGCTACCCGGACTACTTCTCGCTGCAGGTGGCGCGCTACGACATGAAGACCGACGAGATGGTGCGCCTGAACGAGGAGTTCATGCGCGAGCTGCGCCCGCTCTACCTGCAGCTGCACACGTGGGCGCGCTGGGAACTGGCGAAGCGCTACCACCAGCCCGTGCCGAAGCGCATCCCGGCTCACTGGCTGCCGAACCGCTGGGGGCAGGACTGGACGGCGCTCGTGCCCACGAAGACCCTCGACGACGCGTTCCAGGGCAGGAGCGGCGAGTTCGTGGTGAAGGGCGCGGAGCGCTTCTACACCGGGCTCGGCTTTGCGCCGCTGCCGGCCACGTTCTGGCAGCGCAGCGACCTGTACGCGTTGCCCGACACGGCCACGCGCAAGAAGAACGCGCACGCCTCGTGCTGGCACGTGGACCTGAACACGGACATCCGCTCGCTGATGAGCGTGGAGCCGGACTCGTACTGGTGGAGCACGGCGCACCACGAACTCGGGCACGGCTACTACTTCATGTCGTACACGCGCCCCGAAGTGCCGCCGCTGCTGCGGGACGGCGCGAACCCGTCGTTCCACGAGGGCGTGGGCGACCTGATCGCCCTGGCGGCGATGCAGGAGCCCTACCTGCGCTCGGTGGGCCTGCTGCCGCCGGGCCGCACGTCGAAGGACGAGCAGATGCGTCACCTGCTGCGCGACGCGCTCGACTCGGTGCCGTTCCTGTTCTGGGCCTCGGGCGTGATGACGCACTGGGAGGCCGACGTCTACGCGAAGCAGCTGCCGGCCGACCAGTGGAACGCGCGCTGGTGGAAGTACGTGGGCGAGTACCAGGGGATCGAGCCGCCTTCGATCCGCGGCGAGGAGTTCTGCGACGCGGCCACGAAGACGCACATCAACGACAACCCGGCCTACTACTACTCGTACGCGGTCGCGACCGTGTTCAAGTTCCAGATGCACGACCACATCGCGCGCCAGATCCTCCACCAGGATCCGCGGTCGTGCTCGTACGCCGACAACCGGCAGGTGGGCGACTTCCTGCGCGGCGTGCTGCGGCAGGGCGCGACGCGCGACTGGCGCGTGGTGCTGCGCGAGGCCACGGGCGAGGACCTGTCCACGCGGGCGATGGTCGAGTACTTCAAGCCCCTGCAGGCCTGGCTCGAGAAGCAGAACAAGGGCCGGCCGATCGGCTGGGAATGAACGAGTTCGGGCGCTCGCCCGGCGGGAGACGGCCGCCGGGTGACCGCCATTTCGGCAGGATCGCCGGCCGCCGCGGGCCCGCCGCTTCACCCGTGCCGGGATCCCGCCGATAACTCCCTTCGCAACGTCTTGACCCCGGCGAGCGTGCGTCTCTAGACTCCCACGCGCTTTTCTCCGACGGCCGGACATCGGTCGCGCCCCGACATCGCTAAGGACTGCCCATGCCTGAGCTTCGCAAGGATCCCGTCGTCGGCCGCTGGGTCATCATCGCCACCGAGCGCAGTCGCCGTCCCACCAACTTCGGTGACGGCCCGACCCTGAATCCGAAAGCGTTTTCACCGTTCGCCGAGGGGCGCGAGGACATGACCCCGCCCGAGGTGTTCGCCATCCGCCCGGGGGGCGGGCCGGCGAACAGCCCCGGCTGGCAGGTGCGCGTGGTGCCGAACAAGTTCCCGGCGCTGCAGATCGAGGGCACGCTCGACCGCCGCGGCGAGGGCCTGTACGACAAGATGAACGGCGTCGGCGCCCACGAGGTCGTGGTGGAGGGACCGGACCCGAACCTGCAGCTGGCCGACATGCCGGTGGAGCAGATCCAGCGCGTCCTGCAGGCGTGGAAGGAGCGCATGCTGGACCTCCAGAAGGACAAGCGCTTCCGCTACGTGTTGATCTTCAAGAACCACGGCGCACGGGCCGGCGCCACGCTCGAGCATCCGCACAGCCAGATCATCGCCACGCCCATCATTCCCAAGATGGTGCAGGAGGAACTGGACGGCGCGCGCCACTACTTCGAGCTCAAGGAACGCTGCGTCTTCACGGACATCATCGACCAGGAGACGAGCGACGGGAACGGGCGCCGCGTGGTCTGCACCACCGACCAGTTCATCGCGCTCGAGCCCTTCGCGCCGCGCTTCCCGTTCGAGACGTGGATCCTGCCGCGCGAGCACCGCAGTTCGTACCAGACCATCACCGACCCGGCGGAGTTCCTCGACCTGGCGCGCATCCTCAAGGACACGCTGCAGCGCCTGAACGCGGCGCTCGATTCGCCGCCGTACAACTTCGTGCTGCACACGGCCCCGCTCGGCGAGGCCGACCTGCCGTACTACCACTGGCACCTCGAGATCATGCCCAAGCTCACGCGCGTGGCGGGTTTCGAGATCGGATCGGGCTTCTACATCAACCCGACACCGCCCGAGGACGCCGCCCAGTACCTGCGCGAAATCGGCGCCCTGGCGTAACGCCGGGGTGCCCGCGCGCCGGGCCCTCCCATGAACCCACTTTCCATCGCGCACGTCGCGAGCGAGTACGCGCCGCTGGCCAAGGTCGGCGGGCTCGGCGACGTCGTCGCCGCGCTCGCGGGCGAGCAGGTGCGCCGCGGGCACCGCGTGCTCGTGGTGCTGCCGCGCTACCGCGACCTCGCGGTCCCGGCGGGCTGGCGGCTGCACGCGCTCGGCGGCACGCGGGTGCCGTGGGGCGTGGCGCAGGAGCCCGCGTCGTTCTCGCTGATCGAGGACCCGGCCGGCGAGCGGCGGGTGCTGCTCGTGAACCACGAGGGCGACCGGCGCTTCTTCGACCGCCCGGGGCTGTACGACGACCCGCAGACGCGCGAGGGCTGGCGCGACAACGGCGAGCGCTTCCTGTTCTTCTGCCGCGCCGCGCTCGAGGGCCTGAAGGGCTTCGGCGAGACGTTCGACGTGCTGCACGCGCACGACCACCAGGCGGCGTGGGTGAACTGCTTCGCGCGCACGCACGAGGCCGACGAGCCGGCGTTCGACGGCATCGCCACGGTGTTCACGATCCACAACCTGGGCTACCAGGGCATCCACGACCCGTGGGTGCTCGGGCTCGCAGGCTTCCCGCGCGAGATGTTCTACCCGCAGAGCCCGTTCGAGTACTGGGGCCGCGTGAACTTCCTGAAGGTCGGGCTCAAGTTCGCCGACCTGATCTCCACGGTCAGCCCCACGTACGCGCGCGAGATCCAGACCACCGGCGAGTACGGGTGCGGGCTGGAGGGCGTGCTGCGCCGCCGCACGGGCGACGTGCGCGGCATCCTGAACGGCATCGACGACAGCGTGTGGAACCCGGCCGCGGACCCGCTGATCCCGGCGCACTACGACCGCGACCACCTCGACGGCAAGACCACCTGCCGCCGCGCGCTCGCGCTGTCGTGCGGCTTTCCGCTCGACGAGGACCTGCCGACCGTGGGCATCGTGTCGCGGCTCGTGGAGCAGAAGGGCTTCGACCTGTTCGAGCCCGTCGAGAACGAGCTGTGCGAGCTGCCGTGCCGATTCGTGGTGCTGGGGCTCGGCCAGCCGCGCTACCAGGACTTCTTCCGCCGGCTGGCGTTCGAGCGGCCGCACCAGTTCTGGTTCGCCACCTCGCACGACGAGGCGCTGGCGCACCGCATCGAGGCGGGCTCCGACCTGTTCCTGATGCCGTCGCGCTACGAGCCGTGCGGACTCAACCAGATGTACTCGCTGCGCTACGGCACGGTGCCGGTGGTGCGCTCCACGGGCGGCCTCGCCGACACGGTGCACGAGTTCGATCCGATCACGCGCGAGGGCAACGGCTTCGTGTTCCACCCGTTCGAATCGGACGAGATGCTGATGGCGCTGCGTCGCGCGCTCGCGGTGTGGAGCGAGCCCGAGCTGTGGCGCGAGCTGATGCGCGGCGGCATGGCGCGCGACTTCTCGTGGCGCGTCGCGGCCGACGGCTACGACCGGCTCTACGCCGAAGCGCGCGAGCGCGTGGCCCACGGCCGCGTGCCCACGCTCGAATCGGTCCGCGACACGTTCTGAGCGCGACGTGAGCCCCGAGCTCTGGCGCTCGCCGCTGCTGGCCCTGGCGGTGCTGCTGCCGCTCGGCGCCGCGTGGATGGCCGTCGCGCCCGACCTGCCGCCGTTCCGCGGCCGCCGCGCGCTGCTCGGCACGTTCACGTGGTGCGCCACGCGGCTCGGCTTCGGCGTGCTGCAATGGTGGGCGCTGCGCGAAGGCGGCGCGGAGCCGCTGCCGGGCGCCCTCGCCGAGGCGCTCGCCGCGCTGTCGGGCGGGCTGCCGCACCGCGACTTCGCGAGCCCGCACGCGGCGCTGTTCGCGCCGCTGATGGGCGCGGCCGTCGCGGCACTCGGCGCC
>JBGAMH010000174.1:0-10620 GCA_044223135.1 Candidatus Eiseniibacteriota bacterium | reverse complement strand
CTGGGCGGGGTTCCCGAAGGGAGCGGTCGCCGCGTGATCACGTCGCCGCTCGCGGACCCGACGGTCCTCGGCGCGCGGAACCGCGCCGCGGGCGACTTCGCCGGCCCGCTCACGTGGGCGTCGGTGATCGCACCAGCGAACGCCACGGTGGCGTCCACCACGGACCGCGAAGCGTTCCTCGGACGGTACGGCACGCCCGCGCGTCCGGCGGCCGTCGCCACGCTCGCACGGCTGTCGCCCTCGACCGCCGCGGCCGCGGACGCGTGCTTCGCGCAGCAGGTGTCGCTCGCGCTCGCGCCCGGCGAGTCCACCGAGGTCGTGTTCCTGCTCGGCGAGGCCGCCGACGAAGCCGCCGCGCTCGCCCAGGTGGCGGAGCTCCGTCCGGCCGGCGCCGCCGAAGCCGTGCTGCAGGAGAGCCGTGATTTCTGGGCCCGCCTCGTGTCGCGCGTCCAGGTCTCCACGCCGTCGCCGGAGCTGGACCTGGTGCTGAACGGCTGGCTGCCCTACCAGACGCTGAGCTGCCGCATCTGGGGGCGTTCGGCGTTCTACCAGTCGGGTGGCGCGTTCGGCTTCCGCGACCAGCTCCAGGACTCGATGTCGCTGCTGGCGCTGGACCCGTCGCTGCCGCGCGAACAGCTGCTGCTGCACGCCGCGCACCAGTTCGTGGAAGGCGACGTGATGCACTGGTGGCACCCGCCGCGCTCGCGAGGCCTGCGCACGCGGTTCGCGGACGACCTGCTGTGGATGCCGTACCTCGCGGCCACCTACGTGAACGCCACGGGAGACACGTCGGTGCTCGACGAGCGCGCCCGGTTCGTGACGGCGCCGCTGCTGGAGCCCGGCGAGGACGAGGTGTTCCTGGCGCCCGACGACTCGGGCACCGAGGCCGACCTGTACGAGCACTGCGTGCGGGCGATCGAACGCTCGCTCGGCGTGGGCGCGCACGGGCTGCCGCTGTTCGGCACCGGCGACTGGAACGACGGCATGAACCGCGTGGGCCGCGAGGGCCGCGGCGAGAGCGTGTGGATGGCGTTCTTCCTGATCGCGATCCTGGGCGACTTCGCCCCGATCGCGGAACGCCGGGGCGACGCCGAGCGCGCCCGACGCTGGCTCGCGCACCGCGACGCGCTGCGAGACGCGGTGGAGCGCGAGGCGTGGGACGGCGACTGGTACCGCCGCGGCTACTACGACAACGGCATGCCGCTGGGCTCGTCGCGCAGCGACGAGTGCCGGATCGACGCGCTGGCGCAGGCGTGGTCGGTGCTCTCGGGTGCGGCGCCCCCGGAGCGGGCGAAGCGGGCGATGGAGTCGGCCGAGAAGCACCTGATCTCCGACCGCGACGGCCTGATCCGGCTGCTCGCGCCCCCGTTCCAGCACACGGCGGAGGACCCGGGCTACATCAAGGGGTACGTCCCCGGCGTGCGCGAGAACGGCGGCCAGTACACGCACGCGGCGCTCTGGGTGGTGAAGGCGATGGTGGAACTCGGCCGGCGGGACCGCGCCGCGGCCCTGCTCGAGATGCTGAGCCCCGTGCGGCACGCGCGCACGGCGCGCGACGTGGCGCGCTACCAGGTCGAACCGTACGTGATCGCCGCCGACGTCTACGGCGCGCGGCCGCACGTCGGGCGGGGCGGCTGGACCTGGTACACGGGCTCCTCGGGCTGGATGTACCGGGTGGCGATCGAGTCCGTACTCGGCGTCCGGCTGGAGCACGGCGACACGCTGGTGGTCCGGCCGTGCGTGCCGGACGGCTGGCCGCAGTTCCGGGTGTCCTGGGACCTGCCGGGCGGGGGGCGGACGCGGTTCGAGATCACCGTGCGCAATCCGGCCCAGTGCTCCGAGACCGTGGTCTCGGCGGCGCTCAACGGCCAGCCGGTGGCCGTGGAGGGGGGCGCCGTACGGGTCCCCGTCGTCCGGGACGGCGGTACGCACCGGCTCGAAGTCACCCTGGGCCGGGCCGGCTGAGGCTTTGGCATGGACAGAGTTGGCGCCGGGACTGCACAATGCACATGAAAACGCTTCCATCCACGAGGCCGCCGCGTTCCCTCCGGGAGGGCCGGTCTCGTGCCGCCGAGCCCCTGCAGGCCGGAGGACAGTCCCCCATGGCGACCATCAAGGACGTGGCCCGCGAGGCCGGCGTCTCCATCGCCACCGTCTCACGCGTCTTCAACGACAGCGACCTGGTCAGCGAGGACACGCGCGACCACGTGCGTGCCGTGGCCACCCGGCTGAGCTACTGGCCGAACGGCCTGGCCCGCAGCCTGATCACCGCCCGGACGCACGCCATCGGCGTGCTGCTGCCGGACCTGCACGGCGAGTTCTTCTCGGAAGTCATCCGCGGCGTGGACCTGGCCGCTCGCCGCGAAGGTCTGCACGTGCTCGTGTCCAGCTCGCACTCCGACACGCAGGCGCTCGTGGCCGCGTTGCGCTCGATGCGCGGCCGGATCGACGGGCTGATCGTGATGGCGCCCGACGTGGACGCACCCGATGCCATCCGCGCGAACGGCGGCAACTGCCCCATGGTGCTGATCGATCCGGGCCGCGAGGTGGAGGACATCGACACCATCTCGATCGCCAACTTCGAGGGCGCGCGCGCGGTGGTGGAGCACCTCGTGAAGCTCGGCCACCGGCGGATCGCCACCGTCACGGGGCCGGGGCGCAACATCGACGCCCGGCAGCGCCTGGCCGGGTACCGGGACGCGCTGCGCCAGCACGGGCTCGAGCTGGACCCGGAACTCGAGATCCCCGGGGACTTCACGGAACCCTCGGGCTACGAGAGCGTGAGCGAGCTGCTGCGCCTCTCGCCGCGGCCGACGGCCGTGTTCGTGGGCAACGATCACATGGCGGTGGGAGTCCTCGGCGCGCTCAGCGACGCCGGTGTCTCCGTGCCGCAGGAACTCGCCGTGGCCGGCTTCGACGACATCCCGCTCGCGCGCTACCTGACGCCGCCACTGACCACCGTCCATGCCGACGCGTTCCAGCTCGGCGAGCGCGCGTTGAACCGGCTGCTCCAGCGCGGCCGGTCGCCCCGTCCCGACGATCACGTGCACGAGATGCTGCCCACCACGCTGGTGGTGCGCTCGTCGTGCGGTGCGTCGGCGGGGGATCGCGTCGCGCTCGCGCCGCGTCCGGCTTCGCCCGCGATCGCCCACGGCGACCGCGGTCGCGGCGCGTGATGGATCGCGCGCCGGTGCCCGTCCGCGGGTGATCCGCGCCCCGCGCGAGGGAGCGCGACGGGGGTTCGCGCCGCTGCTGGGCGTGCTGCTCGTCGGCGCGCTGCTCGCGGCCGCGCCTGCACCGACGCTCGGCGCGAAGGCCGCCGAGGCGAAGCGCCGCCCCGTCGCGGTTTCGCTCTCGCGGGCGGACGCGGCGTTCCTCGACACGCTGGAGCGGCGCACGTTCGAGTTCTTCCGCGACCACACGGACCCGCGGACGGGCTTGTCGCCGGATCGCTGGCCGACGCCGTCGTTCGCGAGTTCGGCTGCCGGCGGGTTCGCGCTGACCGCGTGGCCGATCGGCGCCGAGCGCCGCTGGATGACGCGCGAGGAGGCGCGCACGCGCGCGCGGAACACGCTGGAGTTTCTGTGGCGCGCGCCGCAGGGCGACGCGGTGCGCGGCATGACGGGCCATCGCGGGTTCTTCTACCACTTCCTCGATCCGGTCACGGGAGCGCGGTTCGAGAACGTGGAGCTGTCCACGGTCGACACGGCCCTGCTGCTGGGCGGGGCGCTGTTCTGCCAGTCGTACTTCGACCGCGAGCACCCGGACGAGGCCCGCATCCGCGCGCTGACCGACTCGCTCGTGGCGCGCGTGGACTGGCGCTGGGCGAGCGTGCGTCCGCCCACGATCGTGCTGGGCTGGGATCCGGAGCGCGGGCCCCAGCCGTACGACTGGCGCGGGTACAACGAAGCGCTCCTGATGCACGTGCTGGCGCTGGGCTCGCCCACGCACGCGCTCGGGCCGGAGACGTGGAAGGAATGGGAGAGCGGCTACCGCTGGGGCACGTTCCACGGGCAGTCGCACCTGGGCTTCGGGCCGATGTTCGGGCACCACTTCTCGCACGTGTGGATCGACTTCCGCGGCATCCGCGATCCGTGGATGCGGGAGCACGGCATCGACTACTTCGAGAACACGCGCCGTGCCACGCTGGCCCAGCGTGCGTACGCGATCGCGAACCCGCGCGGCTACCGCGGCTACGGCGTCGACGCGTGGGGGCTGAGCGCGTGCGACGGGCCGCTGGACCGCACGCTGCGGCTGGACGGCCGCGACCGGGAGTTCTTCACGTACCGGGCGCGCGGCGCGAGCTTCACCGAGGTGGTGGACGACGGCACGCTCACGCCGAGCGCGGTGGGCGGGTCCGTCCCGTTCGCACCCGAAGTGTGCGTGCCGACGCTGCGCCGCATGCGTGAGACGTACGGCGATGCGCTGTTCGGCCGCTACGGCTTCGTGGACGCGTTCAACCCCACGCTGAACGTGGAGACGGACACGCACCACGGCCGCGTGACGCCGGGCGTGGGCTGGTTCGACACGGACTACATCGGCATCGACCAGGGCGCGATGCTGGCGATGATCGAGAACCACCGGAGCGGGCTCGTGTGGCGGACGATGCGGCGCAACGCGCACCTGGTGCGCGGCCTGAAGGCGGCCGGGTTCACGGGCGGCTGGCTCGATGCGGCGGGAGGAACGCGATGAGACGCTCGGGATTGGCGGGGCTCGTCGTCGCCGCGGCGCTGGCCGTGGGCGCGATCGGTGCGGGTTGCGCGCCGCGATCGGGTGCGCCGGTGACGATCCGATTCTGGGGCATGGGCCGCGAAGGCGAGGTCGTGGGCGACCTGGTGAAGGACTTCGAGCGCGAGAACCCCGGCGTGCACGTGGTGGTGCAGCAGGTGCCGTGGTCGGCCGCGCACGAGAAGCTGCTGACGTCGCACGTGGGCCGGGCCACGCCCGACGTGTCGCAGCTGGGCAACAGCTGGATCCCGGAGTTCGCGGCGCTGCACGCGCTGGAGCCCCTGGGGCCGTGGCTCGAACGGTCCGCGGCGCTGCGCGACACGTCGTACTTCCCGGGGATCTGGAACACGAACGTGCTCGACGGCGAGCCGTACGGCGTGCCGTGGTACGTGGACACGCGCGTGCTGTTCTACCGCACGGACATCCTCGCGCGCGCGGGCTACCGCGAGATGCCGGGCTCGTGGGCCGAGTGGCGCCGGGCGATGGAGGCGGTGAAGCGGCTGGAAGGGCCCGACCGCTACGCGATCTTCCTGCCGTTCAACGAGTGGATGCAGCCCGCCGTGCTCGGGCTCCAGTGCGGCTCGCCGCTGCTGGCCGACAGCGCCACGCGCGGCGCGTTCCAGGAGCCCGAGTTCCGCAAGGCGTTCGACTTCTACCTGGGCCTCTACCGCGACCGGCTCGCGCCCGCGTACGGCAACAACGACATCGCGAACCTCTACCAGGAGTTCGAGCGCGGCACGTTCTCGATGTACATCACCGGCCCGTGGAACCTCGGCGAGTTCGCGCGCCGGCTGCCCGATTCGCTGCAGCACGCGTGGAGCACGGCGCCCCTGCCCGGCCCGACGGGGCCGGAGTCCGGCGTGTCGTTCGCGGGCGGTTCGAGCCTGGTCGTCTACAAGGATTCGAAGCACAAGGACGCGGCCTGGAAGCTGGTGGAGTTCCTGTCGCGGCCCGAGCAGCAGGTGAGGTTCTGGCGCCTGACGGGCGACCTGCCGGCGCGTCGCGAGGCATGGGCCGACACGGCGCTCACGAACGACGATCGCATGCGCGCCTTCGCGACGCAGCTCACGCGCACGGCCGCCACCCCGAAGCTGCCCGAGTGGGAGTTCATCGCCACGCGGTTGCTCGAGCAGTCCGAGCGCGCGATCCGGGGCGCGACGCCGCCCGACTCGGCGCTCGCCACGCTCGACCGCATCGTGAACCAGCTGCTGGAGAAGCGGCGCTGGCTGATCGCCCGCAAGCTGGCCGGAGGAGGGAAGCCGTCGTGAGACTCGTGACCACGCGGGACCAGGCGCGCGCCGGGTGGATGTTCGCGGGCCCGGCGGTGGGCCTGATCGCCCTGTTCTTCTTCGTGCCGGTGATCGCCGGCTTCGTGCTGAGCTTCACCGACTTCGACATCTACGCGATCGGCGACCCGTCCACCGTGCGATTCGTGGGCGCCGGCAACTATGCGAAGGTGCTCGCGAACCCCGAGTTCTGGAACGCGCTGCGCGTGACGTTCGTGTACGTGGTGCTGGGCGCGCCCCTGTCCGTGGTCACGTCGCTCGTGGCGGCGCTGCTCGTGAACGACAAGCTGGTGCGCGGAAAGACGTTCTTCCGCGTGGTGTTCTTCGCGCCGGTGGTGACCACGCTCGTGGCCGTGGCGATCGTGTGGCGCTACCTGTACCACCCCAAGTACGGCCTGTTCGACTACGCGCTCTCGAGCATGGGCCTGCCGACGGTGGACTGGCTCGGCGACCCGCACTTCGCGCTGCTGGCGATCATCGTGCTCGCCGTGTGGAAGAACTTCGGCTACAACATGCTCATCTTCGTGGCCGGCCTGCAGGCGATCCCCGAGGAGCTGTACGAGGCGGCCAATCTCGACGGCGCCGGCTGGTGGCAGCAGTTCCGGCACGTGACGCTGCCCGGCCTCGCGCCCGTGTTCCTGTTCGTGGGCGTGACCACCATGATCGGGAACTTCCAGCTGTTCTCCGAGCCCTACGTGATGACGCAGGGCGGCCCGCTCCGCAGCACCACGAGCGTCGTGCTGATGATGTACGAGGAGGGCTTCCGCTGGTGGCGCATGGGTATGGCCTCGGCGATCGCCTTCGTCCTGTTCGCGATCATCCTCACGAGCACGCTGATCCAGATGCGCCTGCAGGGAGGGGACCGCAAGTGAAACGCACCCTGCCGTCGATCCTGCTGCACACGGCGCTCGTGGTGGGCGCGCTGCTCACGCTGACGCCGCTGCTGTGGATGGTGTCGGCGTCGTTCATGCCGACGGGTGAGGCGAACTCGTTCCCGCCGCGCCTGCTGCCGAGCGTGCCGACGTTCGAGCACTACGCCGACCTGTTCACCAAGCTGAACCTGGCCCGCAGCCTCACCAACAGCACGATCGTGTCCGTGTGCGCGACGATCCTGTCCCTGTTCATGAACTCCATGGCGGGCTACGCGTTCGCGAAGTTGCGCTTCCCGGGCCGCGAGGCGGCGTTCCGCGCGCTGCTCACGGCGCTCGTGATCCCGTCGCAGGTGGGCATGCTGCCGCTGTTCCTGCTGCTCAAGAGCCTCGGCATCGTCAACAGCTACGCCGGCGTTCTGGTGCCGTGGATGGCGAGCGTGTTCGGCATCTTCATGATCCGGCAGTACGCGCTGAGCCTGCCCGACGATCTGCTCGACGCGGCGCGCATCGACGGCGCGAGCGAGTGGCGCATCTTCTGGACGATCGTGCTGCCCACGATGGCGCCCGTGCTCGCGACGCTCGCGTTGTTCGTGTTCCTGTCGTCGTGGAACGACTTCCTGTGGCCGCTCATCGTGCTGAGCGACGACCGCAAGTACACCCTGCCCGTGGCGCTGGCGAGTCTCGTCGGCGAACACGTGCAGGACACCGAGCTCATGATGGCCGGCTCGGTGCTGACCGTGCTGCCCGTGATGATGGTGTTCCTCGCCCTGCAGCGGTACTACATCCAGGGCGTGCTCCAGGGCAGCGTGAAGGGGTGAGGCGATGACGCTGCGAGGGACGTTCCTGCGCGGGCTCGCGCTGGTCGTGGCGCTGCAGGGAGTGGGACTGGCGACGAGGGCCGATGCGGCGAAGGCGCCGCCCGCGGCGAAGCGTGCGACGGGGGCGCCGGCGATCGTCGTGGACACCGGCGACGACGCTTCCGCCTGGCAGGCGATGCCGGCCAGCGGCGTGGAGATGAAGATCACCTCCGAGCCCGGGCCGACCGGCCGTGCCCTGCGCGTGGACTTCAACTTCGCCAAGGGCGGCGGGTACGCCGTGGTCCACCGCAAGGTGTCGCTGGACCTGCCCGAGAACTACGCGTTCACGTTCCGCATGCGCGGCGCCTGCAAGCCGAACAACCTGGAGTTCAAGCTGCTCGACGCGAGCGGCGAGAACGTGTGGTGGTGCAACCGGCGTGACGTGGTATTCCCGGCGGAGTGGACCGCGCAGTCGATCAAGAAGCGGCAGGTGTCTTTCGCGTGGGGTCCGCAGGGCGGCGGCGACCTGAAGCACGTGGCCTCGCTCGAGTTCGCGATCACCGCCGGGCAGGGCGGGCAGGGCACCGTGTGGTTCGACGACCTCGCGCTGCAGCCGCTGCCGCCACCCACGGCCACGCTGCCGGCGATCCTGGCGCGCGCGTCGACGTCGTTGCGCGGCGCGGCGCCGGAGGGCGTGCTCGACACGCTGGCCACGACCACGTGGCAGCCCGTGGCGAAGGACGCGGCGCCGTGGCTGGAGCTCGACTTCCAGGGCATGCGCGAGTTCGGCGGGCTGGTGCTGGACTGGGCGCCCGGCGCGCCGGCTTC
Organism: Candidatus Eiseniibacteriota bacterium; assembly: GCA_044223135.1. Taxonomy (GTDB): domain Bacteria; phylum Eisenbacteria; class RBG-16-71-46; order RBG-16-71-46; family RBG-16-71-46; genus JBGAMH01. The sequence continues at coordinate 2,109 of JBGAMH010000174.1, read as the reverse complement.
GGACTACGTGGTGGAAGGCGCGGGCGAGGACGGCGCGTGGCGCCTGCTGCGGAAGGTCGAGCGCGGCGACGGCGGCCGCGACTGGCTGGCGCTGGGCGAGGCCGAAGCGCGCATCGTGCGACTGCGCCTGCTGGGCCCGGGCGCGGCGAAGGCGACGCTCGCGGGCGTGCGGGTGATGCCGCTCGGCTGGGCGTCCACCCCGGACGAGCTCTACATGGCGATGGCCGAGGGCGCGCCGCGTGGTGACTACCCGCGCGGCTACGCGCGCGAGCAGAGCTACTGGACCGTGGTCGGCGTGGACGGCGACGTGGACGAAGGGCTGTTCGACGAGGACGCGCGGCTCGAGACCGGCCGGGCGCAGTTCTCGCTCGAGCCGTTCCTGCGCGTGGACGACCGCCTGTTCACGTGGGCCGACGTGAAGGGCGAGACGTTCCAGCAGGACGGCGACCTGCCGATTCCGAGCGTCCGCTGGAAGGCGGGGGACATCGAGCTGACGACGACCGCGTTCGCGCGCGGCGTGGCGGGGGCGTCTTCGCTGGTCGCGCGGTACGTCCTGCGCAATACGTCGACCGAGGGCAAGGTCGTCGAGTTGAGCCTGGCGATCCGCCCGTTCCAGGTGAACCCGCCGAGCCAGTTCCTGAACACGGCCGGCGGCGCCGCGCGGATCCGCGAGCTGCAGCGCGAGGACGACCTCGTGCGCGTGAACGGTGATCGCGTCGTGCGGAGTCTGGCGCCGGTCGACGATTTCCGCTGCGTCACCTTCGACCAGGGCGATCCGGTCGCGATGCTGCGGACGGGCACCCTGCCGGCCGCGGACAGGATCGTCGACCCGCAGGAGCGCGCGACCGGGGTGATGACGTATCGGCTCACGATCCCCTCCGGCGGCACGCGCGAGGTGGCGCTGGTGATTCCGTTCCATGGCGAAGCGTCGACGGAGCACGCCGCGGACGGCGTGGCCGCGCGCTGGCAGGCGGAGGTCGCCGCGGAATGGCGCAGCAAGCTCGACGTCGTGCAGATCTCCCTGGGCGGCGACGGCGCGGACGTCGCGCGCACGCTGCGTGCGCAGCTGGGCTACGTGCTCGTCAATCGGGACGGCGCCGGCATTCAGCCCGGCTCGCGCTCGTACGAGCGCTCGTGGATGCGCGACGGGTCGCTCACGTCGTCGGCGCTGCTGCGCATGGGGCTGACACAGCCGGTGAGGGAATACCTGCAGTGGTTCGCGCCCTACCAGTACGCGGACGGCAAGGTGCCGTGCTGCGTGGACAAGCGCGGCAGCGACCCGGTGCCCGAGCACGACAGCCACGGCGAGTTCGTGTTCCTGGCCGCCGAGTACCTGCGGCTGACGGGCGACCGCGCCACGGTGGAAGCGCTGTGGTCGCACGTGCGCGGCGCGGTGGCGTACCTCGACACGCTGCGGGCGCAGCGGCGCACGGCCGAGTGGCGCACGCTGGAGAACGCCCCGTACTTCGGCATCCTGCCGCCGTCGATCAGCCACGAGGGCTACTCGGCCAAGCCGATGCACTCGTACTGGGACGACCTGTTCGCGCTGCGCGGCTACAAGGACGGCGTGTGGCTGGCGCAGCAGCTGGGCCACGCGGACGACGCGCGCTGGATGGCGTCGAGCCGCGACGAGTTCGCGAAGGACTTCGCCGCCGCCTGCCGCGCCGCCATGGCGAAGCACAAGATCGCGTACGTGCCCGGGTGCTCCGACCTCGGCGACTTCGACGCCACGTCCACCACGATCGCGTTCAATCCCGTGCAGGCCGACAGCGTGCTGCCGGCGGCGGGCGTGCAGGCCACGTTCCAGCGCTACTGGGACTTCTTCCAGAAGCGCGCGTCCGGGGCGGAGAAGTACCGCGACTACACGCCCTACGAGCTGCGGACGATCGGTGCGTTCGTGCACCTGGGCTGGCGCGACCGTGCGCAGCAGGCCATGCAGTGGTTCTTCCTCGACCGTCGCCCGCCGGGCTGGCACCAGTGGGCGGAGGTCGTCACGCCGGACTACCGATACGCGCGTTTCCTCGGGGACATGCCGCACACGTGGGTGGGGACCGACTACGTGCGGTCCGTGCTCGACATGCTGGCGTACGAGCGGGAGGCTGACAGCGC
>JBGAMH010000173.1:0-10586 GCA_044223135.1 Candidatus Eiseniibacteriota bacterium | reverse complement strand
GCCGACGCCACGGGCCCGGTCGTCGCGGGCGCGTCCGGCTGCGGCCCGCGCATCCACGCGCCGCCGCGCCACATGGCCACCAGCGCGACGGCCCCCAGCACCGCCGCCGCGAGCCATGCGAGCGCCGGGGAGCGGCGCGCACGTGCGGCGGGCGGCGGTGCGACGACGGCGGCGCGTTCGGGCTCGCCCGCGAGCGCGGCCTCCATCGCGGCGGCGTCGCGGAAGCGGCGCGCGGGATCGGGTTCGAGCGCGCGCTCCACGGCCTGCACGAACGGCGTGGGCCACTCGGGCCGGAGCGACCGCAGCGGCGTGCGCTCGCCGCGCTCGTGCTTGCGGCGCAGTTCTTCGAGCGACGTCGCCATCACGGGGTACGCACCCGTCGCGAGCCGGAACAGCAGTACGCCCAGCGAGTACAGGTCGCTCGCCGGCGTGGCGCGCTCGCCACGCAGCGTCTCGGGCGCGGCCGCGAGCGGCGTGCCGGTGCGACCGCCGCCGCCACCGATCGCGGCGGCATGCGCCGAACCGAAGTCCATCAGCACCAGCCGCCCGCCGTGCTCGCGCATGACGTTCGCGGCCTTCACGTCGCCGTGCACGAGCCCGGCGGCGTGCACCGCGGCGAGCGCGCGCACCATCGACAGCGCCACCAGCCGGCACTCCTCGGCGCCGAACGTGCCGCGCTCGGCGAGCAGCGCTTCGAGCGTGGCGCCGCGCACGAACTCCATCACCAGCCCCGCGCGCCCGTCACGCACGTCCACGGCGTGCACGGTGAGCACGTTCGGGTGCCGTACACGCGCGAGCTGGCGCGCTTCGTCCAGTTCGCGCCGCGCGCTCGCCTCGTCCGCGCCCGCGATCTCCGCGCGGCGCAGCTTCAGCGCCACTTCGCGCTCCAGCTGTGGGTCCCACGCGCGCCACACTTCGCCGAACGCGCCCTCGCCGAGCTTTTCGATCGCCTCGAGCGGGCCCCAGCGGAACGCCACGTCGCGCGCGGCCGTCGGGTCGTCGTCGTCGGGCGCCCAGCCGCCGAGCGCGCGCCACGCGCTGGCCACGCGCTCCACGCGGCTCAGCGCCGCCAGCTCGTGGTCGAGCGCCGGCTCGCCCGAGCGCTCCTGGTCCCAGTCCACCGCCTGGCCGTCGGCGATGCGCCGGGCCGAATCGGTGAGTCGCTCATCCTTCGCGGTGGACATCCATCTCCTCCGCCAGGCGCACGAGGGCTCGCGCCACCAGCATGCGCGCGGCGTTCGGCGTGCTGCCGGTGGCCGCGGCGATCTGCGGGTAGCTGTAGCCGAACTCGATGCGCATGATCACCGCCTCCTGCTGCGGCTCCGTGAGCCGGGACAACGCCGACTCGTACGCTTCCAGTGCCTCGCGCCCGATCTGCTGTTCGAGCAGGGAACGGTCGGGACTCGCCACGTCGACGCCGTCCAGGTCGTCGGTCGGCCGGCGCTGCGCACGGCGAATCTCGTCCCGGAGCGAGTTCATCAGGATGCGACGCAGGTAGGCCAGGAAGGCGCCCTCGCGGCGGATCTCGAACCCCTCCAGATGATCCAACGCGCGAACCAGCGAAACCTGCACGAGGTCGTCGGTGTCGGCGAGCGCCCGGGCGTAATTCGGCAGCCGGCCGTGCGCCCAGCGTTGCAGCAACGGCAGGAACCGGGCGACCAGCCGTTCGCGGGCCGAGTCGTCGCCGGCGCGGATCTGCTCCAGCAGCAGCGCGGTGGATTCGAGGTCGGGGTCGGGGCTCATGTCGAGAGGCGGCGATCGGCGCGCGCGGCCGGAGGATCCGGGCATGCGGACGGCGTCGCGGCCGGGCGAGGCTAGCCGCCGACGCAAGTCGGCCACAAGCCCCGGTTTGCGGGGGCATCCCGACGGCGCCGCCGGCCGGCGGACTTGTCCGCGACGGCACGATCGGGGCGCACTCGGCGCTGGTTCCCCCGTGCCGCGCGGGCTAGCCTCCGGCTCACCCCTGCCTGGTCGCCAGTCCCGGACACGCCCTTGCCCCTCGTCTCTTCCCATCCTTCGCGCCGTCGCGTCCACCCCGGGTTCCTCCTCGCGGTGGTCGCCGGGCTTTGCGCATGCGCTCCGGCGGCACGCGCCGGCACCGTCACCGAGCCCGTGCGCTGCGGCACGACGGCCGCGTCGCTCGCGACCTCGCTGCGCCTCGCGCCGTCCGACTCGGTGCTCGAGGCACGGCTCGTGTTCGTGACGTTCCCCGACTCGCCCGACTCGCTGGTGCCCGCGTGGGCGGACTCGCTCGCGAACGAGCTCGAGGGGTTCTTCGCCGACATGTCACTGGGCCGCTTCCGCGTGCACGCCGTGGTGCTGCGCCGCACCGACGCACCGCAGCTCATGTGGCGCGCCCCGCGCCCGGCCACCGCGTACGCGGGGCCACAGGGCCTGCGCTGGATCACCGCGAACCGCGAAGTGCTCACCGCGATCAGCGAAGCGCAGCCGGGCGCGTGGGACGGCGTCGGCCACGTGTGGGTGCTGCACGACCAGTGCGTGTTCGCGTGCACGGACGACAGCAGCCCCGACGCCTGCGAGGACACGTGCCCGTGGGCGGGCATCTCCACGCTCGGCCTGCTGCAAGGCACCGTGCCGGGCCTGCTCGCCGACGGCACCACGCAGCGGTTCCTCGTGCACGTGGACCCGGTGCGCCAGCATCGCGTGCAGGCGAACGTCGCGGCGCACGAGTTCGGACACCGCATCGCCGGCACGCCGCACACGCCGGGCACCGACGCGGGTGGCGACGCGTGGATCAACGTGGGGCGCTACGACCTCATGCGCGCCGGCACGAACGGCGCGCTCGCGCGCGAGGAGGGCCTGGCCGCCTATCACCCGCTCACGCTCGCGCGCTGGGGCTGGCGGCCGCTCGTGCGCGTGACGCGCGACACGCTGGGGCTGCGGCTGCCCGACCTGTGGACGCCGCGCGGCGCGGTGTTCGAGGTGGTGCCGCGGCGAGGCACGGCGTCGTTCGTGCTCGCGCACCACGGCGGTCGCGGCGCGTGGGACGCGCGCTACGGCGGCGACGGCCTGCACGTGTGGCACGTGCGCCGCGACAGCACCGGGCGCGAAGACGTGTCGTGGGACCTCGAGAGCGCCGCCGGCCGGCGCCTGCCGAACGGCGCGAGCGATCCCGTGCGCGGCCGCGACCCGCTCGAGGCCGATCCGTTCGAGCTCGGCTCGGCGGCGGACCTGTTCACGCCCGGGGGCGCGAACGCGTTCTCCGCGCTCACGAACCCCGCGAGCGGCCTGCACGCCGGATCGGCCGCCACCGCGCTCGAGACGGTGCCGAGCGGCGTCGCGCTGGAGAACCTGCGCCACGACCCCGCGACGGGCGACCTGCTGCTGGACGTGTGGGTGACGCCGGCGCAGCGCGTGCGCGAGCCGCTCGCCGGCGCCTGGGCGCCGGGCGACGCGGTGCCGGTGCGCTGGGACGTGCGCCCGAGCGCCGGCGCCGTGTCGGTGGACGTGACGCTCGTGCGCGCCGACGGCAGCGAGCGGCTGCTGGCCGGCGCGCTCGCCAACTCCGGTGCGTGGACATGGCCGGCCGACGAGACGGGCGAGGGATTCCGGTTGCGCGTGACGTCGCGCGACGCGGGCGGCGACGCGGGTGCGTTCGACAGCGAGGTGTTCGCCGTGGGCTCGCCGTTCGTGCCGCAACACGCGTTCGCGGTGGGCGCCCCCCGGCCACAGCCCGCGAGCGGACCCGTCACGCTGCCGTGGTCGCTGCGCGCGGCCGCGCGCGTGCGCGTGGAGATCGCGGACGTGAGCGGCCGGCGCGTGCGCGCGCTGCTGGACGGCGTGCAGCCGGCCGGCGACGGCGCGGCCACGTGGGACGGGCGGGACGACCGGGGCGCACGCGTGCGCCCGGGCGTGTATCTTGTGCGCTTCGAGGCGGATGGAGCCCGCCACGAGCGGAGGATCGTGTGGATCGAGTGAAGAAGCGCGGCGAGAGCGCCCCCGAGTCCGGCGAGGCGGCGCCGCGGGCCCGTCGCAGCCGGTCGCGTTCGAAGTCCACCACCAACGGCGAAACGACGGCGCCGGCCCGGGTGCCCGCGGGCGAGCCGCTCGTGGCCCACCTGCCGGTGCTCGCGCCGAGCATCCTGTCCGCGGACTTCTCGCGACTCGCCGAGGAGCTGGCGATCCTGAATCCCGCGGTGGACTGGATCCACTGCGACGTCATGGACCAGCACTTCGTGCCGAACCTGACGTTCGGCCCCATCGTGGTGGCGGGCGTGCGCGCGCTCACCGAGGCGTTCGTCGACGTGCACCTGATGATCGAGCACCCCGAGCGGCTGCTCGGCGAGTTCCGCCGCGCCGGCGCCGACCAGATCACCGTGCACCTGGAGGCGTGCGCCGACCCGCGCACGGTGCTGCGCCAGATCCACACGCTCGAGGCGCGCGCGGGCCTCGCGCTCAAGCCGGGCACGCCGCTGGACGCCGCGATGGAACTGCTGCCCGATCTCGACCTGCTGCTGGTGATGACCGTGGAACCGGGCTTCGGCGGGCAGGCGTTCATGGACGACATGCTCGACAAGGTGCGGGCCGCCGACGAGGCGCGCCGCAAGGGGCGCTTCCGCTACCGCATCCAGGTGGATGGCGGCATCGCCCCCGAGACCGCGCGCGAATGCCGCGCCGCCGGCGCCGACGTGTTCGTGGCGGGCAACGCCGTGTACCGGCACAGCGACCCGCGCGAAGCGCTCGAAGAACTGCGCGCCGCGGTCACCGGCACCTAGGCGTTCCGACGCGCGTCAACCGCCCGTCGCGCCCCCGCTCCGTTCCATCTCCAGTTCGGCACGCAGGCTGTCGAGGTCGCGGTACACCGTGGCCACGGCGAGCGTGCGGCCGCCGCCCGTGTAGCGGACGGCGCAGTCGGACGCGTCGAAGTCGCCCTCGAGCGTGGCGGCGTCCCAGCGTTCCGCGTGACCCACGTAGACCAGCGAGAAGTCGTACTGCTCGGTCCAGAAGAACGGCACGGCATCGAAGCGCTCCCGCTTCCCGAGCATGTTGCGCGCGGCGGTCGCGCCCTGGCGCTGGGCGACCACCCAGTGCTCCACGCGGATGCCCTCCCCGGAGCGCGCATCGGGAAAGCGCGCGATGTCGCCCGCGGCCCAGATGCCGGGCTCGCTCGTCTCGAGGAACTCGTTCACGACGACGCCGCGGTCCACGTGCAGCCCGGCCTGCTCGGCCAGCTCGAGCGCCGGGCGCACGCCGATGCCGACCACCACGAGGTCGGCCGTCAACCGCCGTCCGTCCTCGAGCGTCACCGTTTCCGCGTCGATCGAAGCCGGCTTCGCGCCCATGTGGAACCGCACGCCGTGCCGTTCGTGCAGCCGGCGGAAGCCAGCGCCCACCTCGGCGCCGAGCACCTTCTCCATGGGCACCGAGCCGGGGGCGACCACGTCCACCTCGACGTAGCGCGCGCGCAGTGCCGCGGCCACTTCGAGCCCGATGAAGCTGGCGCCGATCACCACCGCGCGCCGGGCCACGACCGCCGCCTTCGCGAGCGCGCGGCCGTCCGCGAAGGTGCGCAGCACGTGCACGTGCGGCAGGTCCGCGCCGGGCACTTCGAGCCGCACGGGCCGGGCGCCGGTCGCCAGCAGCAGCGCGTCGTACGCGATGCGGGCTCCGTCGGCGAGCTGCACCGTGCGCTTCGCGGGGTCGATCGTGGCGACGGGCGCACCCACGAGCAGGTCGATGCGATGCTCGCGGTAGAACTCCGCCGGCCGCAGCGCGACGGCGTCGCCTGCCGCCGTGCCGGCCAGGAAGCCCTTGGAGAGCGAGGTCCGGTCGTACGGCGCATCCGGGTCCGCGCCGAGCACGGTGATGGTCCCCGTGTAGCCCTCGCGCCGGAGCGTCTCGGCGGCGGACGCGCCCGCGGCGCCGGCGCCCACGATCACGATGGCGGCCGGGAGCCCCGCGCCCGTCTCGGCCGGCGGCTCGCCCGCGGCCGGCAGCTTCTCGCGCACGACGACACGGCCCTCGCGCGACTCGACGCGCCAGCGCGGCACCCCGTCGAGCGCCGGCGCGCGCAGGACGTCACCCGATCGCAGGTCGTAGCAGGCGTGGTGCCACGGACAGCGCACCGTGTCGTCGACGCGCAGTCCCTCGGCGAGTGGGCCGCCCGCGTGCGTGCACACCGCCCCGATCGCGAACCACTCGTCGCCACGCCGCGCGAGCAGCACGGGTTCGTCGCCGACGTGCCCCAGCAGCATCGCGCCGTCGGGGATGTCCGTGAGCGCGACGCCCGCCGCGAGATCGGGTCCCGCCGGCGTGTCCGCGTGTCCGCTCATGTCGTCCTCCTGCTTTCGAGGTGGGTCGAGTCCCCGGTGGCGGGCCGTGCGTTCCCGCGGCGGCCCGCGCGCCGTGGTGTCAGGACTTCAGGAACGCGAGCAGGTCGGCGTTCAACCGCTCCTTGTGCGTTTCGGTGAGACCGTGCGGCGCCCCCGCGTAGATCGTGAGCTTCGCGTGCGGAACCAGCTTCGCGGAGCGGAGTGCCGAAACGCCGATCGGCACGACCTGGTCGTCGTCCCCGTGAAGGATCAGCGTGGGCACGTCGAACCGCTTCAGGTCCTCGGTGAAGTCCGTCTCCGAGAACGCGCGGATGCACTCGTACGTGTTCCGGTGCCCGGCCTGCATGCCCTGAAGCCAGAACCAGTCGATCAGGCCTCGCGAGACGTGCGCGCCGGGCCGGTTGGCCCCGAAGAACGGACCACTGGCGATGTCCCGGTAGAGCTGCGACCGGTCGGCCGCCGTCCCCGCGCGGAGCTTGTCGAACTCGGCCATCGGCAGGCCGTCCGGGTGTGCGGGCGTCTTCAGCATCAGCGGCGGCACCGCCGCGATCAGCGCCACCTTCGCCACGCGGTTCGTGCCGTGACGTCCCACGTAACGCGCCACCTCGCCGCCGCCCGCGGAGAAGCCGACCAGGACCACGCCCTGCAGGTCGAGCGTCGAGAGCAGTTCGGCGAGGTCGTCGGCATAGGTGTCCATGTCGTTGCCGTCCCAGGGCTGGCTCGATCGGCCGTGGCCCCGGCGGTCGTGCGCGATGCAGCGATACCCGTGGGATGCCAGGAAGCCCATCTGCGACTCCCAGCTGTCCGCACTGAGCGGCCAGCCGTGGCTGAACACCACGGGCGGTCCCGAGCCCCAGTCCTTGAAGTGGATCCGGGCGCCGTCCTTCGCGGCGAACGTGCTCATCGGGCGCCTCCCGTTCCGATCGCGCGGAAGCCCGGTGCGATCGGTCCGCGCGTGCTCGCGAACGGAACGCCGGTCATTCGTCCACCGCGACGCGCGACATCACCGGCACGTCGATGCCGAGCGCGGTGGCGAGGTCGATCTGGTGTTCCTGCTCCTGCACGAGGATCGTGCGGATCTGCTCGGCCATCGCGTACTCCTCGAGGGCTTCGCACTGCCGGATGCGCGCCTGGTAGTTGCGGATGGTCTCGGTCTCGTTGTCGAGGTCGAACCGGAGCATGTCGTCGGGGACCTTCGAGGTCTTGACGGGCTTCGCCACCACGGTCGGATCGCCGCCGAGGTAGTCGATCTGCTTCGCGAGGATCAGCGCGTGCTGGAGTTCCTCGGCCGCGTGCAGTTCGAGCTCCGCGGCGATCGACATGTACTTGGCGCCCCGGATGACCTGCGAGTACACGACGTAGGCGATGATCGCCTGGTACTCGCGGCCCAGGTCTTCGTTCAGTGCGTCGACGAGCTGCTGTCGCGCGTCGCGTGCCGCGGACTTGCCGGACTTCTTCGACTTCTTCATGGAGCAGGCCTCCCTGGAAGGGCTCGGACCGGCCGCGTGCCGAGCCTCGCGCGTGCCGGTCGTCCTCGGTTCATGGCTCCGGTCGGGCCCGGAACGGAACATGTGGATCCCATGGTCCGGGGCGCCGGAAAGGAACTTTCTTCAATCGAGTGGTAGTCGTTTCAATCCCGCCGGTGCCGGACGCGGCGCGTTCCGCGCCAGGCCGGTCCGCGCCGCTCCGCCGAGGTCTCACGCCGCTGCGCGTGCGACGCGCCCGCGTCCGCGTCCCCGCGGACGCAACACGCGACGGACACACCGCGGAGCGCTTCTTGCAGCCACGCGATCCCGTCGCAATGGCCCCTTCCTCGCGCGTGCGCGTTCATCGCCGGCGAGCGGAAGCCCTCGCACGCACCCGTGTACAGGCACCGCGCGTGCCAACCTCGCGCCTTCACCGACGAGCATCGAGGCCGCGCATCGGTACGCCAGGAGAACTCCGCATGCGTTTCGATCCCCGGATGTCCGTCGCCGCCCTCGTGCTCCTCACCGGTTGCGCCTCCGGTCTGCAGCGCCCGGTATCCAGCATCGACGCCGTCGCCGATCCGCAGGGCGTGCAGCGGGCGGACGTCGACCTGCACAGCTTCTACTTCGAGCCGAACCGCATCGTGGTGCACGCCGGTCGGCCCGTGGAACTGCTGCTGCGCAACCGCGCCCTCGTCGTGCCGCACAACTTCACGGTCAGCGACTCCAGCCTGGCCGTGAGCGTGGACAAGTGGGGCCCGGGCAGCGCGCGCGTTCGCTTCACGCCGGCCGTGCCCGGCGAATACCGCTTCTACTGCGACGAGCACGGCCACGCCGGCAAGGGCATGACGGGCACGCTGGTCGTCCTGCCCTGACGCCGTTCCCGCCCGGGTACGGGCCCGGTCCTCGATCGCCGGTACAACCCGAAGGGTCGAGCCCCGGCCGACCGCCGGCGCCGCGCGGCGGCGCTGCGGGTCCCGGGCCGGCCGTGACCACGCCCCCCGGGACCCGCGCTCGTCCGTCGGCCTTTGACCGTGCGCCGAGCGGCACGCGAGACTTTCCGCTCGCCCGTCCTCCCGCCCCGGCTCCGGAGTCCGACATGCCCTGCACCCGACTGCTCGCCGTGCTCGCCGCGCTGCTGCTGGCCGCCGCACCCGCGCGCGCGGACTGGACCCCGAACGGCGTCCGGCTGTGCGGCGCGAGCGGCCAGCAGCGCGATCCGGTCGTGGCGTACGACGGCCACGGCGGCGTGGTCGCCTGGGAAGACCAGCGCGCGGGAACGGGACTGTCCGACATCTACGCGGGCCGGGTGTGGCCCACCGGGTTCGTCGCGAGTGGCTGGCCCACCGACGGCCTGCTCGTGTGCGGGGCCGCGAGCGCGCAGCAGAACCCGCAGGTCCTCGGCGACGGCGCGGGCGGCGCGTACGTGGCGTGGGAGGACGCGCGCAACGGCACGGGCACGCTCGACCTCTACCTGCAGCACGTGACCGCCGAGGGCAAGATCGACTCCGGCTGGCCCGCGAACGGAATCCCGGTCGTGACCGCCGCCGGCAACCAGTCGTCTCCGCTGCTGTGCGGGGACGGCGGCACCGGTGTGTACGTGGCCTGGCTCGACGAACGCTCGAGCGGCAGCAGCGACCTCTACGCGACCCGCGTGCTCGCGGACGGCTCCATCGCCGCCGGCTGGGTCGTCGACGGCAACGCGGTGTGCACGGCCACGGGTCTGCAGATCCTGCCGGTGCTCGCCACCGACGGAGCCGGTGGCGCGGTGGTGGCGTGGGTCGATCGCCGCTCCGGCACCGAGTACGACGTCTACGCGCAGCGGCTGCTCCCGGGCGGCGCGATGGCGTGGGCCGTCGACGGCGTCACCGTGTGCACCGCGACCGGCGACCAGACGACGCCCGCGGTGGTGACCGCCGGCGCCGGCGGCGCGTACGTGGCGTGGAGCGATTTCCGCGCGGCCGACGGAGACCTGTACGCGACGCGGCTCGACGCCACCGGCTCGCCCGCCGCCGGCTGGCCCGCGAACGGCCGCGCGTTGTGCGTGGCCGCCGGCACGCAGACCGCGCTGCAGGCGAGCGCCGACGGCCTCGGCGGGCTGCTCGTGGTGTGGCTGGACTACCGGGGCGAGGACGCGGTCTACGGGACGCGCGTCTCCGCCGACGGTTCGCTGCCCGCGGGCTGGAACGCCGACGGCAACGTGATCTGCGCCGCGACGGGCGCGCAGCTGACGCCGGTGGTCGCGGGCGACGGGCAGGGCGGCCTCTTCGCCGCGTGGCAGGACCAGCGCTCCGCCCCGACCAGCAGCGACATCTGGGCGATGCACCTGGACTCCGGCGCGGGCGTCGCCGCCGGATGGGCCGCCGACGGCAACGCGGTGTGCAGCGCGGCCGGCTTCCAGATCGCGCCCTCGCTCGCGACCGACGGCTCCGGCGGCGCCTACGTGACCTGGCAGGACCGGCGCAACAACGCGCACTACGACATCTACGTGGCGCGCGTGGGCCCGGCGTTCGCGCCCGTGGCCGGTGCGCCGACCGCGGCCGAACGCGGGTCGCTCGCCGTGCTCGGCGCGAATCCGTTCCGCGATCGCGTGGCGTTGCGGCTGGTGACGCCGCGCACCGGCACCGTGCGCGTGCAGGTGATGGACGCGGCCGGGCGGCTCGTGCGCACGCTCGTGGACGGCGCGTGGCCCGCGGGTGCGCGCGATCTCGCGTGGGACGGGCGCGACGACGACGCGCGCACGCTCCGTCCCGGGCTCTACTTCGTGCGCGCGACCGGCCCCGGGCTCGACGCGCGGCGCAAGCTGGTGCGCGTGGAGTGATGCCGC
>JBGAMH010000172.1:0-10599 GCA_044223135.1 Candidatus Eiseniibacteriota bacterium | reverse complement strand
GGGGCGACAGCACCGACGGCCCGGGGTTCCTCGACCTGCTCGGCGAACGCGGCCGCGATGCCGCGCGGGAACACGTGCTGCTGCTGGGCGCCGGCGGCGCGTCGCGCAGCCTCGCGGCGGCTCTGCACGAGACGGGCGCGCGCGTCACCGTGAGCGCGCGACGGCCCGACGCCGCGGCCGCGGGCTGGGTGGAGGGGGCGCGGGACCGCTTCGTGGCGTGGCGGTCCGCCGACGAGTCCGAGGCGCTCCGCGACGCCACGGTGGTGGTGAACGGCACCCCGCTCAAGGGCGCGGAGCCGCCCGTGGAGCCCGACCGGCTCGACCCCGGGACTCTCGTCGTGGACCTGACTTACGGGCCCGACCTCACCCCCTGGGTGAGCGCCTGCCGGGCCCGGGGGCTGGAGGCCGTCGACGGGCTGGGCCTGCTCGTGCACCAGGCACGGCGGTCGCTGGCGATCTGGCTCGGCCGCGAGGTTCCGCTGGAGCCGCTGGCGCGCGCGGTGGGCTGGCCGCGCTGATCTCCGGCGGCCGCCGGCGCGCCGTTGCGCCGCACCGCATTCCGCCCCCGCCGAGGCGACTCTTGACGCGTTTGCGAGACTCCCTCGCGCGACCGGCGGCTTCGCTGGCGCGGGACGTCCTCGACTTCCTGCTGCCGCAGCGCTGCCCCGGCTGCGGCGAACCGGCCGACGCTTCGCAGGTGCTGTGCGATCCGTGCCGGGCGCGCATCCCGCGTTTCGGCGGCGCGCTGTGCGCGCGCTGCCTGCTCGCCGGCGGCGACGGCGAATCGTGCGCTCGCCACACCAGCGCGCGCGTGTTCGCGCCGTGGCTGTGGGACGAGCGCGCGGCGGCGGTCGTGCACGCACTCAAGTTCGGAGGGAGGACCCGGATCGCGCGGCCGCTCGGGGCGTGGCTCGCGTCGTCGCTGCCGCCGGCGTGGCGGCGGCCGGCGCTGATCGTGGCCGTGCCGCTCCACCGGGCGCGCGAGCGCGAACGCGGCTACAATCAGTCCGCCCTCCTGGCCGACGCACTGGCGGCCGAGATCGGCGCTCCGCGAACGGATGCCGTGCTCGTGCGGCGCATCGCCACGCGGGCGCAGTCGCGGCTCGGGGCGGCGGAGCGGCGCACGCAGCTGAAGGACGCGTTCGCGGCGCCGCAACCCGGCTGGCTCCGTGGCCGGCGGGTGCTGGTGGTGGACGACGTGATCACGACGGGCGCCACGCTGGCGGCCAGCCTGGCGACGCTGCACGATGCGGGCGCCGAGGCCGCGGGTGTCGCGCTCGTGTGGGCGCCCTGACCGTGGCAGCATGCCGGCGCGCGCGGGCGCCGGAATCCAGACAGCCGTTTCCAACGAACACCGGAGAGAATCCTCTTGTCCCACCTGCACATTCCCGACGGCGTGCTGCCCCCCGTGGTGTGGGTGATCGGGCTGCTGCTCATGCTGGCGCTGCTGCTGTGGAGTGCACGCACGGGCCACCGTGCGAACCCGCAGCGCATCGCCTACCAGAGCGCGCTCGGCGGCATCATGCTGGCCGTGATGGCGATCCCGGTGCCGGTCGTGGGCTTCGACTACTGCATGACGCTCGCCGGCCCGGTCGGCGTGCTGCTGGGCGCCGCCGGCGGATTCCAGGTGTCGTTCGTGGTCACGGCGATCCTCGCGCTGATGGGGCAGGGCGGGTTCACGGTGATCGGGTTGAACACGCTCGTGATGGGTGCGGGCGCGGCGGTGGCTCGACCGATCTACCTGTCGCTCGCCGGCCGGATCGGCGCCGGGGCCGCGATGGCGTGGTCCACCGCGATCGCGCAGACGCTGTCGAGCCTGCTGTGGATCGCGATGCTCGCCGTGAGCGTGGCGCTGCGCCCGCACCTGGTGGGCGACCACGAGGTGAGCGAGGTGCTGCGCTTCGTGCAGGGCGGCATGCTGCTCGCGATCGTGCTGCCCATGCTGATCGCCGCGATCGCCGTGGAGGCGCTGCTCGGCCGCGGCATCGGCCGATTCCTCGACCGCGTGCGCCCCGACATGCTCCCGAACGCGCCCGGCCACGTGAGCGCCGCGGCGGAGGCGCTGCGGTCGTGATCAACACGTTCGCGCAGATCGACTACCTGGCCAGCGTGGGCCGCTCGCCGTGGCACCGCGCGAGCGCGCTGGGCAAGCTCGTGCTCGCGAGCGTGCTCGTGCTGTGCGTGGTGTTCGCGCCCGGCTGGGTGCTCGCCGCGGTGCTGTTCGGCAGCGCCGTGGCGCTGGCGCTGACCGCGCGGCTGCCCGCCCGGCTCGTGCTCGCCGCCGCCGCCACGCCGCTGCTGTTCACGTTCCTGTTCGTGCTCGCGAACTGGGGCGGTGACTGGCGGCACAGCGCCACGCTCGCGCTGCGCGGCATGGCCGCGAGCGTCGCCGCGCTGTGGCTGGTGGGCACCACGCCGTATCCCGACCTGTTCGCGCCGATCTCGCGCGTGCTGCCGCGCACGGTCGGCGACAGCCTGTTCCTCACGTACCGCGCCGTGTTCGCGCTGCTCGCGCGCGTGGAACGGCTGTGGCGCGCCCTGTTCCTGCGCGGCGCCATCACCGGTCCCATGAAGCAGCGCTTCGGCATGATGGGCGAGGCCGTGGGCACCGTGGTGCTCTCGGGCTTCGATCGCAGCCAGCGGCTGTACCAGACCATGCTGCTGCGCGGCCATTCCGGCCGCATCTGCGGCTGCCGGCACTACCTGGAGCTCACGCGTCACGACGCCTGGGTGGCGGTGGGCATCGTGTGGACGCTGACCGCCACCGTGTTGTTCTGGAGGGCCGCGTGAACGAACCCATCGTGCACGTCTCGTGTGTGCGGCACATCTATCCCGACCGCACCACCGTGCACCTGTGCGGGCTCGACTTCGTGGTCGAGAAGGGCCAGCGCGTGGTGATCCTGGGCCCGAACGGCTGCGGCAAGTCCACGCTGCTCTACCACATCCTCGGCCTGCTCTCGCCCGAGGAGGGCAACGTCAGCGTGTTCGGCGTGGACCCGGGCAAGCAGTTCAGCAAGATCCGCGAGCGCGTGGGCGTGCTGCTTCAGAACGCCGACGAACAGATCATCGCGCCGACCGTTTTCGACGACGTGTCGTTCTCGCCGCGCAGCTACGGCTACACCGAGGCCGAGGTCGAACAGAAGGTCGCCACCGCGCTGCGCAAGGTGGGCATCGAGCACCTGCGCCACAAGGTCTGCCACTACCTCTCGGGCGGCGAGAAGCGCAAGGTCGCGCTCGCGGGCGCACTCGTGCTGGAGCCCGAGCTGCTCGTGCTGGACGAGCCGTTCGAGGGCCTCGACCCGGCGTCGCGCAACGAACTGGTGGACCTGCTGAACCAGCTGAACGAAGCGCACGGCGTGACGCTGGTGGTGGCGACGCACGACGTGCAGCTGGTGGCGCCGATGGCGGACAAGGTCTACCTGCTCCGCAAGGGCGGCGAGATCGTGTCGCAGGGCTCGCCCGCGGACGTGTTCCGCGACGTGGCGCTGCTGCGCCAGAGCAACATCGAGCCGCCCGTGCTGGCCGAGCTGTTCCAGCGGCTCGAGGAGGCGCACGGCCTGGCGCTCGGGCGTCCCGCGAGCGTGGAGGAAGCCGCCGCGCGCCTGGCCGAGCTGCTCGCGGCGAAGGCGGCGAAGGGGGCGTAGCCGCCGCTTCGCCCGGGGGCCGGCGGTGCCGGGCGCGCGATCGGCGTGCGACCGCGGCGCCCGACGGCCCGTTGCCCTGCGTGCGACCTGCGTCGGCTCACTCGAGCAGCACGAGCTTGCGCACCACCGACGCCTGCGGCGTCCGCACGCGCACCAGGTAGAGCCCCGGCGCGAGCCGCCCGGGCGGCAGCGAGACGTGGTGCACGCCCGCCGTCCGCTCGCCCGCGGCGAGGACGTGCGCCTCGCGCCCCTGCACGTCGAGCACGCTCACGCGCACGAGCCCTCGCGCCGGCAGCGTGAACGCGATGTCCACCGGGGCCACGGCGGGATTCGGCGAGAACGGCGCCAGCGCGAGCGCGCCGGGCGTGGTCGCCGGGGCACCCAGCACGTCGAGGATCGAGAACGTCGCCGCCCCGACCGCGCTCGTCACCTCGCCGAGCCAGTCGCGCGCGTCCACGCGCAGCACGCCGTTCGTGGACACGGGCCCGGTCACCCGCCACGAGTAGCTGCCCGTGTTCGGCACTCCGGCGGCGATCAGCGACCACGGGCCGCCGGTGCCCGAACGCGAGAGATACAGGTCCACGGACTGCACTCCGGGCGCGTCCGCCGCCGCGGTCCACGCCAGCGTGGCCGGGGCCCCGATCGCGAGGATCTGCCCGCTCGCCGGTGCGATCGCCGCCGCGGCGGGAGGGATCGCCGGCGAGGTGTGGATCCGCGCCAGGTACGACGCCCCGTGGCCGCCCATGGTGGTGAAACCGCCGCCCGCGTAGAGGGACGCCGAACCGGCCGCGAAGGTGCGTACCCATTCGTTGGCCTCGGGGGCCCAGTCGGTCGCTTCGCCACTCGCGGAATCGAGCGCCGCCACGAAGTGGCGAGTCTTGCCGCCGATGCTCCCGAAGTGCCCGCCCACGCGCACCAGGCCGGCCTCCACGCTCAGCGCGCGCACGGCGCCGTCGGCGGACGGATTCCACGCGGTCGGGGCCCCGCTCGAGCCGTCCACGGCGGCCACGTACGAGCGCGCCTGGCCACCGATCGAGGTGAACGCTCCACCCAGGTAGACGGTCGAGCCGCTCACGTCGATGGCGTACACGACGCCGTTCGCGGAGGGGTTCCACGCCGCGGCCACGTCGGAGCGCGAACTGAACTGGGCGACGTACGCCCGCGGCTGCCCGCCGGCGGTCAGGAACTGCCCGCCCACGCGCAGGCCGCCGGGACCCATCGACACCACCATGTCGCCGGCGCCGGGGTTCCAGGTGGTGGCGAGCCCCGTCGACTGCGACAGCGCGGCCACGTAATTGCGGGGCTGCCCGCCGACGTGGGTGAACAGGCCGCCGGCGTAGACCACGGTCGTGTTCGTGGCGAGTGCGTAGACGGCGCCGTCCGCACCCGGGTTCCAGCCGGTCACGAGCCCGCTGACGGTGTCGATCGCGGCGAGGAACGACCGCGACTGGCCGCCGATGGTGTTGAACGAGCCACCCGCGTAGAGCATGCCGTTGCGCAGCGTGAGCGCGGCCACGGCACCGTTCGCGCCCGGGTTCCAGCTGCGCACGGCGCCCGTCGCGGCGTCGAGTGCGGCGATGCGGTCGCGATGCGCGCCGCACACGCTCGAGAAGGCGCCCGCCACGAACAGCGTGTGACCGGCCGGCAGGAACACGGCCGGCGCGCCGTTCGCGCCGGGATCCCATGCCGTGGCGGCGCCGGTTTCGCGATCGAGCGCGGCGAGCGCGATGCGCGCCTGGCCGCCGATCGTGCCGAACGTACCGCCCGCGTACACGACGCCGGTGCCCACGCACAGTGCCGAGACCGAACCGTTCGCCGACGGATTCCACGGCGACGCGAGGCCCGTCGTGGCGCTGATCGCGGCCACGCGCGAGCGCCCGACGCCGCCGATCGACTGGAAGATGCCGCCCGCGTACACCGTGCTGCCCGCGATCTGCAGGGCCCGCACTTCGCCGTCCGCGTTCGGATCCCAGCCGGTGGCCCGGCCGCGGTCGAGGTCGAGCGCCGCGAGGCGATTGCGCGCGGCCGTGCCGATCTGCGTGAACGTGCCACCGACGACGACGGTGCCGCCGTACGGGACCAGGGCGCGCGTCCAGCCGTTGGCCGCCGGGTTCCACGCCGTGACCGCACCCGAGGAGCGATCGAACGCCGCGAGCCCCTGCCGTGCCTGGCCGCCCACCGCGGTGAACTCGCCGAAGGCGTACACCGTGCCCTCGTACACGACGAGACCGTCCACGCGCCCGTCCGCGCCGGGATTCCAGGTCTGCGCTTCGCCGGAGGGCGCATCGAGGGCGGCCAACCGGCTCCGGGACACGCCACCGACCTGCGTGAACGCTCCCCCCAGCAGCAGCCGGGTGCCGTCCAGCACCAGGGTGCGCACGGCGCCGTTCGCGCCGGGATTCCAGCCGTCCAGCGTGCCGTCGGCGCGCACGTGCGCGAGCCGGTCGCGCGGCACGCCCGCCACGCGTGTGAACTCGCCGGCCAGCCACCAGCCGCCCGCGCCGTCCGCCACCACGGCGTGCACGGTACCGTTCACGCGGGGAAGCCCCGGCAGCCATGCGCCCGACGCCACGTCGAGCTCGGCGAACGCGCCCGTGCGCGGACCGACGTACGTGAACGCGCCGCCGACGTACAGCGTGGAGCCGGTGAACGCCGTGGCCTGCACCTCGCCATTCGTGACCCACAGGTCGGGGTCCACCACGCCCCGCGCCGCGTCGATCGCGAACGCCGCGTCGGACAGGTCCGTCGATTCGTTGCCCGCGTGATCCCGCGCCACGGCCCGGAGCCAGCAGGTCGCTCCGGTCACCGGGCCCTGCACCAGCCAGTCCCAGCTCCCGGTATTCGGCACGCCGGCCGCGAGCAGCGTCCACGGCCCGCCGGCGCCGGTGCGCGACAGATACAGGTCGACCGAGCGCACGCCGGGCAAGGTCGTGGTCGCCTGCCACGTGAGATGCGCCGTGGTGCCGAGCGTGAGTCGTTCGCCGCCGTTCGGCGAGGTCACCGCGAGCGAGGGCGGGCCCGCCGGCGCGGGGTAGATCCGCGCGAGGCTGGCCAGGGGCAGCCCGCGCATGCGCGAGAACGTGCCGCCGGCCACGAGCGCCGTGCCGTCGCCGGCGAAGGACTGGATCAGCCAGTCCGCGCCCGGATCCCACGACGTGCAGGCGCCGCTCGCCGAGTCCACGAACGCGAAGTCCGTGCGGGGCAGGCCTCCGACGGTCGTGAAGAAGCCACCCACGGCGAGCGTGGAACCGAACGGCGCGAGGTCGTCGGGGGCGTTGTCGATCGTCGGACTCCACGAGGTGGCCAGCCCGGTCGACGCCGAGAGCGCGGCGAGCCGCGGTTGTGCGCGGCCGCCCACGGAGGTGAACCTGCCGCCCGCCCAGATCGTGTTGCCGCTCTTCGCCAGGGCCGTGACGATGTCGTTGGCGGCCGGGTTCCACGCCAGGGCCGACCCCGTTGCGAGACTCAGGCACGCGAGGCGGGAACGCGGCTGCGCGCCGATCGAGGCGAAGCGTCCGGCCACGTACAGGGAGGTGCCCGAGGGCATCAGCGCGACGACGACGCTGTCGGCATCCGGGTTCCACGAGGTGGGCACGCCCGTCGTGGCTTCGATGGCGGCGATGCGACGGCGCGTGAGCCCGCCCACCACCGTGAACAGGCCGCCGGCGATCACCCGCGTGCCGTCGACCGCGAGCGCGAGGACCGTGGCGTCGGGATTCGGGGCCGCCGGCAGGAGCGCACCGGTCGTCGCGTCGAATGCCGCGAGATTCCTGCGCGGGGTGACGTTGGCGCTGTCGAACCCGCCGCCCGCGTACACGGTCGATCCGGACACCGCCAGCGCACGGACGACGCCGGTCGTGCTCGGATTCCATGCGTTGACCGTGCCCGTGCTCCAGTTCACGGAGGCGAGGTTCGCGCGCGGCGCGCCGCCCACGCTGCAGAACCCGCCGCCGATCGCCACCGTGGCGCCGTCGTGAGCCAGCGCCTGGACGCGGTCGTCCGTGCTGGGATCCCATGCGGTCGGCAGCGCGGTGCTCACGTCCACGGCGACCACGTTGCGGCGGGGCTGCCCGTTCACGTTGCGGAAGTTCCCGCCCGCGTACAGCGTGGAGCCCTCCAGGTGCATCGTGAGCACGTCGCCGTCGGGCATCGGCGCCCAGGGGCGGGCGAGACCCGTCATCACGTCGATCGCCGCGAGGTGGTGGTACCACTGGCCGCCCACGTTGAAGAACGCGCCGCCCACGTAGAGCGTGGCGCCGTTCAGCAGCAGCGTGTAGACGTTTCCGTTCGCGGCCGGGTTCCACGCAGTCGCGAGCCCGGTGTTGCCGTCGACGGCCGCGAGGAAGGCGCGTGACGCCGCGCCGATCGAATAGAAATAGCCACCCACGTACACGAGCGGACCGTTCACGACCACCGCTTTCACGACGCCGTTCGCGCCGGGATTCCACGAGGTCGGCGCCCCGGTGCTGCGGCTCACGGCCGCCAGGTACGAGCGCGACTGATTCCCGATCGAACCGAACGAACCGCCCACGACCACGGTGGAGTCGGTGAAGTCGAGCGCGTTCACCGTCCCGCCGACGTTGGGATTCCACGCGGTGGCCAGCCCCGACACCACGTCGATCACGGCCAGCCGGTTGCGGGTCACGCCGGCGATCGTCGTGAAGGCCCCGCCCACGTACAGCGAAGCGCCCTCGCGGGACAGCACGTAGACGATGCCGTTCGGCGCCGGCGCCCAACTGTCCAGTGTCCCGTCGGCGCGGACGTGCGCCAGGTTGCGCCGCGGCACTCCCGAGACCGACGTGAACAGGCCGCCCACGTACCAGCCACCCGAACCGTCCGACTCGATCGCGTACACGTCGCCGTCCACGTAGGGCATGCCCGTGCGGCGCACGCCCGAAGACGGGTCCAGCGTCACGAATCCTCCGGTCGACGGCCCGACGTAGGTGAACTGGCCGCCCAGGTACAGCGTGTTGCCCGAGAGCAACGTTTCGTACACGTGGCCATCGGTGACGCAGAAGTTCGGGTCCACCACCTGCCCGGACGCCCCGTGCGGCTGGAAGCCGAGCGCCAGGAGGGTGAGCACGACGGCCAGCCACGGTGCGCGCGGCGTGGGGGAAAGCGCCCGATCGTCGCGCGATTCGACGCGTTCGAACCGGGTGCAGTCGCTGCGGCGACGGCGGAACATGACGTTCTCCTCGGGATG
Source organism: Candidatus Eiseniibacteriota bacterium (assembly GCA_044223135.1). Taxonomy (GTDB): domain Bacteria; phylum Eisenbacteria; class RBG-16-71-46; order RBG-16-71-46; family RBG-16-71-46; genus JBGAMH01. The sequence continues at coordinate 1,752 of JBGAMH010000172.1, read as the reverse complement.
CAGTCGCGGTGTGGGATGTCGATCGGGAACTCGAAAGGCCCTGGCCGACGCGGGTGTGGATCGACGCCGGCCCCGGGACGGAGCCGGCGATCCATCGCCCGTATTCGGTACGACCTCGCCAGTCGGAATCCGGCACGGGCGAACCTCGCGAAGCACGCGCCGCCGCGGCGCCCGGTTCTCCGAGCGGAGGCGTGCAGGACGCACGATTCGGCCGCGGGCCGCTGCCGGCCCGTGGCGACCCCGGGGCGGCCGCTCGCTCGTGGCCCCGCGACGCCCGCTCGGGCCGGCGGCTCGACCTTCGCCGCGACCTCGGCCCGGTCTACACTGCGCCCGCCATGCGCACGACCCACGCACGCTCCGAGCCCACGCGATGACCGGCGACCTGTTCGGCGGCGAGCTGCCACCGCTTCCGGGTGCTCCCGACCCGCTCGCCGAGCCCGGCCCCGGCGCGCCGCTCGCCGACCGCATGCGGCCCCGGACGTTCGACGACCTCGCCGGCCAGCCGCACCTGCTCGAGCCGGGCTCGCCGATCGCGCTCATGCGCGACGGCCGCCACCTGTCGAGCATCGTGCTGTGGGGCCCGCCCGGCACCGGCAAGACCACGATCGCGCGCCTCGTCGCGCGCACCGCCGGCGTGCCGTTCGTGCAGCTGTCGGCTGTGCTGTCGGGCGTGAAGGAAGTGCGCGAGGTGATGGACCGCGCCGTGCAGCACCGCCGGCGCACGGGCAAGCCCACGCTGCTGTTCGTGGACGAGATCCACCGCTTCAACAAGGCGCAGCAGGACGCGTTCCTCGCGCACGTGGAACGCGGCGACATCGTGTTCATCGGCGCCACCACCGAGAACCCCAGCTTCGAGGTGAACTCGGCGCTGCTGTCGCGCGCGCGCGTGCTGGTGCTGCGCGCGCTCGGCCCCGAGGCGGTGCGCGAACTGCTCGTGCGCGCGCTCGCCGACGAGCGCGGGCTCGCCGGCAAGGTGGTGGCCAGCGACGAGGCGCTCGACGTGCTCGCCGGCGCCGCCGACGGCGACGCGCGCCGCGCGCTCACGACGCTCGAGATCGCCGCCGCGTCCGCCGAGGCGCAGGGGCGCGGCATCACCGCCGACGACATCCGGCAGGCGCTCGCGCGCAAGCACCTGCGCTACGACAAGGCGGGCGAGGAGCACTACAACCTGATCAGCGCGCTGCACAAGAGCCTGCGCGACTCCGATCCGGACGCGGGGCTCTACTGGTTCGCGCGCATGCTGGCCGCCGGCGAGGACCCGCTGTACATCGCGCGCCGGCTCGTGCGCTTCGCGAGCGAGGACGTCGGGATGGCCGACCCGCAGGCGCTGCTGGTGGCGACGGCGGCGTTCAACGCCTATCACCAGCTCGGCTCGCCCGAGGGCGAGCTGAGCATCGCGCAGTCGGTGGTGCACCTGGCGCTCGCGCCCAAGAGCAACGCGCTCTACAAGGCGCTGGGCGAGGTGATGGCGGAGGTCGAGCAGAGCGGTTCGCTGCCGCCGCCCGCCGTGATCCTGAACGCCCCCACGAAGCTGATGAAGGAACTCGGCTACGGCAAGGGCTACGCCTACGCCCACGACGAACCCGAAGCCGCCGCGAACCAGCAGCACCTGCCGGACGAACTGATTGGACGGCGGTGGTGGGCGGTCGACCTGCGGCCATCGGCGGCGACTCGATCCGGGGGCGAGAATGATCAGTAGACCCACCGTTCTGTTTGTCGGGGCGGGAGCCGTTTGTCCCTATGGGTTCCCCG
>JBGAMH010000171.1:0-10699 GCA_044223135.1 Candidatus Eiseniibacteriota bacterium | reverse complement strand
TGGGCACGCGCGACGGCGAGTACGATCTGCCGCCGAGCGAGCCGTTCGCGATCCAGGACGACGCGGCCGGCGCGCGCCCGCTCGCGGCCTCGCCGCTGTCGGGCCACGCCGCAATGCCGGGCGCACTGCGCGACTCGCGACCCGGCTTCACGGCCCGTGCGGCCGACCAGCACGCCGACGCTCCCACGCGGGTGGCGCTGCCGACGTCGTCGGTGGGCCCCGAGGTGGAGCTGCCCCACGATCACGCCGTGACCGACGGCGCGTCCGCCGGACCTCCGGGGCGCCAGCCCCGCTTCGTGCCCCTGCGGAACTGAGTTCGCACCCACCTCGCGACCTCGTTCGTCCGCGCCGAGCTCCGGCGCGGACGCCGTTCCGTGCGCACCCGACGCCCTCGGCGACCGGGCCCTCCCCGCATCTTCGACTACTCCCTCCGTGAGGTGGACTCCGTCATGAATCCCTGGATCCCCGTGCTCCTTGCGGCGCTGTCGAGCGCCCAGCCGGAGACGCTGGTCGTTCCCATGCCCACGCAGATCGTCACCGGAACGCGCGCGCGAGAGAGCTTCCAGCGCGCCCCGGCCGCGGTGTCGGTGGTGCCGCGCTCGCAGTTCAACGACAGCCGCATGATCAGCCTGCAGGACGCGCTCTCGAACGTGCCGGGCGTGTTCGTGCAGAACCGAGACGGGGCGCAGGACGTGCGCGTGACCATTCGCGGCTTCGGCGCGCGCGGCAACGGCGAGCGCTCGAACGCGGGCAGCATGCGCGGCATTCGCGTGCTCACCGATGGCATCCCCGCCTCGGACCCCGACGGTCGCACCAATCTCGACATGATCGACATCGGCGGCGCGGACCGGATCGAGATCTCGCGCAGCAACGCGTCGGCGCTCTACGGCAACGCGTCGGGCGGCGTGATCCAGCTGCGCTCGAACCTGTCGTTCGACGAGCCGTTCGTGGAAGTGGACGAACGCGCCGGTTCGTACGGTTTCCACCGCGAGCAGGGCCGCGTCGGCTTCCTGGCCGGCAGCGCGCGCGGCACGTTCACGCTGTCGAACAGCACGTACGAAGGCTGGCGCAAGCACAGCAACAGCACCACGACGCGCGGTTCGCTGAAGCTGGCCATGCCGCTGGCCGACGCCAGCCGGCTGCTGCTGATGGCGGACGCTTCGAGCAACTACAACGAGTACGCCGGCGCGCTGACCGCCGCCCAGCTGGCGGCCGACCGCGAGCAGGCCGACGCAACGTTCGTGTCGCGCCACGAGCGGCGATTCCACCGCGTGGGCCGCGTGGCCGCGGCACTGGACCACGCGATCGGCGACAAGCAGACGCTCACGGCCACCGCGTTCGTGGAGCCGCGCGTGCAGCAGCGGTCGGAGCGCAACCGGTTCCGCGACTTCACGCGCTACCACGTGGGCGGCAGCACGACGTGGTCGCTGGACTGGACCGCGGCGCCCGGCGTGACCGCTCGCACGCTGGTGGGCGGCGACGAGGCGTGGCAGGACGGCGCGATCCTGTTCTGGAACCTGCGCGACCATGGCGCCCGCGGCACCACGCAGGTGGCGAACAAGCGCGAGGGCGCGAACAGCGCCGGCGCGTTCGTGCAGCAGTCGCTGACGTGGAACGAGGCGTGGACCGCGCAGGTGGCGGCGCGTTACGACAATCTCTGGTACGTGTCCGAGGACTACCTCACGCCGAAGCTCGGCGCGACCAAGCACTTCACGCAGGTCACGCCGAAGGCGTCCGTGTCGTGGACGGCGGGCGCGCACACCGTGTTCGCGGCCCTGGGCGGCGGCGTGGAAGCCCCGGCGTTCAACGAGATCGATCCGCCGGCGCCGTTCGACACGATCACCTCGTTCAACCCGTTCCTCGAGCCCATGCGATCCACGACCTACGAGGTGGGTTCGCGCGGCTCGATCACGAACGGCCTCGGCACGTGGCGCTACGACGCGGCCGCGTACTGGATCGACGTGCAGAACGACATCGTCTCGTACGGTGGCGGCGCGTACTTCCGCACCGCCGGCAAGACCCGCCGCCAGGGCGTGGAGGCCGCGCTCGACTGGCAGCCGGTCGGTGCGCTGTGGGTGCGCGGCGGCGGCACGGTGGCGAAGAACGAGTACGACGAGTGGAAGAACGACGCGGGCGACTTCAGCGGCAACGACATGCCGGGCCTGCCCAAGCTCACGTGGTTCGGCACCGTGCGCTACACGCTGCCGCAGGGCGTGGCGGCGCAGGTGTCGCTGAACGGCGCGGGCAAGTACTTCGCCGACGACGCGAACATCTCCGAAACGATCGGTTACGGCGTGGTGGATGCGAGCCTTTCGTACGACGCGCGGCTGAACGGCAGGGGCGTGCGCGCGTTCGTGGCGGGCAGCAACCTGCTCGACAAGGAGTACATCGGCTCGGTGTTCATCAACGGCATCAACTCGAAGTACTTCCAGCCGGGACTGCCGCGCAACTTCAGCGGCGGCGTGACGCTGCGCTGGTAGTACGACGGTTCGCGCCCGATGTCGGGCGCTGAGACGGGTTGCGGACACGGCCCGTCGCGACCGGGTGTCGATCTCCACGCGAAGCCCTGGACGTCTGCTGCGCTTCCGGCTGGTTTTCCCGACCGACAAGCGGGCGGTGAGAAGCGAGGCCTCGAGTGATCGGCCCCCGATAGCGATCCCCTCGGCTCTCCAGCTCGACCGCCGCTTGTCCGTCGAGCGAGGCCTTGCGACCTCGGTGAAGTCACAGGGCAATCGCGGTGCCACGCGTGATCCCACGCCGGGGCGGAGGCGCCGGCGGCGGCGGAAGCCCTTGCGGGACAGCGGGCACCGCCGGCGAGTGACCGCGAGGGACGCCAGCTGCCGGTACGCCGACATCAGCGGCCGGTGACGGTCGCGGTCGTTCGGCGTTAATGCGCGGCGTTGACGAATTGAGGCGTTCCACCAGACCACGCCAGATCGCATCCGGGCCGCCCCGACGCCCTGCACGAATTTGCCCCTTGACCGGCTGCACACGCGTGCACTACGGTGCCGCGCGTGCCAGGTCCTCGCCGAGGGCCAACTCAGGAGTCCAGCAGTCATGCTCAACGAACGAGCTCGTGAGATCTACTCATTCATCCAGCGGTTCCGGCGTGAGCGCGGATCCGCGCCGACCATCCGTGAGATCGGGGACAACTTCGGAATCGCCTCCACCAACGGCGTCCGGTACTACCTCGACATGCTCGAGCGCGAGGGCTACATCCAGCGCAACCGGAAGGTCTCGCGCGGGATCGGGCCGCTCCGCGAGTCGCGCACCGTCGCCCCGGCCATCCCGGTGCTCGGTCGCGTCGCCGCCGGCCAGCCGATCCTGGCCGAGGAGAACTGGGACGGGTCGCTCACGTTGCAGGACACCTTCGGCGACACCTCGGAGCTGTTCGCCCTGCGCGTGCGCGGCGACAGCATGATCGAGGCGGGCATCCTCGAGGGCGACTACGTGATCGTGCGGCGCCAGCAGCAGGCGACGAGCGGCGAGATCGTGGTGGCGCTCCTCGAGGACGAAGCCACGGTGAAGTACTACCGGCCGCAGCGCGGACACATCGAGCTGGTCGCGGCCAATCCGAAATACGATCCCATCGTCGTGCAGGCCGACCAGCAGCTGCAGTTGCTCGGTGTCGTGCGCGGCGTGATGCGCACCGTCAGCTGATTCGTCACGGTTTCCCCGACGGGAGCGAAAGCTCCCGTTTTCCATCCCCGCCTAGTGCACATGCGTTCACGGTCCCCGCAGGAGGTAGCAACGTGGAACTCGAACTGGCGCCGCAGGTGAAGGAAGCGTTGATGGGTCGTTGGGAGCCGATCTGCCGCAGCCAGCTCCACTACTTCGTCACGTGGTACACGCGGGGACGTCGGCCGGTGCTCAAGCAGCGCCACCTCGATGCACTGCAGCAGCTCGTTCGCGACGTGTGCGACGAGCGGGACTTCACGCTCATCGACGTGGCGGCGCACGACGACCACGTGCACGTGCTGCTGGCGCTGCGCCCCACGCAGAGCGTTTCCAGCGTGATCCGCGAACTGAAGGGCCGCACCGGCATGGCGCTGCTCGCGCAGTTCCCGGAGCTGCGCGTGTGGCTGCGCGGTCAGCTGGTGTGGGACGAGCGCTACGCGGTGGAAACCGTGAGCCCGCTGCGGCTCGACAAGCTCAAGCAGCGGATCTCGGTGCGTCACCGCCCGCTGTTCGACGACACGCACGGCGAGCGCTTCGCGGCCGCGAGCTGAAGCTCGACCCACTCCGCCGATCGCGCCTCATCGCGCACGCGCTCCCAGCAGCGCGGTCGGCGGGTGGTCGAAGCTCGACTCGCGCTCGTTCGCGAACGCGGTGACGCCGGGCCGTTCGCGCGTCCCGGTCTGTCACGGCGTTTCGCTGCTCCGCGGCTTCGCGGGCGTCGGGCGTGACGAATGGCCCTGCGCTCGCGAGTCGCGTGGGCCGGGCGCTCGCCCGGGGAGCACGCGGCCCCGCGACGGCCTCGGGCCGGGAATCAGCTCGTGGCCGGAGCGCCTTCGCTGCCGCCCAGCACTTCGCCGATCCCGAGCAGGTGCCCGGAGCGCCGCTGCTTCGTCAGCAGGTACTCCTGGTTGTGCCGGTTCACCGGCGTGATCACGGGCGTGCGGCCGATCACGCGAATGCGGTTGTCGCGGAGGCCCTGGATCTTCCGCGGGTTGTTCGTCATCAGGCACACGCTGCGAATGCCGAGCGCGCGGATCATCTGCGCGGCCACCTGGTAGTCGCGTTCGTCGTCGTCGAAACCGAGCAGGCGGTTCGCCTCGACCGTGTCGTAGCCGCGGTCCTGGAGCGCGTAGGCCCGGATCTTGTTGCTCAGCCCGATGCCGCGGCCTTCCTGCCGCAGGTACAGCAGCACGCCGCAGGGCTGCCGGCCGATCTGCTCGAGCGACCGCTGCAGCTGGTCGCGGCAGTCGCAGCGCAACGATCCGAGCACGTCGCCGGTGAGGCACTCCGAGTGCATGCGCAGCGGCACGCGGGAGCGCTCGCGGACGGTGCCGCGCACGAGGGCCAGGTGCTCCTTGCCCGAGCCGTCGCTGGTGAACGCCACCGCGCGGAAATCACCGAATCGCGAGGGCAGGTCGGCCACGGAGACGATCTGCAGGGATGCCGAAGGCGTGAGGTCGTCGTTGCTCGGGCTCGTGTGCATGGCAGTCTGGGCTCGGGAGCTCATCGGTGTCTCCAGGGAATCGACGGGATGCGCTTGTGATGCGCGACGGGGTGGATCGATCGGCGCGGATTCGGAGCGGGCATATCCACTGCACGGACCGGACATCTCCGGATCACCCGCACCGAACGTTGTGCGTCCCGTGCTGGAGTTGGATCAGTGCTCGAGCGGCGCGACCGGGGTCGTTCCGCGCCCGACCTTCTCGTCGGGGCTCAGCGCCGCCAGCACCGCGGCGGCGAGCACCAGGCCCGCACCGCCCCACTGCATCGGTCGCAGGCCCTCGCCCAGCACCAGCCACGCCGTGATCACCGCGACCACCGGTTCGAGCGTGGCGATGACGCCCGCCTCCGTGGCGGGCAAGCGCCGGAGCCCCGCGTAGAAGCAGACGAACGGAGCGAGCGTCGAGAACAGCCCGAGTCCCGCGAACATCGTCCACGCGGTGGCGGAGTAGTGCGCGGCGGCGATCCGCCACGGCGGCGTCACCACGGCCCACACCACGAGTGCGATCGCGAACGACCACACCAGCAGTGTCTCGGGCGCATACGTGCGGAGGCCGCGCTTGGAGAACACGATGTAGAACGCGAACACGAACGACGTCGAGAAGCCGATCGTCCATTGCCACCACGTGGCGTGGATCGCGGCGGCGTCGATGCCGCCCACCAGCAGCGCGGTGCCCGCGACCGCGCACCCCACGGCCCACAGCGTGGTCGCCGAGACGCGCCCGCCGCGGAGCCAGTCCCACGCCATCACGAGCGAGGGCGCGAGGTACTGCAGCAGGATCGCGAGGCCGACGCCGAACACGGAGATCGAGTAGTAGTAGCCGCCCTGCATGATCGCCACGCCCGCCGTGCCGAGCACGAGGAAGTACGGCACGTCGCGACGCTCGATGCGCAGCGCCTGCGGGCGGCGCGCCATCAGCCACGGCACCAGCATCAGCAGCGCGAACGCCAGCCGCAGCTCGACCACGGTGAGCGCGGGCACGTGCAGGTCGCGGAAGACGTGGCGTGCGAGCGTGGCCGACGTGCCCCAGAAGAACGCGGCCGCGAACACGAGGAGCCGCCCGCGCAGGCGCTCGTTCACAGCAGGCGCTTCCGCACCATCGTCACGTCGAACGCCCGCGCGCCCCGCTGCACGCGCAGGACCACGCGGCTCCCGGGCTCGCCCTCGAGCCGCTGGTCCGCCTCGACCAGCGGCAAAGCGTCCACCCGCTGCTCGTCGATCGCGATCAGGCGATCGCCGGGCCGCAGTCCCGCGCGGCGCGCGGGCGATCCGCCCGCCACGGCCTCGATCGTGGTGCGGCCACGGCGCCGCGCCAGCTGGATGCCGACGGTGCAGTACTCCCACGGGCGCTGGTCGGTCGGCACGTCGATCGGGTCCAGCCACAGCACGTGCGTGCCGTAGTCGATCACGTGCCGGAACCGGCGCAGGAACGACTGGCCCAGCACGCCATGCACGGGCGCTCCGACGAGCTGCGAGATCGCGTCCGAAAGGGGTGTGTCGAGCAGCGCCACGTCGACGTCCGCGGCATCCACGCGCGCGCCGAGCGCGTCCACCGACACGGTCGGCAGGCGCCGGTAGCGCACGCGCTCCTCGCCGTCGACGGTGGTGGCGATCATCCCGGTGATCTCGGGCCCGCGCGGCAGGCGGACCCGCGCTTCGCGCAGCGCGCGGGGGAACAGGGTGAGCTTCGTGGCGCCCGTGTCCACGATCCAGCGGATCGCGGGGCCGCCCGAGACGCTGCCCGTGACGACGATCTTGTCGTCGCCGCGCAGTTCGAACGGCACGCCGTGCGCGACGGCCGACAGCCACGCGCCGAGCCGTTCACGCGAGCGCGCGAGGCGCTCGCTCGGCGCGGCTTCGATGCGCGGCGAGGCGAACACGAGCACGGTGTCGCGCCGCGGGTCGAACGCGAGCGCGCACTGGCGCCACAGCGCCGCGCCCGCGAGCGCGGCGAGCGGCCGGCCCGTGGCTTCGCGCATCGGTTCCAGGTCGAGGCTCACCGCTTGCTGCGGCGGCGAGGGGTCGAGCCCGTGCAGTTCGAACCCGGCGACCGGCGCGGGTGCGGGAGCGATGGCGCGCGTGGGATCGACGGTGAAGTCGAGCGCGGCCATCAATCCGCGGTCCAGGGCAAGGCTGCCGGCGCCGCTGTCGAGGATCGCGAGCCCGGTCGTATCTCCGTGCATCGTGTGAAGCGTAAATGGCAGCGCCACAAGGCCATTCAGTCTTTCACACGCAACTGGTCGTCCCGTCCCCGACGGCACATCCCCGACGGATGCGACGGCAGCATTGGCCGGCTGGGCGAAGTGAAGCGCGAGTGCGAGCAGGAGTGCCGGGACCGTAGACCACGGCGCCCGGCGCACTCGCCATGGAGCGTGCACGGGCACTCATCCCCTCTGCGGCTGGTATCGCTCCTGGCCCAACTCGACGCCGCTCGCGCCCGACTCGAGCATGGTGCAGCGGCCGGAGAAGAACACGCCAGGCTCCATCACCACGCTGATCGCCGCCACGTCGCCCTCCACGCGGGCGCCGGCCTTCATCTCGATCGTGCCGAGCGCGCGCATGTTCCCGATCACGCGGCCCATGACGAGCGCCTCCTTCACCTCGACGTCGGCGCGCATGATGCCGTGCTCACCGATCTCGAGCCGATCGCAGTTGAGCACGTCGCCTTCGAACTCGCCGTCGATTCGCAGTGTGCCGCTCACCATCAGCGTGCCGCGAAAGCTGGAGCTGGCGCCGATGAGACAGTGGGGGACGGCCGGCGCGTCATTCGCGTTGGGCCGGGGCCTGAAGCGCATCATGTCCACCTCCGTGTCGACCGTTGATGCTGGATCCCATGCGGCGGGGAAGCCGACGGTGCGACGAGCCCGCGCTCCCTGGTGCGCGACGCTCGCCGATTCCGTTCGGCGCGCCGCGCTCGCAACGACGCGCAGACTACAACACGCCCCACGCTTCGAGCAGCCGCTCGAGGTCCTCCTGGTTGTAGAACTCGAACTCCACCTTGCCGCCCTTGCGACCGGGCGTGATGGCCACGTGCGTGGAGAAGTGCTGCTGAAGCTTGGTCTCCCACTCCCCGAGGCCTTCGAGCTTGGTCACCTTCGGCCGCGTGTGCGCCTTGCGGACCCGCCGCTTCACGAACGCCTCGGTGCGCCGGACCGAGAAGCCCTTGCTCGAAACGTATCGCGCCCCGGCCAGAACATCTCCCGATGACTCCAAGCCCAGCAACGCTCTAGCGTGGCCAGCCGAGAGTGTTCCACGTGAAACCATGTCCATGACCTCGGCCGGGAGCAGCAGCAGCCGAAGCGAGTTCGTGATCGAGCTCCGCTGCTTGCCGACGCGCTCCGACAGCTGGTCGTGGGTCAGCCCGACCTTCTGGACGAGCGCCTGGTAGGCCTTCGCCTCGTCGATGGGATTGAGGTTCTCGCGCTGGATGTTCTCGATCAGCGCGTGCTCCATCATGGCGCGGTCGTCCAGCTCGCGCTGGATGGCAGGGATCCTCTCGAGCCCGGCGATGTGAGCGGCGCGGAGTCGGCGCTCACCGGCGATCAACTGGTACTCGCGCGGTCCGACGCGGCGGACGAGGACGGGCTGAAGGACGCCGTTCGCCCGGATGGAGTCGGCCAGCTCCTTCAGCCCTTCGTCGTCGAACTTGGTGCGGGGCTGGAAGGGGTTCGGGGCGATCTCGGAGACGGGGATTTCGTTCACGCCCGTTCCGGCAGGCGCCGCCGGGCGGCCTTCAGCCGTCTCGGTGGCCGTATCGCTGGAGATCAGGGCTCCAAGGCCGCGGCCGAGGACTTTTCTAGACATGGTCGAGGATCTCCCGCGCCAGCTCCCGGTAGCTGTCGGCGCCAGTGCTATGGGGGTCGTAGAGGACGATGGGCTTGCCGAACGACGGCGCCTCGCTCAATCGGACGTTCCGGGGGATGACCGTCTTGTACACCCGCTCGGCGAAGAACTTCCTCGCCTCCTCCGCGACCTGCTGAGAGAGGTTCAGGCGGGCGTCGAACATGGTGAGGAGCACGCCTTCGATCCGGAGCGCCGGATTGAGGTGGTCCTGGACGAGCCGGATCGCGCCGATGAGCTGCGTCAGCCCCTCGAGGGCGAGGTACTCGCACTGCAGCGGGATGAGCACCGAGTCGGACGCGGTCAGTGAGTTCACGGTCAGCAGGCCCAGCGAAGGCGGGCTGTCCACGAAAATGTAGTCGTACTCCTCGCGGACCTTCGCCAGGCAGGTCTTCAGGCGCGTCTCACGCGCCATCATCCCGACCAGCTCCACTTCAGCGCCCGAGAGGCGCTGGCCGGCCGGCACGACGTCCAGCGAGGCGAGCCCGGTCGGCATGATCGCGTCCCGAAGCTCCACCTGGCCGATCAGCGCCTCATAGATCGTATGGCGCTGGTCGTTGCCGTTGATGCCGAGCCCGCTGGTGGCGTTCCCCTGGGGATCGATATCGACCAGGAGCACGCGCTTGCTTTCCTGGGCCAGGCAGGCGCCCAGGTTGATGGCGGTCGTCGTCTTTCCGACGCCGCCCTTCTGACTCGCAATCGAGATGACGCGTCCCATTCCCTGACTCGCTAGGTCGGCTTCCAGCAGCCGCGACGGCTTCCGTCTCGGGACTCGAGGCCAGCGGGCGGGGCGCCCGCGGTTAGGTTCGAGGTGGCATGCACCTCGACATCGGAGGCGGGCGGAACATACCAACCACCCTGACCCCCAACAAGATCAATGTTCCACGTGGAACAGCCGCTACGAATCACTGCAATGCTATTTATTTCAATACGAAATCAATCACAGCATTCGGGCCTTCGCCGAGCGGAACGGCGTCGACGAGACGCCACGGTTCCACGATCGGCTCACCGTCCGGGCCGGTCTCCACCTCGGATCGCCAGCTGCTGCCCTTCCACAGGAACGCGTGTCCCGCAGGCCGGACGATCTGCGCCGCCAGCCCCAGCGTGGGACCCAGCGTCATCGTGGCCCGCGACGTGAAGCCGTCGCACTGGAGCGGCTCGGGCTCCGCGGCCACCAGCACCTCGAGCCGACCGGTCACCACGTCGACCCCGCGCAGCCCCAGGTCCTGGACGACCCGCCGCAGAAACAGCGTCTTGTTCCGGCGCGATTCCACGAGCGTCCAACGCGAGCCGACGCCCGCCAGGATCAGCGGGATCGCCGGGAGCCCGCCGCCGGATCCGAGGTCCACGAAGTGCTCGAGCCCCGCCGCTCGAAGCCGATCCACCGGGCCGAGCGACTCCACGAGATGGCGCTCTACGAATCGCGCTTCATCGTTGCGGGAGATCAGGTTGGAGACACCGCGGTTCCACTCCATGAGCAGCGTCGCGTAGGCCTGCACCCGCTCCATGGCGGCCTTCGGATCGGCCGCGCCCGCCAGCAGGGGTCGCAGGCGATCCCACGGCTGCCGCACCAGGAACTGCCGCGGATCCATCGGGCGTCGTGCCGACGCCGGTGCCGGTTTCTGCGTGCGCTTCTCCGGCGCAGAGCTTCGCCCACCACCGCCACCGCTCCGCCCGCCC
>JBGAMH010000170.1:0-10812 GCA_044223135.1 Candidatus Eiseniibacteriota bacterium | reverse complement strand
ATGTCCGGCTCGCTCGTTCCCGGAGACGCTCCGCCCTGCTCTGGGGGCTCGCCGTCCCGGTTTCCGGGGAGTCTCGGCAGGAAGCGCCGCCTGTGAAGGCGGCCGGATGGAATTGGCCAGAAGTGCCGGGTATCGGGCGGGCTCCGCGTCACTCCTCGCCGGTCATCGTCCCCGTCGCGCGCTCGCCGATGGCCCTCGGCGTGCGCACCACCCCGAGCGGTGCGCGCACGTCCCCGAGCAGGCGCCAGAAGAGCCAGCCGATCGCCAGGCCCACGAGCGCGATCCCCGCCGAGACGCCGAGCAGCTGGTTGCGCGTGCGCGCGACGGCGGCCTGCACGTCGTCCATGTACACGCCGGAGCCGATCACCCAGCCCCAGCTCGGCACCGACTGCACGAACGACACCTTCGGCACCGGCTTCGCCGAGCCCGGGCGCGGCCAGTCGTACTCCACGAAGCCGTGGCCGGGGGTGCGACCGAGCGCGGCGAAGTCCAGGAAGATGGGCTTGCCGTGCGGGTCGCGGAAGCTCGAGAGGTCCTGCCCCTCGAGGCCGGGCTTCGTCGGGTGCATCACCATGCGCGCGTCGAAGTCGTTGATCCAGAAGTACTGCTCGCGCTCGTAGCGAAGCCCGCGCAACTGCGCGATCGCCGATGCCTGCGCCTGCTCGCGCGTGAGGTGCCCCGCCTCGGCCTCCTTCACCCAGTAGTTCGCGAGCCCCACCGCCACCTCGACCACGCGGCGCGTGCGCTCGCGGCGGTCCTCGGTGACGCTGCGCGACACGGTGTGGATCGCCAGCAGCAGCAGCGGCACGATCAGAAGCACGAGCGCCACCGACAGCACCTGCAGCCGTCGCTTGAAGCTGATCCGCTCGAACATGAAGGGCATCCTCTCCGGGAATGCGGCGCGCGGCGGGGCACGGTCGAGAGATCTCGCGCGGAACGCCCGGAGCCGCCGCCGGAGGCCGGTGGCCAGCTTCGGTCGCGCGGTTCGACGGCGGCCGGCTCGTTCCGGGAGTCTCGGCGCCCGCGGCCGAACTTGAAGCGCACCGTTCGCGCGGGGCACGCCGCGCGCATCCGCCGCGTCCGCGGGCAACTGCGGCGCTCGCGGCCCGAGCCGCGGCGCGTCAGGCCAGTTCGATCAGCGCCACCGCCATGGCCGCCAGGCCCTCGCGGCGGCCCACGAAACCCAGGGACTCGTTCGTGGTCGCCTTCACCGACACGCGCGACGGCTCCACGCCCAGCGCCCCGGCCAGGTTCAGCGCCATGGCCTCGCGGTGCGGGGCGATCTTCGGCGCCTCGGCCAGCAGCATCACGTCGGCGTTCACGATGCGCGCACCGCGCTCGCGCAACTTCGTGGCGATGTGGCCCAGCAGTAGCAGGCTCGACGCGTCCTTCCAGCGCGGGTCGCCGGGCGGGAAGTGCGCGCCGAGGTCGCCGAGCCCCGCCGCGCCCAGGAGCGCGTCGCCCAGCGCGTGCGCGATCACGTCCGCGTCGCTGTGTCCGTCGAGCCCCCAGTCGCTCTCCATCCGCACGCCGCCCAGCACGAGCGGCCGCCCGGCCGCGGTGCGGTGCACGTCGTAGCCCATCCCCACGCGCATCTCGCTCATCGCTCCTCCGGGGCGGACCCGTCCGCCAGCGGCCCGCGCGCGGCGAGCCATGCCTCGGCCAGCGCCAGGTCCGCGGCCGTCGTCACCTTGAAGTTGCGCGCGTCCGCCTCGACCAGCCGCACCGGGTGGCCCTGCGCCTCGACCAGCGCCGCGTCGTCGGTGGCGAGCCCGTGCGACTCGGCGTGCGCGGTGCGCAGCCAGTCCACGCGGAACACCTGCGGCGTCTGCGCGCGCCACAGCCCCGCGCGCGGGATCGTGTCGGTGATCACGTCGAGCGTGGCGCGCTTGAGCGAGTCGTCCAGCGGCATGGCGGCGATCGCCGCTCCGTGCTCCACCGCCGCGCCCACCACGCGGTTCACGATCGCGGGCGTCACGAGCGCGCGCGCCGAGTCGTGCACCGCCACGTGCGTCACGTCGTCCGGCAGCGTGTCGAGTCCCTTCGCCACCGAGTGCTGGCGCTCCTTGCCGCCCTCGCAGAAGCCGATCACCTTGCGCGGCGAGAGCCCCGTGGCCGCGAGTGCCTCGCGCATCGCGCGCGACGGGCCCACCACCACGATGCACTCGATGCTGTTCGCGAGCTCCAGCGCTTCGAGGCTCCACGCGAACAGCGGCCGGCCCGCCAGCGGCGCCAGCGCCTTCGGGACGTCGGCGCCCAGCCGCTCGCCGCGACCCGCGCCCAGCAGCAGCGCCGCCACCTTCACGCGACCCCCGCCACGCGCCCGTTCGTGAGGCGCACGAGTTCGTCGGGCGTGAGCGGGAACAGCGAGTACGGGTGCCCCGCGGCGGCCCACAGCTGTTCGTATCCCATGAGGTCGCGGTCGATCAGCGCATCCACCGGCGCCGGGTAGCCCAGCGGCGGCACGCCGCCCACCGCGTAGCTCGTCACGGCGCGCACGGTCTTCGGGTCGGCCATCTCGACCTCGGCGCTCACGATCAGCGACACCTTCATGAGGTCCACGCGGTTCGCCCCGCTCGTGGCCACCAGCAGCGGCCCGGCGCCCGCGCGCCGCAGCAGGATCGACTTCACGATCTGCCCCACGTGGCAGCCCACCGCCTGCGCCGCGGCCTCGGCCGTCTTCATGGGCACGTCCAGCTCACGCACGGCGTTCGTGAGTCCGGCCGCGTGGATCGCGGCCTGCACGCGGCGCGTGGCGTCCCACTTGAGCCCGCCCGGCGCGTCGCCGCTCACTCGGCCTCCTCGCGCCCGGTCTCGCGGCGCAGCGCGCGCGCGGACTTCGCGGCCTCGCCGGCCGGCGGCTCCGGGCGCACGGGCTCCACGCGCTCGCCGAGCAGCGAGTCGAACGCCTGCCGCAGCGTCGCGAGCGGCACCGGCTCGATGGCGACGCCGGCGGCATCCGCCAGCTGCGCGCTCGGCAGCCCGGCACGCACGAAGCCCAGCCGCGACGCCTCGCGCAGCCGCTCGCCCAGGCGCGACACGCGCCGCAGCTCGCCCGACAGGCTCACCTCGCCCACCACGAGCGTGCGCTCCAGGATCGGCCGGCTCTTGAACGACGACGCCACCGCGAGCGCCACGCCCAGGTCGCTCGCCGGGTCGTCGAGCTTCAGGCCGCCCGTCACGGTCACGAACACGTCGAAGCGCCCCAGCCGCAGGCCGACGCGGCGCTCGAGCACGGCCAGCAGCACCGCCAGGCGGCGCGGATCGAAGCCGCTCGTCACGCGCTGCGGCGTGCCGTAGAACGACGACGACACCAGCGCCTGCACTTCCACGAGCAGCGGCCGCGAGCCCTCGAGGCTGGCGACCACGGCCACGCCCGGCGCGCGGCGCGCCCCGTCGCTGAGGAACGCCTGGCTCGGGTTCTCCACCTCGGCGAGCCCGCGATCGGTCATCTCGAACACGCCCAGCTCGTGCGTGGAGCCGAAGCGGTTCTTCGCCGCGCGCAGCACGCGGTAGTGCTGGTAGCGCTCGCCCTCCAGGTACAGCACCGCGTCCACCATGTGCTCGAGCACGCGCGGGCCGGCCACCGCGCCGTCCTTCGTGACGTGGCCCACCAGGAACACCGGCGTGTGCGAGCCCTTCGCGAAGTGCAGCAGTGCGAGCCCGCACTCGCGCACCTGCGTGACGGTGCCCGGGCCACCGTCCAGGTCGGAGCGCGACAGCGTCTGGATGGAGTCCGCCACGAGCACGTCGGGCTTCACCTGCGCGGCGGATTCGAGCACCGCTTCGAGGTCGGTCTCGCACAGCAGCAGCAACCCCGGCGGCACGTCGCCCAGCCGTGACGCGCGCAGGCGGATCTGGTGCTCGCTCTCCTCACCCGACACGTACAGGATGCGGCGGCCCTCGCGCGCGAGCGTGAGCGCCAGCTGCAGCATCAGCGTGCTCTTGCCGATGCCCGGGTCACCGCCCACCAGCACGAGCGAGCCCGGCACGAGCCCGCCGCCGAGCACGCGATCGAACTCCGCGAGCCCCGTGGCGAAGGCGCGGCGCGTCGCGCTCGACGATCTGACGGCACGGCGAGCGGCCGCGGGCCGGCGGACGCCGCGGCGCCCGCGGGTACCCAGCGGCGGCGGCCGCCCGCGCCGGGCGCCGAGGGGCGCGACGACGCCGCTTCGCGCGGCGACTCGCTCGCGGTGTTCCACTCGCCGCAGCCCGGGCAGTGCCCGAACCAGCGCGGCGACTCGTGGCCGCACGCGGCGCAGTAAAACGTGGTCTTCGCAGCTTTCGTGGCCTTGGCCATGGCGATGCGTTCGCGGGGGCGAGGGATCGGACGGATCAGAAGATCCGCAGGTTGATGTACTTCCTCGGGTTCTTCTTCATGTCCTCGACCATCTCCTTCAGCGCTTTCAGCGAACCCTGGAGGTCGTCGTAGAGCTTGCGGTCGTTCAGCATCAGCGCCGCGCTGCCGTTGCCGTGGTCGATCTTGTCCGTGACCGAGCGCGCCACCGTCATGAGCGAGTCCATGCGCACCGTGAGCCGCTCGAAGTTGCGCGTGCTGCGGTCGATCGCCTCGAGCGTGGCGCGGTACTCCTTCTCGCGTCCCGCCGTCAGGTCGCGCGCGGTCTTGCTGACCTCGGCCGCGTTCTTGACCGCCTCGTGCATCATGGCGCGGTTCTCCTTCACCGCCGCCGCCAGCTGCTCGCTGGTCTCGCGCAGGTTGGTCATGGTCTTGTCCACGTCGCCGTTGCGGTCGAGCCGCGCCGTCAACGCGTCGAGCGACTTCACCACGCGGTCGACCGAGCCCATCTGCGAGCCGAAGCCCGCCATGACCTCGCCCATGCCCATTTCGAACACGCCCGGGATGGTGTCCCCGGGGGCGTACTCCGGCCCCGAGAGCGACAGGTCCACGGCGATCACCTTCTCGCCCATCAGGCCCACGTTGCGGATGGCCACCACGCTCTGGCGCGTCACGCGGATCTCCTTGTCGAGCGCCAGGTCCACCACGACGTGGTCCCCCACCAGCTCGACCTTGCTGACCGCGCCCTTGCGCATGCCGTTCACCTGGACTTCGTCGCTCGGCCCCAGGCCACCGGTCTGGGGGAAGCGTACGTGCCACACGCGCACCTGGCGCTGCAGCGACAGATCCTTCAACCAGGTGACGCCCCACAGCAGGGCGGCGAGTGCCACCACCACCGTGATTCCCACCTGGATTTCCATTCTCCGGCTCACGCGATCTCCTCGTCAGAGCGGTTTGATCGGCCCCTCGCTGGATCCCTCGATGAACTGGCGGACCAGCGGGTCGTTCGTGTTTCGCGCCTCGTCGGGAGTGCCGGTGAACACGACCCGGCCCTCGTGCAGCATCGCGAGGATGTCACCGACGTGGTAGGCGCTGTTCATGTCGTGCGTCACCACGATCGAGGTGACGCCCAGCCGCTCCTGCAGCGAGCGGATCAGGCGATTGATGACGTCCGACATGATCGGGTCCAGCCCGGTCGTCGGCTCGTCGTACAGGATGTACTGCGGGTCCATCGCGATCGCGCGCGCGAGCCCCACGCGCTTGCGCATGCCGCCCGACAACGACGCGGGCTTCATGTCGTCGACGTCCTTCAGGCCCACCCACTCCAGCCGCTCCGTCACGCGCCGCCGCACTTCCTCCTCGGGCAGGCGCTGGTGCTCGCGCAGCGGCAGGCCCACGTTCTCCTGCACCGTCAGCGAGTCGAACAGCGCCGCGCCCTGGAACAGCAGCCCGAAGTGCTTGCGCACCTCGTTCAGCTGGTGCTCGCGCATGCCCACCACCTCGTCGCCGTCCACCTCGATGCTGCCCGAGTCGGGCGTCATGAGCCCGATGATGTGCTTCAGCAGCACGCTCTTGCCCGTGCCGCTGCGCCCCATCACCACCACGGTCTTGCCCTGGGGGATGTCCAGGTCGACGCCGTTCAGAACCTGCTTGCTGCCCAGGCGCTTCTTGAGCTCTCGAATGCGGATCATTCGGCGAAGATGAAGCGGAAGAGGACGTTGGCCAGCACGTAGTCGGAGATCAGCACCAGCACGCACGACGCCACCACCGCGCGCGTGGTGGCCTGCCCCACGCCCTCGGCGCCGCCCTCGGTGCGGAAGCCGTAGTAGCAGCCCATCCAGCCGATGATGCCGCCGAAGAAGAACGACTTGATGAGGCCCGACCACAGGTCCTTGTAGAAGAAGAACTGCTTCAGGCTGGTCACGTACGTGTGCGTGCTCACGCCCACGCTGGTGACCGACACCACGTAGCCGCCGTAGATGGCCACGATGTTCGCGATGATCGACAGGATCGGCAGCATCACGACCGCCGCGACCACGCGCGGGACCACCAGGTAGCGCACCGGGTTGATCGCCATCGCGTCGAGCGCGTCGATCTGCTCGGTCACGCGCATGGTGCCCAGCTCGGCCGCGATCGAAGCCCCCACGCGGCCGCCCACGATCAGCGCCGTGAGCACCGGGCCCAGCTCGATGATGACCGAGCGCATGATGACCGAGCCGATGTACTTGAGCGGGACGACGTTCGAGAACTGGTAGGCCGCCTGCACGGCGGCGACCGCGCCCGTGAACAGGCTGACGATGAACACCAGTCCCAGCGACTGCACGCCGATCGCGTGCATCTGTTCCACCACCAGGTGGAACGAGCGCAGGCCGCGGCCCATCGTGCGGAAGGTCTCGCCCACGAGCATGGCGATGCGCCCGACCTCCGCGAGCCAGCTCAGCACGCGGCGCCGGAAGAACTTGAACGGTGTGATCGCGAGGGGTTCGGACATGGGCTCAGAAGCCGGGGTCGGTTTCGCCCGGCATCATGGGGCTGTAGGGAACGAACTTCGTGCACTCCCGCAGGAACGTCAGGTTCACGTCGTCGATGGGACCGTTGCGCTGCTTGGCGATGATGAGCTGCGCCTTGCCCGGCTCCTGCGTGTCGGGCTTGTACACGACCTCACGGTAGACGAACGCGACGACGTCGGCATCCTGCTCGATGGAGTTGTGGACGACGATCCCATTGGCCACGAAGTTGTGCGTCCCCGGCACCGTGGCATCGAATACCGGCTGCGAGCCCAGGGGGACGATCTCGGTGATCGTGTCCCAGTCCATGACCAGCACCCTCGGATCGGCAGCGAGTAGCAGCGCCTCCCCCCGCGACTGGCGGGAATACGCTTGCTCGGCTGTCTCATGGGCCGACAGCGGATGCACGGCGATCGCCAAGTCGATTCCCACTTTCAACTCGTCGAGCCGCCGCCAGCCGTCGAGCGTGAGGAAAGGATGGTTCGGGCTCGCCTTCACCGAACGACCGGAGGCGAGCTTCAGCTCGAAGGTGTCCTTGGTGCCGCTCGGGAAGACGTGCGTCATCACTCCGCGGACCATTCGGTAGTCGGCATCGAGTGTCCAGACAGGGGTGTCCTGCTCGCCGGTTTCGAGCAACTCGCCCATCGTCACCTCGGCCCCGGTGTCCGCACGCAGGATGCGTGTGTCCGCGGTGAGGCATCCCGACTCACGCAGGTCCGAAAGCTGCGGCCGGCCGCTGCCGCCGCGCTGCTCCACGGCGCGCGACAGCTGCGACAGCGCGATGACCGGCACGTTGAGCTCCTTCGCGAGCGCCTTGAGGCCACGGCTGATCTGCGAGATCTCCTGCACGCGATTTTCCGCCGGCGTGCTGGAGCGCATGAGCTGCAGGTAGTCGATCACCACCAGGCCGAGCTTGTTCTCCGCCTTGAGGCGGCGGCACTTCGCGCGCACCTCGAGCACCGACTGCGCGGGCGAGTCGTCGATGTACACCGGTGCCTGCGTCAGCAGCCCGGCGCCCGTCGTGAGCCGCGGCCAGTCCTCGTTGCTCAGGTAGCCGGTGCGCAGCTTGTGCAGCGCCACCTCGCTCTGCGAGCAGAGCATGCGCAGCGCGAGCTGCTCCTTGCTCATTTCCAGCGAGAACACCGCGACGGGAATCCCGAACCGCACGGCCGCGTTCTCGGCCATGTTCATCGCGACACTGGTGTTGTGCACCAGGACGTCGCCCGCCACGAAGTTGTGCCCGTCGGGCACGGTCAGGTCGTACACGCGGTGCGACCCCGTGTGCCGGATCTCGACGATCTCGTCCCAGTACAGGTCGGGGCTCGCGATGCGCTTCAGCTCGGGATCCTCGAGCACGAACGCGAAGCGCTCCAGCCGCTCGCGACGGATCGCGCGGTTCGTGTGGGCGTTGTACCCGTCCGCCACGCGATCGCCGGCGAGCTGCGCCATGTACGTCAGCGACATGCCGGCCAGCTCCGCGGAAGCACGCACCTTCTCCCAGGTCGCGCGCGGGGCACCCCCGGCGCACGCGTGACGCGTCGGGAGGCTCGAGTCGAAGGCCTCGGGCGGAAACCGACGGCCCTTCTCGTTGAACCAGCCGATCGCATCCTGGTAGCGGCTCACGGCGGCGGGCTCGGTGATCTCGACGCGCCACGACTTCTCGGTCTTCCGCCACAGCTTCGACATCACGCCGAATCGCAGCAGCGCGTGGTGCACGTCCTCCGCCAGACGCTTCGAGGCCACCGTGAACTCGATGCGCGGGTAGCCGTTCATCTCGTAGATCGTCCCGTCGCACGTGAACAGCACGTTCAGGAACGTCGCGAGGCAACGTTCGTCCCACGTCCAGACCACCGGCGGGATGAACTTGGCTTCGGACTTGAGCCCGAACAGGCCCATCTCGTCGAGCCACCGCGCCACCGGGTTCGCCAGTTCGCCCGGACGGGCCGGCGTCCGGTGTTCGGGCTTCCGGGAGATCCGGTACGTGATGCCGTCCGGATGCGGCGCCATCTGCACGGTGGGGAACTCGTCCTCCAGGCAGAACTCGAAGTCCCCGCGCAGCAGCGGATCGGCGGTCGTGAAGCACGGCACGCCGTGCGTGAGCCCGCCTTCGGCGATGAAGTACGCGAGGAGCCGGACGCGTGCGAGCGGCTCGTACACCCGGCCGAGCGCGGGCACGCGACGAGGAATGCCGACGTGGTCGCCCACCGCGAGGTCGTGCAGCGGCTGCCAGCCGTCCACGGTGAGGAACGGATGGTGGCCGGTCACTTCGAGCGAACGCCCGGTGCGCGTGGTCACGCGGTAGCAGGGCTGCACGCCGCTGTCGATCCAGTGGCTCACGGGAGTGGCGCGCACGAGCCCGCGGGCGTCGATGCCGAACACCT
Organism: Candidatus Eiseniibacteriota bacterium; assembly: GCA_044223135.1. GTDB lineage: Bacteria > Eisenbacteria > RBG-16-71-46 > RBG-16-71-46 > RBG-16-71-46 > JBGAMH01. Next base: position 1,627 of record JBGAMH010000170.1, on the reverse strand, counting down.
TGGGCATCCGGCGCTGCACGGCCTCCTCGATGCGAAGCCGCTCACCGGTCGCCGGATCCACCACGGGCGTGTCCCAGCGCACGCACTTCCCCATCGAAGGCCGCCCGGCCACGATCACCAGGTCACCGGGCTGCCAGCCGGCGGTGAGCTTGTCGAGATCGTCGAAGCCGGTGGGCACGCCGGTCACCTGCACCTTGCGCTCGAACAGCTTCTGGATGCTGTCGAACGTGGGCTTCAGGAGTTCGCGGATGCTGCTGAAGCCCGCGCGGATGCGCTGGTCGGTGATCTGGAAGATGCTCGCCTCGGCGCGGTCCAGCAGCAGCGCCGTTTCTTCCTGGCCCGCGTACGCCTGCTGCTGGATCTCGTTCGTCGCCTTGATGAGCATCCGCAGCACCGCCTTGGAGTGCACGATGCGGATGTGGTTCTCGATGTTCGCCGACGTGGTGGCGAACTCCATCAGCGACGCCAGCGCCGCCGCGCCGCCCACGGCCTCGAAGTCACCGCGCTTGCGCAGCTCCTCGGACACGGTGATCAGGTCGGCGGGCTCGTTGCGGCTGTACAGCGCCACGAGCGCGGCGAAGATCTTCTGGTGCGAGACGCGGTAGAACGCGTTCTCGTCGATCATCTCCACGGCCTTGCCGATGGACTCCTGGTCCAGGAGCATGGCCGCCAGCACGGAGCGCTCCGCGTCGAGCGCCTGCGGAGGCACGAGGCCCGAGGCGCCGCCGCCCTGCGTGCTGCTGAGGATGTCGCTCATGGCTGCATGGTCCTCGCGGGGGCGCTGTGCACCGGCGCCGCACGTGCGGTCAGTCGGTGAGGTACTCGCGCGCGAGTCGCTGGAGGTCGTCCCACACCTCGCGCTTGGCGTTCGGGTTCCGCAGCAGGTACGCGGGGTGGTAGGTCACGATCAGCTTGGAGCCCTGCCAGCGCCACGTCTTGCCGCGCATCCCGCCGACGGTGCCCTTGGTGCCCAGCAGCAGCTCGGCGGCGAACTTGCCGAGGCAGCAGATCACGCGCGGCTTCAATGCGTCGAGCTGGCGCAACAGGTACGGCGAGCACGACTCGATCTCGTGCGGCAGCGGGTTGCGGTTCTCGGGCGGCCGGCACTTGAGCACGTTGCAGATGTACACGGAGTCGCGATCCAGCTTCACACCGGGAATGATCTGCCGCTCGTCCATGCCGGCGATCATCTTGGTCAGCAGCTCGCCCGCGCGCCCCACGAACGGAATGCCCTTGGCGTCCTCGTCGGCGCCCGGCGCCTCGCCCACGAACACGATGCCGCTGCGCGCGGACCCCACGCCGGGCACGGTGTTCGTGCGCGAGCGGCACAGGCCGCACTTCTCGCAGTCCTTCACCTCGGCGGCCACGGCTTTCAGCACGGGCAGCGAGGCCGCGAGCAGCGACGCACGCGCGTCGTCGAGCCCCGAGGGGTTCAGGTCCTCGGCGAACGGCGGAAGTTCGAACTCGCGAGCCCCGTTGGCGGGTGCGAGACCGGGAGTGGGTGTGCGGGCGGGCATGGGCTCGGGGGGCGTGAGTGTGAAGCCGGCGGGGGCGGACGTGACCGACGCGTCGGGCGTCGGCGTCGGGGCCGCAGAATACTCCGGCGCGGCCTCGCTCGTCAGCGATT
>JBGAMH010000169.1:0-10796 GCA_044223135.1 Candidatus Eiseniibacteriota bacterium | reverse complement strand
AAGTCCAGCAGCGTCGGGTCGGCCGCCAGCATGAACGTGGTGATCGTCACCCGCTTCTTGCGCAGGTGCGCGGCCTCTTCGAGCGTGCGGTTGACGATCTTCGGGTCGAGCCCGAACGGGTTCTTGTACAGCCGCCCGTGCTCGCGGATCGCCGACGGCTTGCCGTCGGTGATCATGAACACCTGCTTGTTCACGCCCTTGCGCGCCGCCAGCAGCCGCGCCGCCATCTGCAGTCCCGCGCGCGTGTTCGTGTGGAACGGGCCCGCCTGGATCTTCATCAGGTCCTTCAGCGGCACCTGCTTCGCGTCGTCGCCGAACAGCACCACGTCGAGCGTGTCCTTGGGGTAGCGCGTCTGGATCAGCTGCGCCAGCGCGAGCGCGATCTTCTTGGCGGGCGTGATGCGGTCCTCGCCGTACAGGATCATCGAGTGGCTCACGTCCACCATCAGCACGGTGGCACACGCGCTCAGGTGCTCGGTCTCGTAGACCTCGAGGTCCTCCTCGGCCAGCGACAGCTCGTCGATGCCACGGTTCTTGAGCGCGTTGCTCACCGACGCCAGCGGATCGAGGTTCGCGATGTCGTCGCCGAACTGCCACGCGCGCGTTTCGGAGAGCCGCTCGCCGCCCGCGCCCGCCACGGGCGTGCGGTGGTCGCCGGCCCCGCCCGCGCGCAGGCTCGAGAAGATCTCGTTCAGCGAGTCCTGCCGGATGCGACGCTCGCCCTTGGGCGTCATCTGGAAACCCTGCGTGGTCTCCTGCGCCTCGCCGGACTCCTCGAGCAGCTTCTTGAAGTCGTCGATGCCGAACTGGTCGTTGAAGAAGCCGTACTCCTGGCCGAAGTGCTCCATCCACTTCAGCGCCTCTTCCACGTCGCCGCCCGTCTGCAGCAGCAGGTTGCGGTAGATCTCCATCATCTGCTTCAGGAACTCGGCGTCGCCCGGCCCGCGACCCTTCCACTGCGTGTAGTCGAAGCGCATGCGATCAGCTCCCGGCCCGGTCGTGCGACGCGCGGCCACCCCGCCTCGCGATCAGCATCGCGTATCCGGGGTTGCCTTCTTTCGGTTCGCGGCCCTGCTCCACGATCTCCAGCCCGGCGTCGGCGAACCAGTCGCGGTAACGGGTGATCGTGGCGTGGCTGTAGTACATGCTCGCGCCCTTCACGCCGCGCCAGTCGTGCTCCACGCCGGTCCATGCGTCGTGGCCCACCGTGGCGAGCACGCGGCCCTCGGGGGTCAGCCAGCGCGCCAGGTTCGCGATCAGGGCGGGCTGCTCGGCCAGCGGCACGTTGATGATCGAGTAGAACGCCACGATCGCGTCGAACGACCCGGGCTCGTACGCGAGCGTGGTCATGTCCGCGCACGTGAAGCGCGCGCCGCTCACCAGCGCCCGGGCGCGCTCGATCTGCTCGGGCGACAGGTCCACGCCGGTCACGTCGAAGCGCCTCGCCAGCTCCACCGCCACCGGCACGCCGCAGCCGCAGCCCAGGTCCAGCACGCGCGCACCGTCGCTCAGCGCCCGGGTGAAGCGCCCGAGCCAATACGCGTAGCCGCTGCCCGCCAGCTCGAACGTGTCGCCGCGATAGGCGTGCGACGCGCGCGCGTAGCCGTCCACGATCAGGCGCTTCGCGTCGTGCGGGGACAGGTCGGTCACAGCGTCAGTCATCCCCCAGGCCGCTCAGCATGCTCTTCAGCATGTCCTTGAAGTCGGTGCGGCCGCCGTCGGTGCGCTCGCGCGACAGCATCGAGCTCTGGTGCAGTCCCTCCAGCACCAGCTCCATCGCCACGGCGTGCTCGTCGGCGTCGCGCGGCTCCAGGTGCTTCGCGGCCAGCGTCGACAGCCCCTTCACCTGCGACAGCGCCATCTGGAAGTCCTTCGACGGCATGTCGTCGGCGATCTCGAGGTGATGCCCGCTCGAGAACCACTCCAGGATCGGGCGGTATTCGGCGCCGGCCTGCTCGCTCTCGCCGCCGTCGGGCGGCGCGGGGCGATTGCCGCGCACGCGGCGCGGCTTGTAGGCGTCGGGGAACTTCTGGTTGAAGATCGCCTTCACGCCGCGACCCAGCAGCGCGCGCGCCACGTTCAGCGCGCCCTCCTGCTCGCCCTCCAGCACCAGCTCCACCTTGCCGCTCACCGCGCTCACCGCGCTCTGCAGGTCGCACACGCGCGTCACCACGCGCGTCTCGCCCGTGGCCAGGGCGCGGCGCTCGGCGTTGCTCACCAGGTTCTCCATCAGCGCGATCGGCAGGCGCGCGGACACGCCGGAGTTCTGGTCGACGTACTCGCTGCGCCGCGCCTGGATCGCCACTTCCTCCACCAGCTCGCGCATGAACACCGGCACCACCACCTCGATGTCGCCGCCGCGTGCGATCCACGACTCCTGCGTGGTGATGGCCATGCCCTGGTCCCGCTGCAGCGGGTAGTGCGTGATGATCTGCGAATTGATGCGGTCCCGGAGCGGCGTGATGATGTTGCCGCGGTTCGTGTAGTCCTCCGGGTTCGCGCTGAACACCACCGCCACGTCGAGCGGAATGCGCACGGGGAACCCGCGCACCTGGAAATCCTTCTCCTCGAGGATGTTCAGCAGGCCCACCTGGATGCGCGGCTGCAGGTCGGGCAGCTCGTTGATCGCGAAGATGCCGCGGTTGGTGCGCGGCAGGATCCCGTAGTGGATGACGCGCTCGTCGGAGTAGTCCAGCCGCAGCGTGGCCGCCTTGATCGGATCGATGTCGCCGATCAGGTCGGCGATCGTCACGTCGGGCGTGGCGAGCTTCTCCTGGTAGCGCTCGTCGCGATGCACCCAGCGCAGCGGCGTCTGGTCGCCGTGCACCTCGAGCGCCTGGCGCGCGTGGTGCGTGAGCGGATGGAACGGATCGCTGTTCAACGGGCAGCCGTCCACCGCCGGGATCCACTCGTCGAGGAAGCGCACGAGCGAGCGCAGCAGGCGCGTCTTCGCCTGCCCGCGCAGCCCGAGCAGGATGAAGTCGTGGCGCGACAGCACCGCGTTCACGATCTGCGGCTCGACCGTGTGTTCGTAGCCGACGATGCCGGGGAACAAGGGCTGGCCGGCGCGCAGCAGCGCGATCACGTTGGCTCGCATCTCGTCCTTCACGGAGCGCGAGCGGTATCCAGCGGCCTTGAGTTCGCCGAACGTGGCGGGACGCGACATGGAGAGGAACTCCCGGGGCGAAGGTGAGGGGTGCGCCACGGCCAGCGCGTGTGTGTCGTGCGAGGGGCGGGAGTCTAGCCCGGACCGTTCGGGCTCCGCGAGCCCCGAGCGCCGGAGTCGGCCCCGCGAGCGGCGGAGCGGGCCGCCGCCGGTCGCGGCGCGCCCGTTCCGATGCGCGCCCCCGGGTTGGAGTGCGAAGCGGCCCTTCGGATTCGCCGCGTAACCTTTGCGGCCGGCGCCGCCGTCTTTCCCCCACGACCGCCGGAGGCGCCGGCGGACTCCGCCATCCCCGAACAGGAGCCCTCATGCGGCCGATGCACTCCACGCCCCACGCACGTCGAGCCTTCCTCGTGCTCGCCCTGGCGCTCGGCGCCCTGCTGCCCGCGGCGGCCCGCGCCCAGTCGCGCGATCCCCGGTGCTGGAACACGAACGGCTCGGTGTACGCGCTCGCCCGCTCGGGCTCCATCCTTTACATGGGCGGCACGTTCACCTCGGTCGGGCCGGTCACCGGCGGCGGGGCCGTGCTCAACGCGACCGACGGCCAGATCCAGCTTCCCAGCCCGCACGTGTCGGGCGTCGTGGAGTGTGCGGTGCCCGACGGCGGCGGCGGCTGGTACGCGGGCGGCACGTTCGTCGACGTGGACGACTCGCCACGTCGCGGGCTCGTGCACATCCTGACGAACGGCCAGCTCGACCCGGCGTTCGACCCGCAGATCGAAGGCGAGGTGTCCGTCATCGCCACCTCGCTGAACGCGATCTACGTGGGCGGCTCGTTCGTGTCGATCGGCGGCCAGCCGCGCGCCAGCGTGGGCGCGATCAGCCGCGTCACCGGAGCGCCGCTGCCGTTCGCCCCGCGCATCGACGCGTTCGGCTCGGTGCGCGCGATGGTGCTCGACGGCACGACGCTCTACTGCGCGGGCCAGTTCGACAGCCTCGGCGGCCAGGCGCGCGCGAACCTCGGCGCCGTCAGCACCGCCACGGGCGCCGCCACGACGTGGAACCCGGGCGCCGACGGAACGGTGAACGTGATCGCTTCCGGCGCCGGCGTGCTGTACGTGGGCGGCCTCTTCGGCACGCTCGGCGGCCAGCCGCGCGCGTACCTCGGCGCCGTGAGTCTCGCCTCGGGCAGCGCCACCTCGTGGGCGCCGGGCCCCGACGGCGTGGTGCAGTCGATGGCCACGGACGGCGCGAACGTGATCGTGGGCGGACAGTTCGCGAACGTCGGCGGCGCCGCGCGCGCGAACCTCGCCGCGCTCGACGGCACGAGCGGGCTCGCCACGCCGTGGAATCCCGGCGCATCGGGTGCCGTGCTCGGGCTGAACGTGTTCGGCTCGACGCTGTACGCGGCCGGATCGTTCGTCACGCTCGGAGGCCAGTCGCGCTCCTACCTCGGCGCCGTGGATCTGGCGAGCGGCGCCGCCACCTCGTGGGCGCCGCTCGTGAATGGCCCCGCGCAGATGGTGTGCCGCACCGGCAGCCACGTGCTGGTGGGTGGGCCGTTCACCAGCGCCGGCCGCGCGCCGCGCAGCCGCCTCGCCGCGATCGACCTCACCACCGGCCAGGCCACCGCGTGGAACCCCGGTGCGAACGGCGACGTGTGGGCGCTGGCCGTTTCGGGCTCGGTCGTCTACGCCGGCGGGCAGTTCAGCACCGCGGGCGGCCAGTCGCGCGCGAACCTCGCCGCGATCGACGCCGGGAGCGGCGTGGCCACGTCGTGGAATCCCGGCGCGCTGGGCACCGTGCGCGCGCTGGCCGTGACCGGCGGCAACGTGTACGTGGGCGGGCTGTTCACGCAGCTCGGCGGACAGGCGCGCAACCGGCTCGGCGCGGTGACCGAGGCCGGCGGCGTCGCCACGTCGTGGAATCCCGCCGCCGGCGGCACCGTGTTCGCGCTCGCCGTGAGCGGCGGACGGCTGTTCGTGGGCGGCGGCTTCTTCAGCATGATGGGCCAGGCGCGCCAGTACCTCGCCGCGATCGACCTGCCCGGCCACACGCTCGCCGCGTGGGATCCCGCGCCCGACGGCCGCGTCAACGCGCTCGCCGCCCAGTCGGGCGTGGTGTACGCGCTCGGCGTCTTCGCGAACATCGCCGGTCAGCCGCGCAATGCGGCCGCCGGGTTGAATGCGACCACCGGCAGTGCGACCGCGTGGAATCCCGACCTCAGCGCGACCGGGCTTTCCGTGGCCGTGACGCCGGGGCGGGTGTACGTCGGCGGGCTGTTCTCCACCGTCGGCGGCGTGTCGCAGCCGTCGCTCGCCGCCGTCGACCCGACCACCGGCGCGCTCGACGAAGCGTGGCGGCCGTCCGCCACCGCGACGTACGCGCTCGTCACGGACGACTCCTGGGTGTGCGCCGGCCAGACGCTGACATTCGATCGCTATGCCGTCGCCACCGCCACGCTCGCGGCGCCCCGCCCCGTGCCGGCGTACGCGATGCTCGCCCCGCTCGCGCCGAACCCGGCGCGCGAAGCCACGCAGGTACGGTTCACGCTGCCCGCGACCAGCCGCGTGGACATCGAGGTGTTCGATGCGCAGGGTCGACGCGTGCGAGCGCCGCTGCGCGACGCGCTCACCACCGCCGGCGCGCACGCGCTGTCGCTGGATACGCGCGAGCTGCGCGCGGGCGCGTACCTCGTGCGCCTGCGTGTGGGCGACGCGAGCGAGACACGGCGGCTGGTGGTGACGCGCTGAACGACGCGCGCGTCTCGCGCCCCGCCGCTCGCCTGCCGGCGAGTGGTGGGGCGTGAACGTTTCGAGGGCGGCGCTCGGGGCGCGCGAAGTCCGCCGGCTCATGCTGCACCCTTGGAGAACGGCGCGACGGGCCGGCACCCGGGCGGCGCGAGCGTCCGCAGGGCGGCGCGCAGGCGCTCTTCGAGAGGAGCGTCCGGCAGGTGTTCCGCGTGCGCCGCCGCGCGACGCGCCTCGCCGACCGAGCAACCGAGCCGCTGAAGCCACGGAACCAGTTCGTCGATGCGGGCCTTCGCGGCCGTGGCCGCGGCTTTCGCCCGAGTCGCGGCCACGCGCTCCCGCTCGCGGTCGGCTGCTGCCGCAACTCTCGCGGCTTCCGCGTCGGCGCGCGCTTGCTCACGCTCGGCCGCCGTGGCGGCCTTCGCGGCCACAGCGGCGGCCTTCTGGTGCTCACGTTCGGCCTCGGCTGTCGCTCGTCGGCGTTCGCGTTCCGCCTCGCGCGCCGCCCTCGCTGCCTCAGCTGCCGCTCGTCGCCGCTGTCGCTCGGCATCTCGCGCGGCGCGATCGGCTTCGCGCTGCTCCTGCGCGCGGGCCCGCGCGGCCTCGCGCTGCGCCTTTGCCGCCGCGCGCTTCGCTTTCGCCTCCTCGCGCTTATTCTGCACGAAGTGCCGCCCGTAGAGCTTCTCGGCCGCGTGCAGGTTGTGCGCTCGGCAGCGCAGCCGAACGTTGCCGAGCGACCCGTCGCCACCGCGATCCGGCGGAATGATGTGATCGAACTGGAGGTCGTGCGTCTCGTTGCAGCGCTTGCCGTTCGCGCCCACGAACGTGCAGCGCGCGTCGTCGCGCTTCCAGCACAGGCGCATCACGGCCGGCGTGATGTGCCACGGGTTCTTGGATCCCCGGCACTTGCCGGTGCCGGCTCCCAGCTTGCGCATCAGCAGGTCGTCTTCGAGCAACCGGAACGCCCGCTTGATGACGCCCGCGATGTCGTGCGGCGACACGCCGCGGCCCCGCAGCGCCTGGATGCGGCGCAGCATGTCGCACGACTCCTGGTCGAGCGTGGCCTCCAGCGCCCAGGCGTCGGCGGAGATCGGCGTGAGGCGGTCGCGGCGGACGGGCGGCGGCGCGACCGCGCCCGGCGACGCGGCGGCGAGCAGCGCACCGAGGTCGCCTTCGAGGGCAGTCGAGACGCCGTCGGCGCCCGCCTCCAACTCCGGATCGACCTCAACATGCCCCGGGGCATGTTCTTTTTCTTGAGAACTGGCCGATTTCGTTAACACGGCGGCCCACGTGCCCGGCTTCGGGTACCGCACGGCCAGCAGGTATTCGATCTCGGCCTTGCTCCGACCAGCCGCCGCCGCGACCAGTTCGTCGACATTGTCCGCGGTCAGTTTCGGTGCGAGCAGGCACACACCGCTCAGGTGCAGCCGACCATCCGCGACTGCCTCGAACAGCGCCGGGAACTGCCGCGCCGCGCGGGCGGCGTGAATCCGCTTGCTCGCCCCGTCCTCCGAGTAGCCCAGCTCCCGGACGCAGTACACGAACATCGACGAGCACGCCTGGTCCCGGTACAACTGCCGGGCGTCGAACTCCGCGATGTGCGCAAGCACCGCCGCCGTCGCGGTGCGCTCCACCGGCACCGCGGCGAGCAGGCCCTTCTGAACGTCGTGGTCTTCCAGGTGCGAGAGCGAGAAGCCCTGCATGGCGAGACTCCGCCTCGGGGGCGAGAGTCGCGGGGACGCTCACTTTGTAGCACGGGCATTTTCGACCGCCGCACGCGCCCGCACGCCGCGAAACGAAGCCAATCGCGACAACGCGCGAAGGGAATGCCGAACGGAGCCCCGAGCGACCGCACCCGAGCGCGACACGCGGGCTCCTCGAGCCCGTCCCGCGCCGCGCGATCCGCCTCGCGAAGGCGCGTCAAGACAGGACTTCGCAAGTTCCGCGGCGCCCGAGACCCGGACGAACGCGCACCGCATCCCAGGTGGTACCCGGCGTCCCGGCCAGCTTCCGGACGAGCCCGTGCTGTCGATGGGCCGATCGCCGCGGCACACGCTGCACCCCGACCCCGCTCCGTTCGCCGTCGGGCGTGCGCGCGCCCCTTGCGACACCGCGCGCGGCGGCGCATCTTCCCGACACTCGCTGTTCCTGCGGACCGTCGACCGGCCCGCGGGCTTCCGCATCGAAACGAGCGCGGCCCCCTCGGCCGCTTGCCGGACTTCCTCACCCACCCCTTCGAGGAGCACCTCCCATGCAGAGTCGCGCACACCAGCTGCTCTCGCTCGGCCAGAGCATCTGGCTCGACTTCATTCGCCGTGCACCGCTCGTCTCCGGGGAGTTCGCGCGGCAGGTCCGCGAGGACGGCGTCGTGGGCGTCACCTCGAATCCGACCATCTTCCAGCAGGCCGTCGCCGGCAGCAGCGACTACGACGCCGCGATCGCCGAAGGCATCTCGCAGGGCCTCACCGGCGAGCCGCTGTTCGAGAAGCTCGCGATCGAGGACATCCAGAACGCCTGCGACCAGCTGCGCGGCGTGTACGACGCCAGCGGTGGCATGGACGGTCGCGTGAGCCTGGAGGTGAGCCCGCGCCTCGCCCACGACACCGACGGCACGCTCGCGGCCGCGAAGCGGCTGCACGCCGCCGTGGCGCGACCGAACGTGATGATCAAGATCCCCGCCACGCGCGAAGGCCTGCCCGCGATCGTCGGCGCGCTCGCGGCGGGCATCAGCATCAACGTCACGCTCATCTTCTCGCTCGCGCGCTACCGCGAGGTGATGGAGGCCTACTTCACGGGTCTCGAGCGCCGCCTCGCCGCGGGCGGGGAGCTGGGATCGATCCGCTCGGTCGCCTCGTTCTTCGTGTCGCGCGTCGACACCAAGGTGGACCCCGTCATCGAGGCGCGCCTGGCCACGCTGCCGGAGGGCTCCACCGAGCGCACCGAGCTCAAGGGCCTGCTCGGCGTCGCCGCGGTCGCGAACGCGCGGCTCGCGTACGAGGCGTTCGAGCAGACGTTCGGGGGCGCGCGCTTCGACGCGCTGCGCCGGCACGGCGCGCACGTGCAGCGGCCGCTGTGGGCCTCCACCGGCACCAAGAACAAGGCGTACTCCGACGTGCTGTACGTGGACGAGCTGATCGGGCCCGAGACCGTGAACACCGTGCCGCCCGCCACGCTCGCGGCGTTCAACGACCACGGCCGTCTCGAAACGCGCATCCGCCGCGACCTCGCCGGCGCGCACGCCGCGTTCACGCGCCTGCCGCAGCTCGGCGTGGACGTGGACGCGCTGATCGACCAGCTCGAGCCCGAGGGCGTGAGCTCGTTCGCGAAGTCGTACGACGCCCTGCTCGACGCGCTCGAGACCAAGCGCCGCGAACTCCTCGCCCAGCGCGGAGGCCGCGCGTGAGCGGCGCGCCCCGCTTCGAACTCGGCGCCCACGACGCCGCGTACCGCGCGCGCCTCGCGAAGCTCGCCGACGCGCGGTTCGGCGCCCGGCTCGCCGCGCACGACGACGGCCTGTGGGTGGACGACCCCGAGCATCGCAAGGTGGCGGCGAACCGGCTCGGCTGGCTCGACACGGTGGACACGCTCGCCGCCGTCCCCGGCGCGGCCGAGGCGTTCGCGGCCGAGGTCGCCGGCGAGGGCTTCACGCACGCCGTGCTGCTGGGCATGGGCGGCTCGAGCCTCGCGCCCGAGGTGATGCGGCTCACGTTCGGTGTGCGCGCGGGACGGCTCGACCTGACGGTGCTCGACAACACCTCGCCCGCCGCCGTGCGCGCCGTCACGGCCACGCACGACCCGAAGCGGACGCTGTTCCTGGTGTCGTCCAAGTCGGGCGGCACGATCGAGGTCGTGTCGTTCGAGAAGCACTTCTGGGAGTGGGTGCGCGCCGCGCGCGGCGATGCTGCCGGCCGCGCATTCGCCGCCGTCACCGACCCGGGCACGTCGCTCGAGAAGCTCGCCGCCTCGCGCGGCTACCGGCGCGTGTTCACGAACCCGCCCGACATCGGCGGGCGCTACTCGGCGCTGTCGTGCTTCGGCCTGGTGCCCGCCGCGCTGCTCGGCGCCGACACCGCGGCCATGCTCGCCTCGGCGCGTGCCGAACGCGACACGCTCGCCGGCGATCCCGCCGCGTGCGCCGGCCTCGCGCTGGGCGCGGCGCTCGGCGAGCTGGCGCTCGCGGGGCGCGACAAGCTCACGCTGGTGCATCCGGCCGCGCTCGCGTCGTTCGGCACGTGGGTGGAGCAGCTCGTGGCCGAGAGCACCGGCAAGCTCGGCCGCGGCATCGTGCCCGTGGAGAGCGAATCGCTCGCCACGCCCGACGCCTACGGCGCCGACCGCGTGTTCGTGGCCGCCGGCGCGCTGGACACGGCCACCTCCGCGCGGCTCGACGCGCTCGCGGCGGCGGGCCACCCGGTGATCCGCTGGAGCACGGACGCGTCGTCGCTCGGCGCGGAGTTCCTGCGCTGGGAGATCGCCACCGCCACCGCCGGCGCCGTGATGGGCGTGGACCCGTTCGACGAGCCGAACGTGTCGGAGGCCAAGGCCGCGACGCAGGCCGTGCTGCAGCGCTACCTCGCCGACGGCCGGTTCCCCGAGAGCACGCCCGCGGCCTCGCAGGGTGGGCTCGCGGCGTTCGCGCCGGCGGCCGCGGCCGGCTCGCTCGGCGCCGGGCCCGCCGACTGGGTGCGTGCGCTGGCCGCGTGGGTCGAGCCGGGCGACTACGTCGCGCTGCTCGCCTACGTGCACGCGACCGCGGAGCGCGAAGCGTCGCTGCAGGCGCTGCGGCACGCGCTGCGCGCACGCACGAAGGCGGCCACCACGCTCGGCTGGGGGCCGCGCTTCCTGCACTCGACCGGGCAGCTCCACAAGGGCGGCGCGGCGAACGGCGTGTTCCTGCAGCTGACGGCCGACGAAGGCGACGCCGTGATCCCGGGCGAGAAGTA
>JBGAMH010000168.1:0-10872 GCA_044223135.1 Candidatus Eiseniibacteriota bacterium | reverse complement strand
CGGGCGCCCCTTCGTGCTTCCGGAAGCGTGTTACTGCGTGACCACGAATCGCCGCGAGACCGTGCGGCCGTCACCCGTGAAGCGGGCGAGGTACAGGCCCGGACGGAGCGTCGCCCCGTGCGAATCCCGACCGTCGAACGCCATCACGTAACGACCCGCCTCGAACTCGCGGTCCGCCACGACGCGGACCAGTCGACCGGTCACATCGTAGAGGGCCAGCCGGCCGTGCGAGGCCGACGGGAGCGCGAAGCTCATGGTCATGTTGCCGCCACGCGACGGGTTCGGCCACACCGGCGCGAACTCGAACGCCTGCGGACCGTTCGACGGACCGACGCCTACCGTCTGCGTGGTGTCGGCGGCGCCCCGGAGCAGCAGGCACCACTGGTTCAGCGTTCCCGTGTCGGTGCCGGCGTTGTCGGACACGAACATCGTCCACGTGCCGGCCGACGACTGGCCGAAGAACGCCGACAGCGGGTTCGCCGGGGTCAGCGTGGTGGGATAGGTGCCGATGATGTTGTCCGCGCTGCTGCCCGTGCGGTTGTGGACGCGGACGTTCGTCGCGCCGTGACGCAGCTCGACGATCAGGTCACCGCGCCACGTGTGCGTGATGTTGACGCCCAGCTCCATGTACGACACCGCGAAGTTCGGCACCACGGTCATGTCGTTCGTCACACCGGCCGGCGTGTTGTCCGGAATCGCCAGCGCGGGGTTGTTGCAGCTGTTCGACTCCGCCGTGCCGAACAGCGACAGCACGACCGAGTACGAGCTGTTGTCGAGCGCGGTGACCATGCGCGGCGTGCCGCTGTAGCCCGCGAGCGCGGCGCTGAGCTGGTACGTCTGCGCGTACTGCGGCGGGAACGCGAACTCACCAGCGGCATTCGTCGTGGTGGTCAGGTTGCCCGGCTGCAGCGTCACCGTGATGCCCGCACCGCCCCACGCCGTTCCGACCGCCACGCGACCCGAGATGTTGCTCGTGGGCGGCGGCTCCGGAGCGACCAGGAAGTGCGCGGCGTTCTCGAGCAGCTGCTTCGCCGTCGTGCTGTCCGTGACCTGCTTCAGGTCGAACGCGAACACCACGATCTGCGCGCTCTGCGGAGCCGCGTTGTTGTCGAACACGCTGATGCCGACGCTCGCCGGGTAGTTCGCCGTGCCGTACACGATGTACGCGGGCGCCACCGGCGTGTACGCGTCTTCCATGCCGTAATTCGGGCTCACGTACGTGACCGGAATGCTGGCCGGCAGCGCGTTCGGGATGTTGGCGAGCGGGTGTCCGCCCTGGCTGGCCGCCCGCGTCAGCGCACCGGCGTTGTCCGTGTTCCACGTGGTGCCGTGGAGCACGTTCGCCGCGAACGTCGGGTAGCCGGGCGTGGAGATCGCGTCGTAGCCGACCTCACCACCCTCGACCAGGATCTTGCCGCCGCCCGCGACGTAGGCCTCGACGGCCGCGCGGTAGGTGGCGTTCGCCACCGGACCGAGGCTCTGGCCGCTGGCGCTCACGATGAAGCTGTAGCCCGTCCACGTGGTCGGGTTCGACGTGGCGGCCGGTTCGACCGTCGCGACGTAACCCATGGCGTTGAGCCACGCGGCGATCGTGTTCGCCGACTGGATGCTCACGTCGTTCGTGGCCGTGATCGAGGTGGACTTGGTCGGGTCCTTCTCGTCCACGATCACCTTGGTCTCGGTGCGCTTCGCGAGTTCGTCGTCGTCCAGCACCAGCACGGTGCCGAGCGCCGACGTGAGCGTGAAGGTGTTCTCGCCGACCGCCGGGCTGCGGCCCGAGTTCGGCACGGTCGCGATGTCCTGCGCGGTGATGTGGTACGTCACCACGTCACCCGGCACCACCGCGACGGCGGGGAAGGTGGCCGAGTAGTTGTTCGTCACGCCGACGCGAGCCAGCGTGAACGGCGACTGCGCGACCGCGTTCAGCGTCCACGTGACCGTCACCGAGGTCGTGTTCACGCCCAGGTTGTCCGTCACGTTCGCCGCCACGGTCAGCGGCCAGCTGATGACCGGAGCGATGGTGATCGGCGTGTGCACGATCGTCGGCGGCGTGACGTCGGCGCCGACGTGGAACACGTACGGCGTGGCCGGCGCGGTGGTCGGCTTGTAGGCCGTGCCGCCGTTCGTGTCACGCGCGCGGATGTAGTACACGACGTTCGACGCGACACCCGGACCCGGAATGTTCGCCGAGTACTCGTTCGGGTTCGCCGTCGGCGCCATCGCGACGGAATCGCTGATCGACGCGCCGTGGCCCCAGAACAGCATCGGGCTGCCGGCGAGCGGCTGCACCGAGGTGACCGTGGCGACGACCGCGTACGGGCCGGTGACGTTCTCGACGTCGACGAGCGGCGTGTGCGTGATCGTGGGGATGAAGTCGGCCGGGTTCACGAAGCCCCAGAAACCGAACTTCGACACGATCGTGCCGACGTGCGCGCCGCCGTAGAGGTCGATGTCCGACTGGATGATCTGGTTCGCCGCGTCGGCCATCGTGGCGCTCGTGCCGAGCGCGAAGTGGTGGTCGAGGACGATGCGATCCATCACGGTGCGACCGACCGAGTTCCACGTGTCGATGAGGCCCGAGCACCACAGCGTGCCGGAGTCGTGCACCTCGCCGCAGCAGTCCTCGGGGTAGTGGAGCGCCACGTCGATCAGCGGACGACCCGTCCACGTCTCGCCGTTGCCGTCCCACGTGAAGAAGTGCATCGGCTGGAAGCCCGGGAACTTGAAGAGCGAGTACGAACCGCCCCAGTAGTCGCCGAAGCCTTCGCCCATCGCGCCTTCCTGGCCGCCGCCCCAGCCCGGAACGATGTTGTCCTGGATGGAGTGACCGTACTCGTGCCAGATCACGTCCGCGTCCTCGTCGTCGTCGATGCCGCCCTCGCCGAACGCGAGGTTGCCCGTGGACGGGACGTAGTGCGAGTTGTCCGCGCCGGACAGGCCGTGCGAGTCCACCTGCTGCACGCGGTTGTTGACGTTCGTGAAGCCGAGGCTCTGGATGTAGCGCTGGCTGTAGTCCAGGTGCCAGTAGCACATCACGTCTTCGAAGCCCTGGTCGCTGCGCTGGAACCGGAAGCTGTCCTGGTGCGCGGGCGTGACCGGAGCCTGCGTGGGCGCCTCGTTGTCGATGAGGCGGGCGTACGGACCGTCCAGCGTGTAGACGGACCCGGTGAACGTGATGCCCTGCAGCGTCACGTTGTCGTACGAAGCCGGGAAGGGTACCGCCGTGTTCGCGTCGGCGTTGTCCATGTACGTGCTGTCGCCCATCTTGGAGCGCGGATCCGGATCGAACGCGCGGCCCGTGCCGGTGGCGTAGCGCATCTCGTCCGCCACACCGATCACGTCACCGGTCTTCGCGTCCACGAACACGCGCCAGTCGCCGGACGGCTTCTCCACCGGCAGCGAGGCGATGTACGCCAGCCGCGGCGTGCGGTCCTGCATGACGATCGCGAGATCCGCCTTGAAGGCGCCGATCGCGCGGCCGGGCTGCACCGTGGCGACGGCCTTCTCGAGCGCCTGCTTGTCGGTGATCGAGGGCGACGTCGCCACCGAGACCGAAGGCTGCAGGTTGTTCATCACCGACGAGACCTGGCCTCGCTTGTTGACCTTGACCACGATCTCGGAGCGGTAGACGGGCACGCCGTTCAGCACCTGGTTCCAGCGGAAGTGCGTGCCGGAAGGGGATTCCTTGCCGTAGGCGAACTCGAGATTCTGGTCGACCGCGGCGGCCGTCAGACCGAGTTCGGAGGCATGCGCCTTGACCCAGTTCGAAGCGATCTCGCGGGGCGAGGCCGTCGACGTGGGCTGTGCGTTCAGATCCCGGAGCCAGTAGCGACGAAGCAGGTTGGAGTCCATGCCGTACTGGCGCTGGACGCCGTCTTCGACGCGACCGCCGCGAAGCGCTTCGACACGCGCCTCGGGTGCCCCGCGGCTGACGAGGGCGCTGGCGTCGGCATCGCGCTGAGGCGCCCGCTTGGCGTACGCGGCCGGGGCCGCGATCACCAGGGCGAGCACCAGCGCCAACCCTGCGCGCCAGTGGGTGGACGGAATGCGGTTGTTCATCAGAACACTCCTGGGTTGGGGTAGGGAGGCGTACGCGGCAAGGGGCTCCCGAGGCAGCGCTCTGGAGGGTTCACCGCCCACGCCAGGATGTTCAGTGACGGTCAAAAGGTAGAAAGGTCGATGCCAAGCGTCAACGGAAATGTCACCCGCGCAGCGGATTGACAGCGTCAAACCCGTCGCGCACCATCCCGCGCCGTCCCGTCCCCCCGCGCCACGTGCGCTCGCCAAGGAGGCCGCCACGGAACCGTTCTGGCTCGCGTTGATCGTCGGCTTCATCGTCCAGGGATGGAAGGGCGTCTCGGCCTTCTTCCAGACCGGGCACTGGAACCTGCGTCGGTTCATCGAGACGGGCGGGATGCCGAGCGCGCATTCGGCCGCCGTGTCGGCGCTGAGCATGGGGGTGGGCCTGAGCACCGGCTTCCGGTCCGCGCTGTTCGGCGTGACGCTCTACTTCAGCCTGATCGTCATGTATGATGCCGCCGGTCTTCGGCGGGCCGCCGGGCGTCAGGCGGCTGTCCTCAACCGCCTGATCGAGAAGCAGTTCCGCGACAGCGAAGGCGACACCCACCGGCTGATGGAGCTGCTGGGACACACCCCCTTCGAGGTCTTCATCGGCGCATCCATCGGAGTCGCCAGCGCACTGCTATGGAACCTGATTCACCCGCTCCGGATCCCGTGACCCTGCTCGAATCCATCCGCTCACCCGAAGACGTCCGTGCTCTCTCGCGGGAGCAGCTCCCGCAGCTGGCGTCCGAGATGCGGCACGTCATCATCCAGACGGTCGCCCGCAACGCCGGCCACCTGGCGCCGAACCTGGGCGTGGTCGAGCTGACGCTGGCCCTGCACCGCGTGTTCGATTCCCCGCGGGACAAGATCGTCTGGGACGTCGGCCACCAGTCCTACCCGCACAAGCTGCTCACCGGCCGCTACGAGCAGTTCGGGTCGCTGCGCCAGCTGGACGGCATCGCGGGCTACCCGCGCCGGTGCGAGAGCGAGCACGACCATTTCGGCACCAGCCACGGCAGCACGTCGATCTCGGCGGCGCTCGGCTTCGCCGCGGCGCGCGACCTGCGCGGCGAGCACCACCACGTGATCGCGGTGATCGGCGACGGCGCGCTGACCGGCGGCATGGCCTACGAAGGGCTGAACAACGCGGGCGAACTGCGCCGGCCGCTGATCGTGATCCTGAACGACAACGAGATGAGCATCTCGCCGAACATCGGCGCGATCCATCGCTACCTCACCAAGCTCACCACCAGCCGCATCTACCGCGCGTTCGAGAAGGACGTGTGGGAGCTGCTCGGCAAGCTGCCGAAGGCGTTCCGGGCGCAGGAGGGCGCGCGCCGGGTGAAGGAAGGCCTGCAGAACCTGGTGGTGCCGGGCGTGCTGTTCGAGGAGATGGGCTTGAAGTACTTCGGCCCGATCGACGGCCACGATCTCGACGTGCTGCACGAGACACTGTCCGACCTCAAGCGCTTCGAAGAGCCCGTGCTGCTGCACGTGGTCACGCGCAAGGGCCGCGGCTACGGCCCGGCCGAAGGCGACGCCACCACGTTCCACGGCGTCGGCGTGTTCGACCCCGATTCGGGCGTCGCCAGCAAGGGCGCGAAGAAGACCTACTCGCACGTGTTCGGCGAGACCGCCGTGCTGATCGGCCAGCGGGTGCCGAACTCGGTCGCCATCACCGCGGCGATGACGGACAACACCGGACTCACGAAGTTCGCGAAGCAGTTCCCCGACCGCTTCTTCGACGTCGGCATGGCCGAGGAGCACGCGGTCACGTTCTCGGCCGGGCTCGCCTGCGAAGGCCTCGTGCCGCTGACGGCGATCTACTCCACGTTCCTGCAGCGCGGATTCGACCAGATCATCCACGACGCGGCTCTGCAGGACCTGAAGCTCGTCCTGTGCCTCGACCGCGCCGGGCTCGTGGGCGACGACGGCGCGCCGCAGCACGGCGTGTTCGACGTGGGCTACCTGCGCATGATCCCGGGCACGGTGGTGATGCAGCCGAAGAACGGGGAAGAGTTGCGCGACATGCTGTGGACCGCCGCGCACTGGCCGGGGCACCGCCCGATCGCGGTGCGGTACCCGCGAGCGCCGATCCCCGAGGACGCGCTGCCCGACCGCGAGCCGCAGATGCTGGAGATCGGCAAGGCCGAGCAGCTGCGGGCGGGGGGCGACGTGGCGATCCTCGCGCTCGGCACCATGGTGGCGCCGGCGCTGGCCGCCGCGGAGCAGCTCGCGAAGGAAGGCATCTCCGCCACGGTCGTGAACGCACGGTTCGCCGCGCCACTCGACGAGACGATGATCGGCGGGCTCGCCCGCTCGGTCGGGCGCCTGGTCACCGTGGAAGAGAACCTGATCGCCGGCGGATTCGGCAGCGCCGTGAGCGAGATGCTCGACCGGCTGGGGCTGTCCACGACCGCGCACATGCGGCTCGGCGTGCCCGACGCGTTCGTACTCCACGGCAAGCGCGACGAGTTGCTGGCCGGCATCGGCCTCGACGCCGACGGGATCGCCCGCCGCACGCGCGAGTTCGTGCGCGCCGCGCAGCGCCAGTTCTCGTGAGTCCCGCGCCCCGGCGCATCGCCATCGTCGGCCACACCGGCCGCGCGCAGGTGCGACGGGAGACGGAGCGGCTGGTGCGCGTGCTGGGCCGCCGCGGCTGCGACGTCCGCGTGGAGCAGGAACTCGCGGTGTCCATCGGCGTGCACGGGGAGCCGGCGGACAAGCTGGGCCGCTGGTGCCAGCTGATGATCTCGCTCGGCGGCGACGGCACCGTGCTCACGGCGGGCCGCGCGCTCGCCGGCCGCCGCGGCGTGCTGCTGCCCGTGAACCTGGGCGGGCTCGGCTTCCTGACCAGTGCCGAGGCGCGCGAACTGGACGCCGCGCTCGACGCGGTGTTCCACGCGCGCTGGCCGATCGCGCGGCGCTCGGGCGTGGAGGCGCGCGTGCGCCTGGTGCGCGGCGGCCGCATGCGCCCGGTCGGCTTCGCCATGAACGACGCGGTCGTGCGCAGCGCCATCAGCTACGGCGCGGTGCACCTCCAGGTGGCCGCGCTGGGCCACGACCTCGGGCACCTGGTGGCGGACGGCCTCATCGCCGCCAGCTCGTCGGGCTCGACCGCCTACTCGCTGAGCGCGGGCGGCCCGCTCGTGGCGCCCGACGTCGAGGCGCTGGTCGTGACACCGTCGGCGCCGCACACCGTGGGCAGCCGCTCGCTCGTGCTGGCGCCCGACTCGCGCGTGGGCGTGCGCGTGCTGGGGCCCGGCCCCGCGCTGCTCGTGCTGGACGGCCAGTCGCCCGTCGAGCTCGCGAAGGGCGACGAGGTCGAACTGCAGCTGTCGCGCCGCTCGGTGCGCGTGGCCGAGAACCCGGCGCGCCCGTTCCTGCGCGCGCTGCAGGCGAAGCTCGGCTGGCAGGGGAGCCTCAAGCGCAGCCTGTAGCGGTGCCGCCGGCCGGGCTCCGGTCGTCGGCTCCCTCGAGGGCTCGCCCCGCGCGCTCCGCCGCGCGCGGGAGCGCTGGCGCCTGCCGGGAGCGAGCGGGTACTCTGCGCGCCACCCGAACCCACACTCCCCGCACGGACGCGCCATGCTCGAACGCCTCGTCATCCGCGATCTCGCGCTCGTCGAGCGCCTCGAAGTCGCCTTCGGCCCCGGTCTCAACGTGGTCACGGGCGAAACGGGCGCGGGCAAGTCGCTGCTCGTGGGCTCACTGACGCTGCTGCTGGGCGGGCGCGCCGATGCCGACGTGGTGCGCGAAGGCGCGAAGTCCGCGGTGGTCGAGGGCGAGTTCCGCGTGCGCGACGAGACCGCGCAGCGCGTGGGCGCGCTCCTCGAGGAGTGGGGGCTCGACTTCGACGGGGAGACGCTGGTGCTGCGCCGCGAGGTGTCGGCCGAAGGACGCGGCCGCGCAGCGGTGAACCAGTCGCCCGTCACGCTCGCCTCGCTCAAGCGGCTCGGCGAACTGCTCGCCGACCTGCACGGCCAGCACGAGCACCAGAGCCTTCTCCGGGAGGGCGCTCCGCTGCTGACGCTCGACCGCCTCGCGTCGCTCGAGCCCGAACGTGCCCGATTCGGCGACGCGCTGGCGGCCCTGCGCGAGGCCGAGGGCGAGCGGGAGCGCCTGGTGGACTCGCTCGCGAGCTACGCCGAACGGCGCGACTACCTGCTCGGGGCGGCGCGAGAACTCGACGACGCGAAGCTCGCGAGCGGGGAGGACGAGTCGCTGAAGACCGAGGCGTCCCGGCTCGCGCACGCCGACCGCCTGCGCGCGCTGGCCCAGCAGGCGCTCGAACGCCTGTCCGAGGGCGAGGGGGCCGCGGTCGAGTCGCTCGGCGCGGCGAAGCATGCGCTCGAGCAGGCCGCGCAGCTCGACGACACGCTCGCCGCCACGCTCGCACCGCTCGCCGAGGCGGCGATCGCGGCGTCGGAGGCCTCGCGTGCGCTGTCGGCATACCTGGACCGGCTCGAAGCCGACCCGGCCGCGCTGGAGGAGATCGAGGCGCGGCGCGACCTGATCGCGCGGCTCACGCGCAAGTACCGCCGCGGCATCGACGAGCTGCTCGCGTGGCGCGACGAGCTGCGGGCCGAGCTCGCCACGGGCGAGGACGCCGAGGGCTCGCTCGAGCGCGCCGAGGCGCGTGTCGGCGCCGCGCGCGAGGCGTGCGTCACCGTGGGCCGCGCATTGTCGCGCAAGCGCACGGCCGCCGCCCGCGAGTGGAGCTCTGCGCTCAGCGCCGAGCTCAAGCCGCTCGGGTTCCCGCACGCGCGCGTCGGCTTCGAGGTGCATGCCGAACCCGACGCGGCGCCGACGCCGACCGGGCTCGACGACGTGCAGCTGCTCTTCACGGCCAACCCGGGCGAGCCGGCCCGCGCGCTCGCGAAGATCGCCTCGGGAGGGGAGCTTTCCCGGGTGATGCTCGCCCTCAAGTGCGCGCTGCAAACCCGTGACCGCGTTGACCTTCTCGTGTTCGACGAAGTAGATTCCGGCATCGGCGGTGCCGTGGCGCAGGCCGTCGGAGAACGACTCCGGCGACTGGCCGAGCACCGCCAGGTCATTTGTGTGACCCACCTTCCCATGATCGCTGCCCTCGCCAGCCACCATTTCGCGGTCTCCAAGCGCGTGTCCGCCGGGCGCACCAGCACCCGGATCGAGCCGCTCGCCGAGGAGAGCCGCGTCGACGAGCTGGCTCGCATGCTGGCCGGCGACCGGGCCACCGAAACCACCCGCCGCCAGGCCCGCGAGCTGCTCGCTCCGGCCGGGCGCGGCGGCCGGAGCCGCGCGTGATCGCTCCCACCCGTTCCGAGTTCCACGCGCTGGCGAAGACCGGCAAGCTCGTGCCCGTGTACCGCGAGGTGTTCGCGGACCACGACACGCCCGTGTCGGCGTTCCGCAAGATCGACGACGGCCCCTACGGGTTCCTGCTCGAGAGCGTCGAGGGCGGCGAGAAGTGGGGGCGGTTCTCCCTGCTCGGCAGCCGGCCGTCGAAGGTGTTCATCGCGCGCGGTGACAAGTGCGAGCTGCACGAGGGCGGCCGCGTGACGGCGCTGCCCGGCCGCCCGATGGACGAGCTCGGCGCGCTGCTGCGCGAGAACCAGGCCGTGGCGCTGCCGGGGCTGCCGCGATTCTGCGGCGGCGCGGTGGGCTACTTCTCGTACGACGCGGTGCGCTGGTTCGAGCGCCTGCCGCAGGACACGGTGGACGAGCTGCACGTGCCCGACGCGGTGTTCCTGTTCGGCGACGTGGTGAGCGTGTTCGACAACCTCACGCACACGATGAAGGTGGTCACGCACGCGCGCGGCGGCGACGACCCCGATGCGGCGTACGACGCCGCGGTGGCGAGGCTCAACGCCGAGGTCGAGCGGCTCCGCCGCCCGCTCGCGTGGACCGAGCCGCCGTCGTGGGGCGAGGCCGCCGAGCCGCGTTCCTCCATGGACCACGATCGCTTCGTGAAAGCGGTCGAGCAGGCCAAGGAGCACATCCGCGCCGGCGACATCTTCCAGGTCGTGCTCGCGCACCGCATGAGCGCCGACGTCTCGCAGCCGCCGTTCGAGGGCTACCGCGCGCTGCGCGTGACGAACCCGTCGCCGTACATGTACTTCCTGCGACTCGGCGAGTTCTCCATCGTCGGCAGCTCGCCCGAGGTGCTCGTGCGGCGCACCGACGAGACCATCGAAGTGCGGCCCATCGCCGGCACGCGCCCGCGCGGCCGCACGCCCGACGAGGACCGCGCGCTGCAGGAAGAGCTGCTGGCCGACGAGAAGGAGCGCGCCGAGCACGTGATGCTGGTCGATCTCGGCCGCAACGACGTGGGACGCGTCGCGGAGTTCGGCACCGTCGAAACGAACGAGTACATGACGATCGAGCGCTACTCGCAGGTCATGCACATGGTGTCGAACGTGCGCGGCCGCGTGAAGGGCGAGCTCGCGCCTCTCGACGTGGTGCGCGCCACGTTCCCGGCGGGCACCGTCTCGGGCGCGCCCAAGGTGCGCGCGATGGAGATCATCGAGTCGCTCGAGCCCGTGCGGCGCGGCGTCTACGCGGGCGCAGTCGGGCACTTCGACTACCACGGCAACCTCGACCTGTGCATCGCGATCCGCACGCTCGTGTACGCGAACGGGCGGGCGTACTGGGGCGTGGGCGCCGGCATCGTGGCCGACTCCGACCCCGAGCGCGAGTGGGACGAGACCATGAACAAGGGCCGCGCGCTGTGGCTGGCGGTGCAGCGGGCCGAGCGGGGGGCGCGGTGATCGGCGTCATCGACAACTACGATTCGTTCACCTACAACCTCGTCCAGTACCTGGGCACGCT
>JBGAMH010000167.1:0-10876 GCA_044223135.1 Candidatus Eiseniibacteriota bacterium | reverse complement strand
GCAATCCCTGGAACACGAGCTTCGCCGGCCGCGTCGCGTTCGCGAGCGCGAGCCCGGCCGCCGCGTCCGCGACGGGCGACCGGCTGGAGTTCCTGGGCCGCAACGGCTCGCTGGCGCGCCCGGCGGCGCTCGGGCGCGACGGCCTCGGGGAGTGCTTCGGCGCGGGCCTCGACGCGTGCGCCGCGTTGCAGGTGCGCATCGAACTCGCGCCCGGCGAGTCCCGCGAGATCGTGCTGCTGCTGGGACAGGGCGACGACCGGGCGCACGCGCTGGCGCTCGCGAACCGGTTCGCCGACGTCGCGGCCGTGCAGGCCGCGCAGGCCGAGGTCGATCGGCGGTGGGACGAGATCCTCGGCACGGTGCAGGTGGAGACGCCCGACGACTCGTTCGACCGGATCATGAACCGCTGGCTGCTCTACCAGTCGATCAGCGCCCGGCTGTGGGGTCGCACGGGGTTCTACCAGCCGGGCGGGGCGTACGGATTCCGCGACCAGTTGCAGGACGTGATGGCGCTCGCGCTGGCCCGGCCCGACCTGTACCGGGAGCACCTGCTGCGCTGCGCCTCGCGCCAGTACCTCGAGGGCGACGTGCAGCACTGGTGGCATCCGCACGACGGCCGCGGCGTGCGCACGCGCTGCTCGGACGACCTGCTGTGGCTGCCGTTCGTGGTCGCCCACTACGTGCGCTCCACCGGCGACGCGGCGGTGCTCGACGTGACGGTGCCCTTCCTCGAAGCACCGGTGCTCGCGCCGGGCGAACTGGAGGCCTACCACCTGCCCGGCGTGTCGGCCCAGAGCGGCACGCTGTACGAGCACTGCATCCGCGCGATCGAGCACGGGCTCACGATCGGCGCGCACGGCCTGCCGCTGATCGGCACCGGCGACTGGAACGACGGCATGAACCGCGTGGGCCAGGGCGGTCGCGGCGAGAGCGTGTGGCTCGGCTGGTTCCTGGCGCAGATCCTGGAGGAGTTCGCGGCGCTCGTGGACACGCGTGGTGACGGGCCGCGCGCCGCGCGCTGGCGCGCCGAGCGCGAGCGGCTGAAGGACATGCTGGAACAGGCGTGGGACGGCGACTGGTACCGGCGCGCGTACTTCGACGACGGCACGCCGCTCGGTTCGGCACAGCTGTCCGAGTGCCGGATCGACTCGATCTCGCAGAGCTGGGCCGTGCTCTCCGGCGCCGCTCCGGCGAACCACGCCGAGCGCGCGATGGACGCCGTGCGCATGCAGCTCGTGCGCCGCGACGCGGGCGTGATCAACCTGCTCGCGCCGCCGTTCGACCAGTCCGCGCTCGACCCCGGCTACATCAAGGGCTACCTGCCCGGCGTGCGCGAGAACGGCGGCCAGTACACGCACGCGGCGCTGTGGGCCGTCATGGCGATCACGCAGCTCGGCGACGGCGACGAGGCCGTGGAGCTGTTCCACATGCTGAATCCCATCAACCACACGCGCACGCCGGCGGACGTCGCACGCTACAAGGCCGAGCCCTACGTGCTCGCGGCCGACGTCTACACGCGGGTGCCGCACATCGGGCGCGGCGGCTGGACGTGGTACACCGGGGCGGCGGCGTGGATGTACCGGCTCGGCCTCGAGTCCATTCTCGGCCTGCACCCGCGCGGCGCGAGCTTCTCGATCGTGCCGTGCATCCCGGCACTGTGGGAGCGGTTCCTCGTGCGCTGGCGCCACGACGGATGCCTTTACGAGATCTCGGTCGAGAACCCGGAGCGCCGCAATCGCGGGGTCGCTTCCGTCACGATGGACGGCGTCCCGGTGGATCCCGCGGCGATCCCGCTCGCGACCGACGGCGGGACGCACCGCGTGCGCGTGGTGATGGGCGAGCCGAACTCGGCGCCGGGCCTGATCGGCACGGCGTCGCGCGCGCAGCCGTTCAGCGGCCCGACGTCGCTCTGAACGCCGGCGGCGCCCGGCGCACGCCCCGCGTCCGCGCCCCGCTCAGCGCCCCGGCTCGCCGGACTCCGTGGGCAGCGACGCACCGAGCCAGCCGCTGATGCCGGCGGACATCACGTGCGCGTTGCGCCAGCCCAGCGCCTTCGCGCGTCGCGCCGCGTTCGGCGCCTTCCGGCACAGCGGGCCCGAGCAGTAGAACACCAGCATCGCGTCCGCGTCGGCCGGCAGGTCGACGGCCGCGAACGACGCCGGGTCCAGGTGCCGTGCCCCCGGCACGCGCTCCGCGAGCCAGCGGGCGCGGGCGTTCACGTCGAACACGTGCAGCGCTTCGGACTGCCGGCGCCGGTGCAGGTCTCGCGGCGAGATCGTGGGCAGGCCCATCAGTCGAGCGAACACGGGGCTTCCTCCGGGGGTTCGGTTTCAGGCGAGGGGCTCGCGGGCGGAGACGAGCCCGGCCCACTGCCATGCCACGATCAGGATGCCCGCGGGGACGACGACGAACGTCACGGGATCCGCCAGCGACGCCGGCAGCGCCATCCAGGCGAGCGCGAGCGCCACGCCCGTGAGCACCCAGGTCCAGCCCGCGAGGCGCTGGAACGCCTGCACGCGCGCGGCGCCGCAGCGCACCCCCAGCGGCACGAGCCGCTTGGGGATGCTGTTGCCCGTGAGCGCGAGGAACGCGCCGAGCAGCACCATCAGCGCGCGCTGGGAGAAGTCCGCGGGAACGCCCCAGCCGAGCGCCCCGGCCAGTCGTGCCGCCAGCGGAGCAGCCAGCATCAGCGCGGCGAACACGATGCCCATGCGCAGGTCGCCCGCGGTGCGATCGCGCGACGGGGTGGTGGTCGGTTCCATGCTCAGGCCTCCCCTCGGAGTGGACGGCGGGCGTGGCCCGCGGCGCGCGGGCCGCGGGAGCGGCGCACCGCGGGTTCGGATCGCCAGCCCACGGTCTGCGCGAAACCCAGCAGCGCGTCCTCGAGCACCGACAGCTTGAGCTGGTAGAGGATCGTGCGCCCGCTCTTGCGAGCGTCGATCAGGTCGGCCTCGAGCAGCACCGAGAAGTGCGCGGACATGGTGGGCTTGGACACGTCGAAGTGGTCGGACAGCTCGCCCGCCGACAGCGGCCCCTCGCGGAGCAGCTGCAGCACGCGGCGGCGCGTGGGATCGGAGAGTGCCTTGAAGACCCGGTTCATGGCTCGATGATTAGCTAATCATCGAACTATTGTCGAGGGGAATCTTCGCCGACGGGTTCCGGCCGCGCGGGGCGTGCGGACTTCCCGCGTCGCGAATCGCCCCCGATGCCGCTAGGCTCCAACCGTCCGCAGGCGCCCGGCCGAACGGCGAGTCGCCCGCCCCCCGCCATCTTAGGAGAAGCTCCCGTGAACGTTCGTCATTCCCTGCTGGTCCTGTCGATCGCCGCCGCCGCCGTGTTCGTCGCCGGCTGCAACTCCGAGAAGCCGGCCGGCGAGGGCCCGGCCGCCGCCGCCTCGTCGGTGATCCGCCCCGGCGACCCGTGGTCGACCGCCCAGGTGATCCGTCCCGCCGACCTGGCCGCGCAGCTCAAGGACGCGGCCGCGCCGAAGCCGATGCTGCTGCACGTGGGCTTCCGCCGGCTGTTCGACCAGGGCGGCATCCCGGGTTCGCAGTACGCCGGCCCGGGTCAGACCGACGAAGGGCTGGTGCTGCTGGAGCAGACGATGGCGTCGGAGCCGCGCGATCGCGACGTGGTGGTGTACTGCGGCTGCTGCCCGTGGAAGGACTGCCCGAACATGGCGCCCGCGTTCCGCAAGCTCGCCGACATGGGGTTCACCCACGTGCGTGCCCTGCACGTGGAGAAGAACTTCACCGCCGACTGGGTGGAGAAGGGCTACCCCGTGGACGCGCCGACGCACTGAGCGCGAGGGGTGCCCCGCGCCCCTACTCCGCGTCCACGTGCGGCACGGCGTCCGGGTCGTGCTGCGCGTGGCGCAGCAGCAGCACCAGCGGCAGGCAGAGCAGGAACAGGATCGACACCAGCACGAACAGGTTGTCGTACGCCAGCACGGCCGCCTGCCGGGCGATGCGCCCGTCGAGCACCTTCATCGTGATCGCGCGCGCGGTCTCGCGGTCGTAGCCGCGCGCGGCCAGGCCGGCGACCGTGCTCTCGATCCACTGCCGCCCGGTCGCGCCGACGCCGGCGGCCTCCGACAGCACGGCGCGATAGCGCCCGACGCGCGTGCTCAGCGCCGTCGCCGCCACCGCCACGCCCACGCTGCCCATCACCTGCCGCACCACGTTGTAGAGACCCGCGGCGGCGGTGATGCGCGGGCGCGGAATCGTGGACAACGCGGCGGTGCTGAGCGCCACGAAGATCAGGCTGAAGCCGACGCCCTGCCACACCTGCGGCCAGAACAGGTCCCAGTAGCCGGTGGCGGTGGTCAGCTGCGACATGCCGAAGAAGCCGAGGCCCGACACGAGCAGGCCGGCGCCCACCAGCACGCGCGGGCCGAGCTGGTTGTAGAAGCGCCCGCCGATCGGCATGAGCAGCGCCATCGCGAGGCTGCGCGGCATCATGGTGAGCCCGGACTGCATGGCGTTGAAACCGAGCAACTGCTGCAGGAACACCGGCAGCAGGAACAGGCTGCCCATGAGCGCGAAGCCGAGCACGCCGCCGATGGCGGTGGCCGAGCTGAACGACAGGTTCGCGAGCAGGCGCAGGTTCACGGCCGGGTGCTCCGCGGTCAGTTCGCGCCACACGAACAGCACCAGCCCGAGCACCGCGGCCACCGCCAGCCACACGATGCGCATGGAGTGGAACCAGTCGTTGCGCTGCCCCTCCTCCAGCATCAGCTGCAACGAGCCGAGCCCGATCACGAGCAGCGCGAGCCCGGCCCAGTCGATGTCCCCGTGCTCGCGCACCAGGTACGGCGGGTCCTCGATGTAGCGCGCCACCATCATCACGCTGAGCGCGCCGATCGGAACGTTGATGTAGAAGATCCACGGCCACGCGTACTGGTCGGTGAGCCAGCCGCCGAGCGTGGGACCGAACGCGGGCGCGAGCACGGCGCCCAGGCCGTAGAGGCCCATCGCCAGGCCCTGCTCGGCCGGCGGGAAGCTCTCGCGCAGGATCGCCTGCGACACGGTCAGCATCACGCCGGCGCCGAAGCCCTGGAAGATCCGGAACACCACGAGTTCGTTCAGGCCGTGCGCAAGCCCGCACGCCATCGACGCCACCGTGAACAGCAGCACGCTGCCGAGGTAGAAGCGCTTGCGGCCGAAGCGGCCGGAGAGCAGGCCGGTGATCGGCATGATCAGCACCTGGGCCAGGATGTAGGCGGTGACCGTCCAGGTGATCTCTTCGAGCGTGGCGCCGAGGGTGCCCGAGATGTCCGGGAGCGCCACGTTGACGATGCTCGAGTCGAGCACGGCCATGATCGTGGCGGTCAGCACGGTGCCCGCCACGATCCACTTGTGCGCGGTCGCGGGGGCCGGGGTGTCGCTCATGCGCGCAGGTTAGCGCACGCCCCCGATGCGCTCCCGGCGCAGGGCCGCGGGGTCACCCCTCGATCTTGTAGATCTCGCGCCGGCCGCTTTCCACGAGGTCGTGGTAGCCCTTCATGATGGCCTCCATCTCCTTCATGGCGGCTTCGCTCATGCCGGCGCCCTGCCCCATCTCCTCGAAGGCCTTGAGGCTCTCCACTTCCATCTCGATCACCACCGTCCAGTAACGCTCCGCGCTGACGTCGGTCAGCACCCGCATGCGCGGACCGCCCGACTTCTCGCCCAGCTTCGCCATGGCGACGAACTTCTCGACCATGGGGCGCGTCTTGCCGGGCTTGCAGTACATGATGTCGCGAACGAGCAGCATGGACTCTCCTCCGTGTTCGGTCGTCGGCCGGGCCGCGCCGTGCGGCGCGCGCACGCTAGCACGGCGTGCGAGACCCCCGACCGCCGAGAGTGCGGTCGCGGAAACCGGCCCGCGACGAGCCCGGAGGGCGGCGATCCGGGTCGGCGAGCGCCATTGCGACAGTCGAAGCGGCCCCGGCGTCGGTCCCGCTCGTGATGGCGCACCCACGCATCCGGCATCGCGCACTTTGGTCGGCATCACGATCTGGGCGAGACATCGGGGAACCCGGATCTCGCTCGCCGCCAAATTTCTTTCGGGACCCGTGCGTAATCCGTACAGGGTTGCCGTCCAACCAGTGTGAGCCCTCGGGGGAAGGCTCATTGTCCTGGCGGGACCCATGCGAGTCGTTCGGTCCGTCGCCGGCGCGAGCCGGCACGGGCAGGCGCCCACAAGGGCCCCCCGCCGGGGCGAGTTCTCCCGGGCTCGGGCAGCATCCCGCCGAGATCCACTTCGAGAGCGGGCCGCACGCGAGGGTTCGCACCTCCGCGAATCTGCTGGAAACGCAGGGAAGGTCCCCTCCCCGTCGCACGCATTGCTATCGGGCGTGCGCGCCGAACAGCCCGCTCCGGCGGGCTGTTTGCGTATCCGGCGCGGGCCGCCTCGGCGACGTCCGGCGCATCGCCGCCGGTCCGTCCGGGTCAGCGCCCGGCGAGCAGTCCGCCCTGCCGGTCGCGCGTGGTGGCCACCGACCAGGCGGCCCAGACGCGGGGCGAAACGCCGGCCTCGCGCGCCATGACCGCGCGCCGCGCCGCGTTCAGCGCGAGTACGGCGTCGCCCATGGCCTCGTCACGCGCGAGGAAGCGCTGCATGAACTCTCGCGTCTCCTGGTCCTGCACGTCCCAGAAGCTGCGCACCACGGCATGCGCGCCGGCGTCGAGGAACGCATCGCCCAGGTTGGGCCCGGGCTGTTCGCCGACTCGGTAGGGCGCGCCGCTCGCGCACGAGGCGAGGACGGCGAGCCGGCATGGCGACAGGTCCAACGCGCGGATGTCGGCAGCCTCCAGCAGCGCGCTCCCGGCCGACGACGACTCCGCGGCGAGCGGCACGAATCCCAGGAACGGTGCACCGGGGTCCCGCACGTGGTGCGCGGCGATGTACACGTTCGACGCGCCCTGCGCCTCCTGCAGGAACCGCGATCGCGTCGCCCGGCTGCCGCGCAGCACCACGGCGTCGGGCCAGCGTTCGCGGGCGCACTGGGACTCCGCTTCGGAGCCCAGCAGCGGGCCGGCCCACGCGTGGTGGCGACGGACCTCCTCCGGGATGTCGGGATTCGACACCACGACCGTGGCGCGCGACGCCGCGGGCGATCGCCGCCCCCAGCCGAGCTGGTAGGACAGGTCCGCCACGCGCGCCAGCGGCGCGACGCCGTCCGGCGTCGGCACCAGCAACGCCTCGAACGGCAGGGCGAGCAGCGGACCATCGGGCGACACTTCCAGCCGCACGGGCTCGCGCGCGGACGCCGCGAGGTGCACCGGCAGGATCTGCGTCGCGAGCCGCGCGAGCAGCGCGCTGGATCGCGGCCCCAGCCACTCGCCGGCGCGCGGCGGCTCGGTGCGCAGCAGGCCCACGGCTTCCCGCACGTCGGCCAGGCACGCGTCGGCGCGCAGGCCCAGCGTGTCGAGCGACACGCCGCGCGCGTCGGCGGTCCAGCGCAGGAGCCGGTCGGAAAGGAAGTGGTACACGAAGTGCCGACCGGTCGCGGGCCCCTTCGCGGCGGCGAACGGATCGCGCGCCCCCTCCCCGGGCCGCGCGGCCCGGCGGCCCAGCGAACGCCACTCCATCTCGAATCCGTAGCCGGCGGCCGGCGAGAGCCCGAGCAGTTCGTGCACCGCGTCCCGGATGGACAGGTCGAACGAGTCCTCCGGCCGTGCGGCCTCGTTCGTCTCCGGGCGCGCCGAGACGCGCCGCAGCTCCGCGAACGCTTCGCGCAGCAGGGCGCGTCCACGGGCGTATTCGCGTTCCCGCAGCAGCAGCCGGGCGCGCAGCACCATCTGCGCGCGCCACCATCCCGCGTCGTGCGTGTCCTGGTGCCGGTCGAGTCGGCGGTCGAGCTGGTCGGCGCACGCCCGCGCTTCGGCCAGACGGCCGAACCGCTCCAGCAGGCGCGCCCGGCGCAGCAGGAACACCACCTCGAACTCGGTCACGTGCGACGAGTCGCAATGCGCGAGCCCCCGGTCGGTGACGGCGAGCGCCGCGGTCCAGCGGCCTTCGCGCTGCAGGCCCTCCGACCACGCGTCGTAGAGCCTCGCCAGGCCGACCCGCCGGTTCCACGCCGGCACGTCCCGCTCCCGTGCCCGCAGCAGCGCCTCGCCGCGCGAGCCCTGCCCGCGCGCGAACGCGGCGCGGGCGCGCAGCAGGTCGGCGTCGAACGCGCCCTTCAGCGAGTCCGCCTGCGTCGCCTTCCACGGCCCCTCGCGAAAGAGCACGGGCAGCAGGCGCAGCTCGCGGTCCACCTGGTCCCAGCAGCCGAGGTCCGCGAACACCCCCGCGCGGCGCAGCATCTGCCGGACCCTCGTCGCCACCATGCTGTTCGGTTCGTCGGCCTCGCTCGCCTCGGCCAGGTGGTCCACGGCCAGCGCCAGGCGCCCGTGCTCCGCCGCGCGGCGCGCCATGTTCAGCGCGAATCGGGCGACCTGCTCCGGTAGCCGGTGCCGCCTCGCGAGACGGACGCCTTCCTCGTAGCACGCCTGCATGGAGTCCACGTCGCCCTGCTGCAGGTGGAGCACGGCGAGCTGGCCGAGGATCTGGCAGGACATGTTCGCGTCGCGCACCTGCCGGGACAGCGCGAGCGCCGCCTCGAGTCGCGCGCGATGCCGCTCGGGATGCCCCGCTTCCAGTTCCAGGGCGGCGGCCTCCGCGTGCACCGACTCCACGCCGGCCGGCTCGCCGAGCGAAGCGCAGATCGCGCCGAGCGAGTCCAGCATCGCCAGCCGCGCCTCCGCCGACCGGGAGCGGTCGCCACTCACGTGCGCCACGGCCCGCATCGCCTGCAGGACCGCGTGGAAGTCGCGGTCGCTCCGCGCGAGGTTCCGGCGCGTGTACATCGCCTGCGGCACGAAGTCGAACTCGGTCTCCAGCGTCTCGGCGATGCGCAGCAACGGCGTCATCAAGGTGCGCTTGTCGCGCAGCATGTCCTCGTAGGAGCGCTCGAACATCTCCGTGTAAAGCGTGCCGCAGGCGTCGCGCAGTCGCCCGGCGCCCACGCTTCGGCAGTACTCGAGCCACGCCGTGGGCGAGTCCATGCAGACGTGGCGGGCCAGCTCGGTGTCGAGCGACGGCGCGGCGGCGTGCAGCGCGCGGAGCCGGGCGTGAGCTGGCCCGAAGTCGCCGGCCAGTCCGAGGCATCCCGCCACCACGATCGTCGCGGCGAGCACGGACGCGAATCGGCGAGTGATCCACCAGCGCGAAAGGTTCGGCATGCCCCTCGGGGAACGGCGCTGCCGTGGACGGGACGGCGACCGGCAAGTCGTCTGAAGTCGTTACGTGAGACGGCGCGCCCCGCGAGATTACGCGGCGCGCCGCACGATTCCAGCCCGGAAGTTCGGCCCGGTGCTCCGGGGTGGCCTGCGTGCCGGGGCGACCGCGGCCCGGCGCATCTCCAGGCCCGAAATTCCTGCGTTTGCGCCGTCGAGTGACCTAGACTCGACCGCGTCACAAGGGACGGGGACCCACCCTCCCGCTTCGCCCCTCAGCCCTGGATGGGGACCGAATGTCCGAGTTCGCCACCCGAGCGACCGGTCCGAGCCTTCCCCCGGATCATGCCGCAGACGTCGAGGTCGTCCGCCGGATTCTCGCGGGCGACACCGCGGCGTGGCAGGAATTCGTGGATCGCTACGCGGGACTCCTCTATTCCGCGGTTCGTCGCTACCTGCGAACCAACGACGTCGACGAGATCCGCTCGGTGTTCGTGGACGTGCTGGTGGCGCTTCGCCAGACCAAGCTGCAGACGTACGAGGGGCGCGCGTCGCTGTCGACCTGGCTCACGCTCGTCGCTCGATCTCAGGCGCTCGAAGCTTTGCGTCGCCGATTCGGGCGCGGTCGTGACGTCAAAGGATGGGAGAAGCTCTCCGAGGTGGAGCGGAAGCTCTTCCGGCTGTACCACATCGAAGGGCAGTCGCCGCGCGACGTGATCGCGGACATCTCCCGCGATGGCGAAACGTGGACCACGGAACGGTTCATCGCGGCGGTACGCACGGTCGAGCAGAAGCTCGGCGACCGATGGCTCCGACGGCTCGCGTACGATCTGCACGCGCAGTCGGTGGGAGCGGCATCGGGAAGGCTTCTCGAGTATCTCGATCACGTCCGGGAGGAATTCCAGCACTACGGCGGTGGTCACAGTCCCGAGTACCACGTGATGGAACGAGAGGCCCGGCAGACCGCCGAGCGACTCGCCGAACTCATCGCCACGCTGGATCCGCAGGATCGCCGGATGTTGCAGCTGCGCTTCGAACGCGGATGGACCGCGCGTCGCATCGCCGACGAACTCGGCCTGCCGAGTCCTCGGGGCGTTTACAGCATCACCGACCGGATCGTGCGCCAGCTGCGGCGCTGGTTCGGGGACACGGAGTCTTGACCGGAGCATGAATCCCCACGTCGACCTCGAGATCCTCGCCGCGCTGGCCGAGGGCTCACTCGGTCCGGATGACGCGGCCGCGGTTCGGATCCACCTCGCCACGTGCCGCTCGTGCACGGCGGCCTACGCCGACGCCGTGCGCTACCGCGCGGCCTGGCTCGCGAAACCCGAAGCATTCGCGCCACCGGTGGCCGAGGTGCGCGCGCTCGACCACTCCGTGAGTCGGGCGCTCGGCCTCGCCGCGCCACCGCCCCCCCGGCGGGCGGTGCCCGCGTGGTTGTCCGCCGCCGCGGCGCTGGCGGTGGTGTCCGTCGGGGCCGCGTGGTTCGCGCGGGGCCATCGCCCGGAGGTGACCGGCCGGGACCTGGCGCCGGCGGTGCGCACCGCCACGGAGGTCGCCTCGTCGCGGGGCCTGGTGCTCCCGGGAGGCGAGCGGCTCGCCGGCGAGCCCGTGCCCGAGATGCGATCGGGCTCGGGCGAGGTCACGCCCGAACTGGAGCAGCAGGCGAA
>JBGAMH010000166.1:0-10935 GCA_044223135.1 Candidatus Eiseniibacteriota bacterium | reverse complement strand
CCACGTCGGCGAGCGTCTGCTCGACCGGCACGGACTGCTTCCCGCGGATGAACGACTGGTAGTCACGCTCCCAGTCGCCGGGCGCGATCGCTTCGAGCGCGGCGCGCAGGTCGGCCCACGCGTACGCGCGCCGGCCGCCGTCGGTCGCCCGGACGAGCGCGCGGAAGAAGTCGCCGAGATCCCGACGGCCGCCCGTGGCGGCGCGGATGCGGACGTCCCACGCGAACGCCACGAGCGCGCCCGCGCTGTAGAGCGGCGCGCCCTTGCGCGTGCCGATGTCCTCCAGCGTGGTGGTGAGCCGGCGTGCGTTCTCGACGTGCTTCGCGAGCTTGCCCCGGAACCAGTCGGCGTCCACCCGGCCCGAGGACGCGATCGCCTGGTTCGCCGCGTACTCGGTGAAGCCCTCCTGGAACCACTGCGTGCTCGCGTAATCGGCGCCGCGCAGCAGCCAGCCGTTCCACAGGTGGAACATCTCGTGCGCGACGACGTTCCCCCACGTGGCGCTCGTGCCGGGGTCCGGTGCGGTGTCGGTGTCGAGCGCGAAGCTCGAGCGATACGACTCACCCCCGAACTCCAGCGCCGGCAGCAGCACGACCACGTAGTGCCGGGGCGTCTCGTCGCCCATCATCGCCACGTGGTGGCGCACCAAGGGTTCGAGCATGCGCCGGACGTCCTCGCGCGCCGCGGCCCAGTGGCCGAACGCGAACACGCGCACGCGGAACCCGCCGGCCGCGATGTCGTCGTGGGGGCCACGCGAGAGCACGAGCAGGTTCTCGACCAGGTCGTCCGGTCCCGGAACCACGAACGACTCGCGCCCCGAGCCGGTCCGCCACGCGGTCGAGGCGTGCCAGCCCTCCGGCAGGTCGAACGTCACGCGGCACTCGCGCGTGGCCGCGGTCGTCACGAACAGCGAGCGGCCCACGAGTGCGAAGTTCGCCGGGTCGCGGTACGCCGCCTCGCGAGCGGCCGGCCAGTCGAGACGCTGGAGCGGGGTGGTGTCCACCTCGTACTCGAGCGTGATCGTGCCGGTGTCGGGGCGCGCGAGCTTCCAGCCTCGTTCGCCGTCGCGCGTGACTTGGAGTGCGCGCCCCGCGGCGTCCGACACGCGCAGGTCCCGCACCAGCCCGGCCCAGCCGAGGGAGTCCAGGTCCGGAATGCCCGCGGGGCGCGTCGTGGCCATGCCGAGCACGGCCCCGGCCACGGGGAGCGAAGCCGACACGGAAAGGCGCGGCGAGTCCTCGCGCATGCGCACGCGATAGGTGGCCACCGGGTGCGTGTCGGCGAGCGCCGGCGACGCGAAGCCGATCAGCGAAGCGAGAGCGACGAGCGGGCCCGTCACGGAGCGAGACGGCCACGGCAGGCGCATGCGGGACTCCGGGCTGGAGAAGGTTCGGGGCGGCGGTGGAGGGTTGGATGGGCGCGAGCTGCAGATGGTTGGGAGCTTGCCGGTCGACGTTCTTGGAGACGGCGGCGGTCGCGCGCGCGCCGCGGGCCGCGACGCGCGAGCGACCGGAGATCCGCAGGCGCTGCCCGAATGTGCTCGCGTGCGCAAGATCT
This sequence comes from Candidatus Eiseniibacteriota bacterium, assembly GCA_044223135.1. Lineage (GTDB taxonomy): Bacteria > Eisenbacteria > RBG-16-71-46 > RBG-16-71-46 > RBG-16-71-46 > JBGAMH01. Next base: position 9,378 of record JBGAMH010000166.1, on the reverse strand, counting down.
GCACGCGCGCCGGGCGCGCTCGGCGGCCGCGGCGGCGACCGCCGGCCCCGCGACGCCTGTGCGGCATCGGTTTGGGCGAGAGCGAGCCGCCCGCGGCGGCGACCGCCGGCCCCGCGACGCCTGCGCGGCATCGGTTTGGCCGAGAGCGAGCCGCTCCATGGTTCGAGGCACGGCACGTGCAACCCTCTCTCCGTGGTGACCGGCCCCCGGGGTCGCGCCGCGAGCACCACCGTCGCGACCCGCGCCCGGCACGGTCCGCACGACACGGTAGCAGCGATCCCCGGATCACCCGTCGGTCGCGAAGCGCGCACACGCCCTGGAGTCCGAGCTCATGCCGACCGAACCCCGCGCAGCCGCTTCCCGTTCCGGACGGTCCGACGCGGGCTGGCTGGCCGTGCTGCCTGGCCTGTCGGGCGGCGCCGGGCCCGGTCCGTGGTACGACCTGCTTCGCAAGCCGGCGTGGACCCCGCCCGCGTGGGTCTTCGGTCCCGCGTGGACGCTGCTCTACGCGAGCATGGCGGTGGCGGCGTGGCTGGTGTGGCGCCACGGCGGATGGAAGCCCAACCAGGGGGCGCTGAGCCTGTTCGCGCTGCAGCTGCTGTTCAACGTGATGTGGTCGCCGCTGTTCTTCGGCATGCATCGGCCCGGCCTCGCGCTCGTGGACAGCATGCTGATCTGGCTCGCACTGCTGGCGACGATCGCCGCGTTCTGGCGGGTCAGCGTGCCGGCCGGCGCGCTGCTGCTGCCCTACCTCGCGTGGGTGAGCTTCGCGACCGCGCTGAACTTCGAGATCTGGCGGCTGAACCGCTGAGACGGCCGCGGGCCCGTGCGCCCGCGCGATGGTCCGTGCGGCCGGGGAGCGGCGCCGCGGAGGCTCGCCCGGGTTCTCTCCCGGTCGGGGCGCCGTTGCGTCGGACCACATCTTCGACGGTTCGTCTGCGCGCCCGCCACAGGAATTCCTTGACCCTTCCCGTCGCGGACGCTGTACTGCGCCGGCTGTCCATCCGACACGGAAGGAGGTGATACGCGTGATCCGCAAGGCCCTCCTGGTCCTCGCCGTTTTCACGGTGGCGTTCGTCGCCAGCGCGCTGCACAGCAAGGCCGACGCCGCGAACTGCTACTACAAGTGCATCTGCAGCCGCTCGCACAAGTGCTGCATCGTGAACGGCGTCGAAACCTGCAAGCCGGCGCCCGGCATCCTCTGCCCGCAGAGCTATCCCTGCTGATCGGACCCCCGAGGCGTCCGGTGGCGGCGAGGCTCCCCAGCACGTCCCGCACTCGCCGACTGCCCGTCACCGGACGCCCGCACCTTTTCCGCCTCGCGACGACTCTTCCCACGCTCCCATGACCGAACCCGCAAGCTCGCGATCGAACCTGCTCTGGTGGCTCGTGCTGGCCGCGATCGGCGCCGCCGGGATCTACGCCGGCAGCGCGTACCGCACGTGGTTCGGGCCGCGCGAGCGGATCGTCGCGCCCCCGATGCCGCTGCACGCGGGCATGTCGCTGCCCGACGTGCCCGTGGTGGGCCCCGACGGCGCCGCCGCTCGCTCGTCCACGCTGGTGGGCGCATCCGGCGGGCTCGTGCTGTTCCTGGACCCCGAGTGCTCCCCGTGCGAGCGCATGGCCTCCGAGTGGGAGAGCCGCCGCCGTGCGGGCGCTCCCGCCGCGGCCGGGCTGGTCGCGGTGGCGGAAGGCTCGAGCCTGGACGCGCGGGAGTTCGCCACGCGCTTCGCGCTCGGCTTCCCGGTCTACGCCGACACGGGCCGTCGCCTGCGCACCGCGGGGATCGACAACTTCCCGATCGCGGCCTGGGTGGATGGTGCGGGCAGGGTGCGCTCCGCCACGTTCGACCCCCGCGTGGACGCGCCGCCGGGGCACTGAGTCGCGGCAGTCGCGGCCGTCACCGCGCGAGCCGCACGCCCGCGTCGAGTCGCGTCGCGCCGCAGGCGCGGCGAGCGCGCACCCCGCCGCGGAGGGCTCGCCGGAGCGCCCCCCGGCCAGGGGCCGCCGGAGCGGCCCGGGCGCACGCGGGATCCCCATCGATTCTGCGCGTGCCTCGCTTCGGCGTGTGACGGGCGGCTCGAGGCGTCGTTCCAACGACGTCACCCCGCCCGAACCCCGACAGGAGGCCCCATGCCCTTTTGCCGCCCCTTCCGCTCGCTGCCGGCCCTGATGCTGGCGGTCGCATTCGTCACCTCGCTCACGCCGCCCGCCGTCGCGGGCCTGCTCGAAGACCTCGCCCGGAGCGCACCGGCCTCGCGCCCGGCGGAGGACCGCTTCCACACGTCGGTCGGCGCGCGCGCGCTTCCGACGCCCGACGCGGCACGCCGGATGGGCATGCGATTCCTCCGCGAGCGCGCGCAGCTGGACGAGACGGCGTCCCTCGCGACCACCCCGAAGTGGACCGTCGAGTCCAACGTGTCGAACGGCTTCCTCGGCAACGCGGCCGCGACCGCCGGCGACGTGAACAACGACGGCTACTCCGATCTCGTCGCGATGGGCGGTTCCTCGAACAACCAGTTCTATCTCTACCTCGGCTCCGCGAACGGGCCGGTGCTGGCGCCGGGGTACCCGGTGACCCAGCCGGTCACGACCGGCGCGGGATCCTGCACCGGGGTCGGCGACGTGAACGGCGACGGCTACGGCGACGTCGCGATCGCCTGGGCCCTCACGCAGTCGGGGCGGCTGCGCGTCTACTACGGCGGGCCGAGCGGTCTCAACACGGCCTCGCCTTTCGAGTACACGCAGAACTTCTGTGGCGGCTGGGGCACCACGGTGGGACCGGCCGGCGACGTGAACGGCGATGGATTCGACGACGTCGTGATCACCGCGCCACTGGTCGGCCTGTTCAACGAGTGCGGGCCGGGCACGCAGGCGCACGGGCGCGTGGACGTGTTCATGGGCTCCGCGAGCGGACTCAGCACGGTGGATCCGTGGCTGCTCGGTGCATGCGGGTTCACGATCCCGAACTCCACCGGCGCCGCGGCCGCCACCGCCGGCGACGTGAACGCCGACGGCTACGACGACCTCGTGGTGGGTTACCCGGGCGCACCCTCGTCGTTGACGGGGGGGATCATCGGCGGCAAGGCGTACGTCATCTTCGGCTCGTCGACGGGGCTGCCGCGGTTCGCGGGGCGCGGCACGTTCGGATCGGCGTCCATCGTCGAGTCACCGGCGCAGTTCGCGACGTTCGGTGCCGCGGTCTGCGGCGCCGGCGACGTGAACGGGGACGGCTACGCGGACGTCGCGGTGGGTGCGCCCACCGACGACACGTACGGCTCGGACGGCGGCTACGCGCGCGTCTACGCGGGCGGACCCTCGGGGCTCACCGGTTCGCTGGTGTGGTGGGACGCGGGCACCATCCCGAACCTGCAGTTCGGCCGGGCGTTCACGCCCGCCGGCGACGTCACCGGCGACGGCAAGGCCGACCTGCTGATCGGGCAGAACGGCAACGCGGCGCTGCTGACGAGCTACCTGTCGTCGCTGATCGTGACCCAGTTCTTCGCGCCGAACCCCGCGGGTTCCTTCGGCACGGCCGGCGACGTGAACGGGGACGGGCTCTCGGACGTCGTGATCGGCGACGCCGCGTTCAGCAACGGCCAGAGCAACGAGGGCCGGTTGGCGGTGTTCGCCGGCAACGGGGACGGCCCGTCGTACACGGCGGCCTGGAACTTCACGCAGTCCGTGGTGGACGACGCCGGGCTCGGCTGGTCGGTCGCGTCGGCGGGCGACGTGGACGGCGACGGCTACGACGACGTCCTCATCGGCAGCCCGTCGTGGGACGACTACAGCCAGGGCGAAGCCGACAACGGCATCGTGTTCCTGGTGCGCGGGAGCCTGAACGGTCTCGAGGCGACGTACTCGTGGTACGTGATCGGCACCGAGGGCGACCAGCTCGGCATCTCGGTGTGCGGCCTGGGAGACGTGAACGGCGACGGGCTCGCGGACATCGCCGTGGGCGCGCACCAGCCGTTCAACGGCAACCTCGGGCGCGTGCTCGTGTTCCACGGTCGATCCGGAACGGTGCCGCTGACCACGCCGGACCGCGTGCTGAACGGCCCCTCGCCGGCCAGCTACTTCGGCAGCGCCGTCACCGGCGGCGACTTCAACGGCGACGGCTACGCCGACCTCGCCGTGGGTGCTTCGAACACGACCACGGGGAGCGCGTTCATGTACCTGGGTGGCCCCGCGGGCATCGCGGCCGCGAACGTGTGGGCCGCGTCGGGCACGCAGGCGGGCGAGAAGTTCGGCTGGAGCCTGAACGGTTTCGCCGACACGAACGGCGACGGCTACACGGAGCTCGTCGTGGGCGCCCCGTACTTCGACACGCCCGCGGGACCGTTCACGATCGTGGACAGCGGGCGGATCTTCGAGTACGCCGGCAGTCCCACGGGCAGCGTGCTCGTGCTCCAGCGCACGTTGAACGGCGGTGCCAACGAGTCGTTCGGCTCGAGCGTGTCGAACGCCGGTGACGTGAACGGCGACGGTTACGGCGACGTGATCGTGGGCGCGCCGAACGCGAACCAGACCATCCAGAGCCAGGGCCGCGCCGCGGTGCTCGGTGGCTCGGCCGCCGGGCTGACCAGCCAGGTCTGGAGCCAGCTCGGCGACGAGGCGTTCGGCGGCTACGGCAGCTCGGTGGCGAGCGCCGGCGACGCGAACGGCGACGGCTTGAGCGACGTCGTGGTGGGCGCGGTGTTCCAGGACGCCGGCGGTCCGCAGGATCGCGGCACGGCGCGCGTGTACGCCGGCCCGCTCCCGGCCGGGGCGGCTCCGATCCGGACGCTGTTCGGCTCCGGTGTCGCGACCAACGTGGGGCACTGCGTCGCGAACGCCGGCGACGTGAACGGCGACGGCTGGGCGGACCTGGTCCTCGGCGAGCCGGGGTACACCGACGTCGCGTACCGCCAGGGATTCGTGGAGGTGTGCATGGGCGGCACCGGCTCGTCGCGCCTGCACCTCGCGCTGGCGCGCCGCACGGTGAGCGGCCCGAACGTGGTGCCGATGGGTTCGGCGGGCGCGAACCCGGTGTTCCTCAACTACGCGCCGTCGGCCGCGGGACGCACGAAGTTCAAGATGGAATGGGACCTCCGCACGCCGCCCCGCTACACGCTGCCGCCGATCCAGGGCGTGGCGCCGGCCTGGACGGGCACGCTCTACAGCTCGGTCGTGGGCCACGTCGGGGCCGCGTTCACGCCGGTGTCCGGCCTCGCGATCGGCACGCCGTACTCGTGGCGGCTGCGGGCGCGGTTCCACAACATCTACTTCCCGACGTCGCGCTGGGAGTCGCCGGTGCGCAGCGGCGTGCGCGAGTACGACCTCCGTGGCCCGGGCACCACGTGGGTGGGCGCGCCGACCGCGGGCGGTGTCACTCGCGTGTCGCTGTCCGACGCGCGGCCGAACCCGATGCGCGGCGAGACGAGCCTCGCGTTCGAGCTGCCGCGCGCGACGCGGGTGAGCCTGGACGTGGTGGACCTGCAGGGCCGTCGCGTGCGAACGCTCGTCGACGGTGAGCGCACGGCCGGCGCGCACCGCGCCACGTGGGACGGCCGAGACGAGCGGGGCGCGGCGGCCCCGGCCGGCGTGTACTTCGTGCGGCTGGTGGCGGCGGGCGAGACGCTCAGCCGCAAGCTGGCGCGGCTGGAGTGATTCGGGCCTTCGTGCGAACGGCCGCTCCTCCGGGGGCGGCCGTTCGTGCGTTCGCGGCCGGAGGGGATCCGCCCCGTCCGGTCGGCCGGGGGTGCCGTCCCCCGCGGATTCCCGTTGACGGCTTCGCGGCGAGCCGGGGACACTTCACGCTCGCGAACGTCCCGCCTCACTCCTCGGAGGTCCCCATGGCGCGCATCGACCGCTTCCGCAGCCTGCTCCCGTCGCTCCTGATCGCGCTGATGCTGCCCTCGACCTCCGGGGCGGTGCCCGTGGGTTCCGTCGGCGATCTCTACGTGACGGGCGACGTCTCGAACACCGTGCGCGTGTACACCGGCACGACCGGCAACTTCCTCGGCGTGTTCACGCCCACCTCGAACTCGCCTCTGGCGATCCACTTCGGGACCAGCAACGGCCGCGTGCTCGTGGGCGGTTTCGCGGGCGTCGCCGAGTACGACGTGGCCACCGGCGCGTTCATCAAGTCGTACGGCCCGGCGGCCTGGCAGTGGGCGGGGATCTACCGCGCGAACGGCAACGTGCTCGTGAGCGAGACCTCCACGGGCATCATCCGCGAGTACGACGGCAACACGGGACTGCCGATCGGGGTGTTCGCCACGGTGCCCGGCGGCCCCTCGGACATGCGCTACGGGCCGAACGGCAACCTGTACGTGGTGCTCTACTCGAACACGGGCGTCTGCGAACTCGACCCGGTCACCGGTGCGATCCTCACGGCCTGGAACCTGCCGTTCGGTTCGCGCGGCAACGACGTCGAGTTCCTGAACGGCGAGATCCTGGTCACGGCGCTGGGGACGAACCTCGTGTACCGCTACGACTCGACGCCCGCGCACAACCTGCTCGGCTCGTTCGGCAACGGCAGCTGGGGCAACACGCACGGCATCGTGGTGAGCCCGCACGACGGCCACATCTACGTGGTGGACGGCGTCACGGCGCAGGTGCACAAGTTCCACCCGACGACTTTCGCCGAGGTGACGCCCGCCTTCCTGGCGCCGGCGCCGGGCGACAAGATCGTGGATCCCGAGTTCCGGCCGGCGTTCGCGCCGACGCCCGCCGCCGCCACCTCGTGGGGGCGGATCAAGGCGCTGTACCGCTGAGCCACGGCGCCGGCCCGGCGTCGGCGGAAGGACATCCCCATGCTGCTCGACGCGAAGCGGTCCACGCTGCTGGTGATCGACGTCCAGGAGAAGCTGCTGCCGCACATCGACGACGGCGCGAACGTGCTGGCCCACGCGGGCTGGCTCGTGCGCGTGGCCGTGCGGCTCGGCGTGCCGGTGCTGGCCACGGAGCAGTACCCGCGCGGCATCGGCTCCACGCACCCCGACCTGCGCGCGCTGCTGCCGGCGCCGCCGCGAGAGAAGCTGCACTTCTCGTGCGTGGCGGCCGGATGCCTCGCGGACGACGCCGATTTCGCGCGGCCGCAGATCGTGCTCTGCGGCATCGAGACGCACGTGTGCGTGCTGCAGACGGCGCTCGAGCTGCGCGCGGCGGGGCGCGACGTGTTCGTGGTGGAGGAGGCCGTCGGCTCTCGCCGCGCCAGCGACAAGGCGCTCGCGCTGGCGCGCATGCGCCAGCATGGCGTGCAGATCGTGTCGCGCGAGATGGCGGCGTTCGAGTGGCTGCACGAGTCGGGCACGCCGCTCTTCAAGGAAGTGAGCCGGGAGTTCCTGCGCTGATCGCCGCGGGGCCGCGATCGGTCCGAACGCACGGAGCGGGCCGAGACTTCCGGCCCGCTCCCGCTCGCTTCGCTTCCCGGGGCCCGGGTGTCGAGCCCCCGGGTGGCTACTGTGACCGCCCCACGGGCGTCAGCCCGAGGGCGTTCTCGAGGTTGCGCTCGACCACCTGCCAGTCGAGGTTCTCGACCAGCGTCCGGACGTAGGTGGACCGCTCGGTCCCCGTGTCCAGCCCGCGCTCGGTGACGTCGACCACGATGACCGGCGTGTTGTTCCACACCGTGAGCTGCTCGGGCGTGTCCCCGATCATGCACATGAGCCGCTGCAGATCGAGGTCCCACGCCACGGCGGCCCATCCCCGGGACGCGAGCGCGGTCGCCACGAACTCGTCCAGGAACTGGGCGTGCGAGCCGAAGTCCCTCGCGATGCGGTCCGCCAGCACGCCCCTCGCCGGCACGCCGGGCCTCGAACCCAGCTGGGAGAAGAAGAGCTCGTAGCTCTTCACCGTGGCGAGCGTCGTCGGCAGCGCTCCGAGCAGCGACCTCATGTCGCTGAAGACCGTGTTCGACGCCGTCCGGTCGGCTTCCCGGAGCCGGTCGAGGATCTCGTTCGTTCTCGCGACCGCGGTCGTGTAGCGCCGCTTCATGTCCTCCAGCACGGGCGTCGGGATGGCCTTGACCTGGGCGAGGTGCGTGAAGGCACGGGGCTCGATGTGCGTGTAGTGGTTCATGGTGTTCTCCGTTCGGGCCCGGCGCCGTGCGCGGAGCCCGGATGGGGGGTGCAGCGAAAGGGGGAACGAAGGGCGGGCCCGGCCTGCGCTCAGGCGGGCGGCCCTCGGATTCCGGACGGGTCCCACGCGCGCTCGCATCCCGGTCGTTCGTTCTCGTGGACGAACGCCGGCGCGGCCACGCGCAGCGGGCCGTGCGTCGGGGAATCGGCGGCGAGCGGGGCGTTGCCCGAGGACCGGGAACGCGCCCCCGCGTCCAGCCCACGGCTGCCCAGCCGCACCGAGCCGGGGGACAGGGCCCGCATCGGTCGCGTCGGCGCGCCGGGAGCCTCGTCCCCCTCGAAGGTCGCTTCGCGGACGATCGCAGGCGGAACCGGTCCCGTCGGGTGACGCCTCGCCGCGACCGGCGCGCCGTCGACACCCATCCCGGCGAGCAGCACCACCCACAGGGCGGTGCGCTTCAGGCGGATGTAACGCGAACGAGCGAGTCCAACGGTCATGGCGTCGAGTTCCCTTCCTGCGTGGTCGTGCGCGGGCGACCCGCGACGCCGGGAACATCGCCGCTTCCGCCACGCACGCCCACTAGATAAAATGCTTTCCATTCATAGGGATGCCCTATAAGGAGGCTTTGCAACGATGGAACGACTCAACTACCACCACCTTCTCTATTTCTGGCTCGTCGTGCGCGAGGGATCGGTGACGCGCGCCAGCAAGGTGCTGCGGCTCGCCCAGCCCACGCTGAGCGCGCAGATCCGCCAGCTCGAGGACATGCTCGGCGAGAAGCTGTTCGAGCGCGTCGGTCGGCGGATGGAACTCACCGAGATGGGCCGCATCGTTCACGGCTACGCGGACGGCATCTTCGCGCTCGGGCACGAGCTGCTCGAAACTGTGCGCGGCCGCGCCCCGGGACACGCGCGTCGTTTCACGGTCGGGGTCGCCGACGTCGTGCCCAAGCACATCGCGAGACGGCTGCTCGCGGGGGCGATGTCCGGCGCCGAGCCCACGCTGCTGGTGGTGCGCGAAGCCCGCGCCGAGGCGCTGGCGGCGCAACTGGCGCTGCACGAACTCGACCTGGTCATCACGGACGCCCCGCTGGATCCGCGCGTGCGCGTGAAGGTGTTCCACCACCTGCTGCTCGAGTGTGGCGTCGTGCTGCTGGCGGCTCCCCGGCTCGCGACGAAGCTGCGCCGCGGCTTCCCGCGATCGGTCCACGGCGCGCCGTTCCTGATGCCGGGCGAGAACACCGCGTTGCGCCGCTCGATCGAGGACTGGTGCGAACGTCACCGGGTCACGCCGGTGACGCGCGGCGAGTTCGAC
>JBGAMH010000165.1:0-10941 GCA_044223135.1 Candidatus Eiseniibacteriota bacterium | reverse complement strand
GCGGGGTGAAGTTGCTCTACCGCTGAGCGACCTCACCCCGGGTCGCCCACGATCACTTCGGGGCGATCGTCAGCCCCGCCTGCCACGTCGGCAGCGGGCGCAGCTCGCCGCGCCAGTCGCCGTTGTCCCACGACCACACGCGCGTCACGGACGGCGCGAACGAGAGGCCGCCGCTCTCGATCGTCAGGCCCAGCGTGGTCTCGGCCGTGGGCAGGCCCGTCATGGCGTAGTAGTGCTCCTGCCCGTGGAGCTTCGCGGCGAGCTGCCACTCGCCGACGGGGCTCGCGAACGCGCGCGAGGCGCCCGCGGTCCACCACAGGCCGTCGCCCTCGGCCACGTCCCAGTGCAGCGACAGCGTGGGGGACAGGGCCGCGTTCGCGGCGCACTCCACGACCAGCTCGTGCGTGGCCGCCCAGTCGCGGTTCGGGTAGCGCAGGTACAGCCAGCCCGCGGTGCCGCTCACGGGGCCGGTCGCCCACGGCGTCTGCACGCCGAGGTCCACCTCGTCGAACCGGTGCCGCGCCTGGTTCGCGTTCGCCCACACGGTGCCGGTGAGCGGGCCGGCGTGCAGCGCGGCCCACGGCTGCAGCACCGCCCGGCCCTCGCTGTAGTCGATGCCCTGGAACGCGTAGCGTGACGCGTAGGTGAGGGACCACTCGGCGCGCGGCGCCGGTTCGTCCGCAGGCGCGGTGGCCGCCGCGTCATCCGCGCGGATCGCGGGCGCCGACAGCGCGATCGCGAGGCACGCCAGGAACGGCAGCAGGTGTCGCAGGCTCCGGGCACTCATGCCGCGTCCTCCTTCGGCACCTTGCGGTCCGTCGCGCGGCGTCCGTGGTTGACGCGCGGACGCGGTTCCGTCGGCTCGGTTTCCGCCACCACGGGCGGCCCGGACAGCGGGATCTCGAACACCATGCGTGCACCCCCCTCGGGCCGGTTCTCGGCCCAGATGCGACCCCCGTGCGCTTCCACGATCTCGCGGCTGATCGCCAGCCCGAGACCGGTGCCGCCGGTGCGCGGATGCGTGCCGGTGGCCTGTACGAACTTGTCGAAGATGTGCTCGAGCTCGTCGGGCGGGATGCCGCGGCCCTCGTCGACCACCGACAGCTGCGCCACCTCGCCCACGGTGCGCAGCGCCACGCGCACCTGGCCGCCGGGCGGCGAGAACTTCACCGCGTTCGACAGCAGGTTGCGCAGCACCTGCATCAGCCGCGAGCGGTCGGCGGGCATCTCCGGCGTCGCCTCGTCCACCTCGAGCGACAGCTTCACGCCCATCTCGCTGTACAGCGATGCGAACTCGTCGGCCGCGTCGTTCACGACGTCCGCGAGCGAGACCTCGCTCACGGCCATCGTCATGCGCCCGGCCTCGAACTTCGCCAGGTCCAGCAGGTCGTCGAGCAGGCTCGTGAGGCTGTTGCCGCACTCGTCGATGTTGCGGAAGTAGTCCTCGAGCTCCTCGGCCGGCACCTCGCGCGCGTCGCGGATGCCGAAGCGCGCGTAGCTCAGGATGCCGTGCATCGGCGTGCGCAGCTCGTGCGAGATGTTCGCGAGGAACTGGGACTTCGCGCGCACGGCCTGCTCGGCGGCCTCGCGCGCCGTGTCCAGCTCGTCGCGCTGCCGGAAGAACGCGTCCACGAGCTTCGCCAGCCGGCCGAACTCGTCGTTCGTGCGCTCGGCCGCGACGAGCGGCTTCGGGTCGTCGGTCTCGAGCGCCTGCGTGATCGCGGCGAGCGGTGTCTGCACCCAGCGGACCAGCGCCACCCAGAACATCAGCATGGTGAAGAACGCACCCACCAGCAGCACGGCGAGCGCGGTGGTCAGCGCCCGCTGCACGCGCATCGCCACCGGGTAGCTCGCGTGGAATCGCAGGTCGGCGACCGGCTCACCGTCGATGCCGGGCAACGGCGTGAACAGCTCGATCAGCCCGGTGCGCGGAGAGCTCTCGGAGGGCGTGTTCGGGGGGCGCGGCGCCACGAGCGACGGCTGGCCCGAGGCCACCTGGGCGAGCGATGCCAGGCGCGCGGGCGACCAGCGGCGGCCGATCACGTAGTAGCCGCGCCGCGGGCCCTTGCGTTCGAAGTCGTCCGACTCCCGGATCGACGACGACCACAGTTCCAGCACGCCCGCGGGCGACAGGGCGAAGAAGTGGTGGAACGGGTGTGCGGTGAATGCGCGTTCGATCTCCGCCGGCGAAGCGGGGATCCGATCGAGCCCGGGGAGGCTCTCGGGGTTCGCCGCGTACACCTGCCGGAACTTCTCGTCGAGCACCCACGCCACGTCGACGTCGAAGGTCTCGATGCTCTCGAAGACGTTCACGCGGCCCCACTCGGCATCGCGGGTGCGCACGAACGACACCATCTCGCTCCAGCGCGAGTAGTCGTCCGCGTGCACGCCGGCACCGCGCGCGCGCAGTTCGAGCAGCTTGTCGAGCACGCGCGAGGTCTCCTGCACGCGTTCGGAGAACAGCAGCTCGACCTGCCGGCTCTGGCTCTGCTGCTGCACCGCGAACATCACGGTGAACACCACCACGCTCAGCGCGATCAGCACCGCGAGCCGGGTGTGCAGGCTCTGGAACCGCTCGGTCGGCGGCACCGGCGCGCGCGCGGGGGTGCCCGGGGGCGTGGAGGGCATGCGGTCAGGCCGCCACGGCCGGGGTGACGGCCATCGGCAGTTCGAATCGGAACGTCGTGCCCGTCGTCGCGGACTCGTCCAGCCACAGCCGTCCGCCGTGCATGTCGGCGATCGCCCGCGCGATCGCGAGCCCCATGCCCTGGCCGCCACTGTGCACGCGCACGTCCGCCACCGTGAGGGGTTCGAACACGTGGGCACGGTGGTCCGGCGGGATGCCGGGCCCGTTGTCGCTCACCGACAGCTGCGCGAGCGGCCCTTCGCTCCACGCGTGCACGTCGACGACGCCGCCCGCGGGGCTGAAGCGGATCGCGTTGTCGAGCACCGCGTCGAGCGCCTGCCCGAGCATCGAGGCGTCCGCGCGGGCGATCGGCGTACCGTCCACCGACAGGTTCACGCGCACCTGGCGCGCGGCGGCCGCTTCGTCCGCGCGGTCGCACGCGCCCTGCACCACGGGCGTCAGGTCCAGCGGGGCCGCGTCGAACGGCAGGTCCCCGGCGCGCAGCCGCGCCAGGAAGCAGCCGTTCTCGATCAGCCGCAGCAGCCGCGTGGCGCCGCTCTCCATCATCTGCAGCAGTCGCCGCTGTTCGGGGGTCAGGTTCTCGCCCATCAGCAGCAGCGGCAGCGGGCTCAGGATGGTCGTGAGCGGCGTGCGCGTGCCGTGGCTGAGCAGCGTCAGCAGGTCGCCGCGAAGCTGGTCCACTTCCTCGACCGACTTGAGCTTCGAGTAGACGCGCACCTTCGCCGACAGCTCGTCGGGGTCGAACGGCTTCACGACGTAGTCGTCGGCGCCCGCCGCGTAGCCTTCCAGGCGCTCGGCGGTCAGCGCCTTCGCCGACACCAGGATGATCTTGGCGCTCGCCGTCTCGGGGTGCGCGCGCAGTCGGCGGCACGTCTCGTAGCCGTCCATCGCCGGCATCATGATGTCGAGCAGCACGATGTCCGGGCGGAAGCGGGGCGCCATCGCCAGCGCTTCCTCTCCCGAAGAGGCGGTCATCAGCTCGCAGTCACGCGCGAGGGTCCGCCGGAGGATGGCGAGATTGCGAGAGTTGTCGTCGACACCGAGTACTCGAGCCAGGCGCGGCACCGGCCCTCCGGAGGCAAAGGAGTTCGCTCCAGGGGAGGGGGATCCCCGGTCAGTGGAAATGCCTCTCTTTCATCGGCACCCCGGGGTGCGTCGATGAGTCCCATGATCCATCGACCGGGGCGCGACGCGGCCGCAAGTGCCGGGAAACACGGGGCCCCGAGCGGAGCGGGCGGCCACCGCCCGGAGCACGTGTCGCCGACCACGTGTCCCGGACCACGGTCGTCCCGTCGGCGACCGACGTGGCGCCCGCCGAACGCACGAAGGCCCCGGCGTTTCCGCCGGGGCCTCGTGGGGGAGTGCGCCTACCAGATGCGGGCGCGCTGGTCGGCGGCGCGCACCATCGCGTCGCCCTCCTGGCACCCGAACGCCTTGCGGAACTCGTCCAGGTTCGACAGCGGGCCGTTCACGCGGAACATCGCCGGCGAGTGCGGGTTCGTCTTGACCATGTTCTGCAGCGCCTCGGGCCGCATCGTCGAGCGCCACACGCGCGCGTACGACAGGAAGAAGCGCTGCTCGGGCGTGTAGCCGTCGATCGTGGTTCGCGGCTTGCCCTCGAGCGCCTTCTGCAGCGCGGCGTACGCCACCGCGAGGCCGCCGAGGTCGGCGATGTTCTCGCCGAGCGTGAGCTTGCCGTTCACGTGCAGGCCGCCCGGCACCTCGAACGCGTCGAACTGCGCGGCCACCTTGTCCGCGCGTTCCTTGTAGCGACTCGCGTCGTCGGCGGTCCACCAGTCGCGCAGGTTGCCGTCGGCGTCGTACTGGCGGCCCTGGTCGTCGAAGCCGTGCGTCATCTCGTGGCCGATCACGGCGCCGATGCCGCCGTAGTTCAGTGCGTCGTCCCACGAGGCGTCGTAGAACGGCGGCTGCAGGATGCCGGCGGGGAAGTTGATGCTGTTGAACGGCGGTGCGTAGAACGCGTTCACCGTGGGCGCGCTCATGCGCCACTCGTCCTTCTTCACCGGGCCGCCGATGCGCGCGAGCTGCCGCTGCAGTTCCCACAGCTGCGCGGCGCGCCGGTTCGCGGCGAAGTCGCTCGGCGAGATCGCCAGGCCCTTGTAGTCGCGCCAGCTCGCCGGGTAACCGATGTGGTTCGCGAACGCGTCCAGCTTCACGCGCGCGGCCTGCTTCGTGGCGTCGCTCATCCAGTCGAGCGCCGCGATGCGTTCGCCGAGAGCCGCCTCGAGGTTCTTCACCAGCACGAGCGCGCGGTCTCGCGCCGCGGGCGGGAAGTGCTTGCGCACGTACATCTGGCCGAGCGCGTCGCCCAGGTCCTGGTCCGTCGCCTGGATGCAGCGCTTCCAGCGCGGCAGCAGCTCCTTCGTGCCGGTCAGGCGCTTGCGGAACGCGAAGTCCTCGAGCACCCACGCGTTCGACAACGTGCCGGCCGCGTCGTCGGCGATCTTCCAGCGCAGGTAGTCCTGCCAGTCGGCCGCCGGCACGCTCGACGCCAGGCGCGACAGCGCGCGGAAGAAGTCGGGCTGGCCCACGTTGAGCGAATCGGGCGCCCGCATCGCGCGCGTCGCGAAGTAGACGTTCCAGTCGAGCGCCGGCGCCCAGGCACGCAGCGAGTCGAGCGGCACGAAGTGGTAGGTGGCCTTCGGATCGCGGCGCTGCACGTTCGTCATGCTGGCCTGCGCGAGCGCCGTCTCGAGGGCCATCACGCGCTTCGCCGCGTCCTCGGCATCGGGCCGGCCGAGCAGGCCGAACACGCGCGCCACGTGCGCCACGTACGCGTCGCGCAGCGACTGCGACATGGAGTCGGGGCGGGTGTAGAAGTCGCGGTCGGGAAGGCCGAGCCCGCCCTGCGACGCGTTCGCGATCGTCAGGTTGCTGCGCTTCGCATCGGGCCCCGGGAACAGGCCGAATGCCGCACGCACGCCGTGCGCGTGCATCCAGCCCAGCGAGCGCGCCAGGTCGGCGGCGCCCTTCAGGCCGTCCAGCTGCGCGAGCAGCGGTTCGATCGGCTTCGTGCCCGCGGCCTCGGCGCCCGCCGAGTCCATGCACGCGTTCCAGTAGTCGCCGACGATGCGATCGGGCGAACCGGGCTTCGCGGCGCGGTTCGCGGCGGCAACCTGCAGGATCTCGAGCAGGCGCTTCTGGTTCTGGTCGGCGAGCGCCGCGAAGCTGCCCCAGCCGGGGTAGGCGGCGGGAATGGTGGCGTGGTCCACCCATCCACCGTTGGCGTAGCGGAAGAAGTCGCGGCACGGCGCGCAGGTGGTGTCCTGCTCGGCGCGGGTCCAGGCGCCTTCACCGGCGCCCGCCGCGGAGGCGGCGGTCAGCAGCGCGAGCGCGAGTGCGATCGAGCGTCGCATGGGGGTTCCCTGTCGTTGGAGTCGGGGAGCGCTCCCGTCCGGACACGAAGCGCCACCCGTCGCCGATGGCGACACGGGCGGGTTCGACGTCGGCGGGGAGCCGTGAACGCCCGCACGTTGCGTCGCAGGCGCCCGCGAATCAACCGCCGCACCGACGAACGAGGCGCAGGGGGCGGTGAGCGCGGAGAACGCCCGATCGCGAGCACGCAGTGCGATCGGGCGCGTGCGTCGCCCGGTGGGCTCGCGGGGGAGTGCCGGCGTCACGCGAACGGGCGGCGCCCGCGGGGAGCGCCGCCCGTTCCGACGCGGGGCGGCAGCACTACCAGATGCGTGCGCGCTTCGCGGCCTCGCGCACCATCGCATCGCCCTCGCGGCAGCCGAACGCCTTGCGGAACTCGTCGAGGTTCGACAGCGGGCCGTTGATGCGCAGGTCGTCGGGTGAGTGCGGGTCGGTCTTCACGCGCGTGACCAGGCTCTCGTCGCGCTCGAGGCTCCGCCACACGCGCGCCCACGACAGGAAGAAGCGCTGCTCGGGCGTGAAGCCGTCGATCGTGCGCCGCGGCCGGCCGGCGGTGGCCTTCTCGAACGCGGCGTACGCCACCGCGAGACCGCCGAGGTCGGCGATGTTCTCGCCCAGCGTGAGCTTGCCGTTCACGGGCACGCCGCCCGCCACGGTGTACGCGTCGAACTGGTCGATCACCTTCTGCGCCCGCTCCTTGTAGCGTGCCGCGTCGTCGGCGGTCCACCAGTCGCGCAGGTTGCCGGCGGCATCGAACTGCCGGCCGCGGTCGTCGAAGCCGTGCGTCATCTCGTGCCCGATCACGGCGCCGATCGCGCCGTAGTTCAGCGCGTCGTCCCACGACGGGTCGTAGAACGGCGGCTGCAGGATGCCGGCCGGGAAGTTGATGCTGTTGAACGACGAGCTGTAGAACGCGTTCACGGTGGGCGGCGTCATCGACCACTCGCGCTTGTCCACGGGCTGGCCGATGCGCTGCATCAGCCGGTTCGTCTCCCAGCGGCGGCACTCGAGCCGGTTCGCGAGCCACCCGCCGCGCGTCACGCTGACGCCGGCGTAGTCGCGCCACAGGTCCGGGTAGCCGATCTTGTTCGCGAACGCGTCGAGCTTGGCCCGTGCGGCGCGCTGCGTCTGCGGGCTCATCCATTCGAGCGCGGCGATGCGCTCGCCGAGCGCCGCCTCGAGGTTCCTCACCAGCGCGAGCGCGCGCTCGCGCGCCCGCGGCGAGAAGCGCTCGCGCACGTACGCCTGCCCGAGCAGGTCGCCCAGGTCCTGGTCGGTGGCGCGCAGGCAGCGCTTCCAGCGCGGCAGCATCTCCTTCGCGCCGGTGAGCTTCTGGCGGAACGCGAAGTCCTCGTTCACGAACGCGTTCGACAGCAGCGGCGCGGCGTCGTCCACGATCTTCCAGCGCAGGTACGTCTTCCACTCGTCGATCGTGGCCACGCTCACGAGCGAGTCGAGCACGGTCGCGAACCGGAGTTGCTGCACGTTCACCGAGTCCGGCGCGCGCACGCCGCGGCGCTCGAAATAGCGCGACCAATCGAGCCCGCCGCACAGCACGCGCAGCGAGTCCATCGGCACCTTGTGGTAGACGGCGTTCGGATCGCGGCGCTGCACGTTCGTCATGCTGGCGTGCGCGAGCGCGGATTCCATCGCCATCACCGTGGCGGCCTCGCCGGCCGCGTCGGCCCGGCCGAGCAGCGCGAACGTGCGCTGCACGTGGGCCACGTAGTCGGCGCGCAGCGCCACCGACGCGGAGTCGTCGCGCACGTAGTAGTCGCGATCGGGCAGCCCGAGACCGCCCTGGCTGAAGCTCGCGATCGTGAGGTCGCTGCGGCGCGGGTCGGGCGTGGCGCCGAGCCCGAACGCGGCGCGCACGCCGTGCGCGTGCAGCCACGCGAGCTGCGCGGCGAGGTCCTGCCGCGTCGCCATGCCGTCCACGTCGGCGAGCAGCGGCTGCATCGGCGTGGCGCCCGCGGCCTCGGCGGCGAGGGAGTCCATGCACGCGGCGTAGTAGTCGCCGATCCGGCGCGTGGGGGCGTCGGGGCTGCCGCCGCGGGTCGCGGACGCCTTGCCCAGGATGCCGAGCAGCGTGAGCTGGTTCTGCTCCTCGAGCACGTCGAAGCTGCCCCACGACGAAAACGCCGCGGGAATGGACTGGCGGGCGAGCCACCCGCCGTTCGCGAAGCGCGCGAAGTCGGCGCACGGCGCGCACGTGGTGTCGAGATCGGCACGGTCGAACGCCGGCGGGCGCGGGGCCGACCACGAGGGAGCGGAGGCGAGCGCGGCGAGCGCGCACGCCAGGGCGAGGACGGACATCGGGCGCATGGGGATCTCCCGGAAGGTCAGACGCGGTTGGCGTTCTGCAGCGCCATCACCCAGTCGATGAGCACGTGTTCGAGCGAAGCGAGGTCGGTCGTTTCGCGCGGCTCCTGCACGCCCACGTACAACAGCACGGCGCGCTGGCGCACCAGCACGATCGCGGTGGCCGCCACGCCCTGCCGGCCGCCCGAGGACTCCAGCAGGATCTCGGCGAACACGCCGGGGGGCGCGTCGAGCCGCGCCACGCGCGCCGCGCGGCCGGGGTGCGGAGGCAGCGCGGCGCGGCGCCCGGCGAGGCCGGCACGCAGCGCCTGGTTCCAGCGCTCCTCGATCGCGGGGTCGGCGATCGGCCCCGGCGGCGTCTGGCGCAGGTGCTCGATGGTCTCGCTCGCGCTGGTCTCGCTCCGGTTCATCTCCGTGATCGCCGTGGCGATGGCCAGCACGTGCGTGGAGCGCGCCCCGGGCAGTCGCTGCCAGCGCGCGAACGTCGAGTCGGGCACGAACCGCGCGAGCACGGCGCCGCCGGGCGTGGCGGTGTTCTCGAGCGGCACCACGGTCATGCCGGGCGGCGGCGGCAGCAGCAGGTCGCGGCCCATCACGTTCACGCGGCCCACCGACGGCGGCAGCAGCGACGGCTGCCCCGCGCCGGCGGCGCCCGAGTCGGGCACCACGCCGAGCGGTGAGGGCACGGGCGCGGGCGCCGGCGCCGGCGTGGTCGCGGCGGGTGAGGAGTCCTTGCGGGCGCAGCTCGCGAGCGCCAGCACGAGAGCGAGCGAAGCGAGCGGGGCCACGAGGCGCGGCGGGGCGGGTGGGCGGAAGGACATGCGTGCGACTCCGGAAGGGGGAACTGCGTTCGCGCGGGCAGCCGTCTGCGGGCCGTGCGCCGTCATCGGGTGAGCGTCGCCTGCACGCTCGCGCGCCACCGCTCGCGCGACTGGTCCGGCACGTGCGCGGCGTTCTCGGTGTGCGACCAGCCGAGCCCGGCCGACAGGTCGACGCCGCTCGCTGGCCACCAGCGCAGCCACGCGTCGAGCGCGCGCGTGCGCTCGACCACGCCCTCGAGCGTGCCGGACGGCGGCGGCGGCGGGCCCGGCACGAACGGCTCGTCGAGATCGTTCTCGCCCTTGTCGGTGTGCGACGCGGCGAGCCCGATCTGCCAGTCGACGGACGGGTCGAGCGCGGCGCGGACTCGGAAGCGCCGCGCGTCGGGCCCGGTCACCGAGCCGAGCGCGCGACCCTGCGTGGCCAGCTCGCGGCCGAAGAACGAGGTGTAGACCCAGCGCGACATCCGCGTGTACTCGGCGTTCCACGTGGCGCGCAGGCCGTGCACCTCGCCGGCGCCGTCGAGTCCCAGCTGCGCGCCCCACTTGTTCGGGAACGCCGCGCTCTTCGCATGCAGGTCGTCCACCAGCCACTCGCCGTACACGCGCGTGCCGTCGGCCACGCGCCACGAGGCGTCCAGCGACACCAGCACGTTGTTGCGCACGCCGTCGAGCGAGTCGGGCGACTCCTCGGTCTGCAGGCGCTGCACGAGCGTGTACGGCAGCAGGCCCATCACGTACAGGGGCTGCCAGCCGCTCGCGCGGTACACGGCCGCCTCGCTCACGCCCAGCCGCAGCGCCTCGTGGGGCTGCCACTCCAGGCGGTGCGCCGCGAGCTGGCGCTGCTCGGAGGTCGAGAGCGTGCCGCTCAGCACCACGCCGTCCGCGCGCAGCGGCTCGAACCGCATGCGCACGGCGAGCGCGGTGAACGCCGGGCCGGTGCGCGACAGCAGCAGCGACGATTCGTCGCCGGGGCCCCAGTGCCAGCGCGAGCGCCCGAACTGGGCGCCCCAGCGGTCCGACGCGCCGGTGTACGCCACGTACGTCTCTTCGCTGTGCAGCGCGACGTCGCGGTTCGCGATCAGCGGGTCGCCGATGCGGCGGGCGCGCTCGAGCTGCCCGGCCCACGCGTGCGTGTAGAGCAGCCAGCGGTCCACCACGAGCGCGCCGCGCCCGTGCAGACCGCTGCCGTCCTCCCAGGTGCCGTGCGCGTCGTCGCCGCGCCACTCGTCGCGCCGGCCCTCGAGCCCGAGCGAGATCTCCACCGCCTGGCCGTCCGCTTCGCGCTGCAGCAGGCGCGGCGTGGAGCGCGGCGCCGCCGGGTCCGCGAACGCGTCGGTCGCGTCACGCTGCAGCGCGCGCTCGAGCCGCGCCACCGCGATCGCGCGCGGGCCCGTGAGCGCCGGCAGCGCCCCGCCGCGCATGAGCTCCAGCCGCTGGAGCGGCCGCGTGTGCAGGTGCGGCAGCGCGAGGCGCGCGTCCGGCGACGGTGCGTACAGGTCGAGCACGCGCAGCTCGGCCTCGAGCGGGTCGCCCACCGGCAGGTACTCGAACCGCGAGGCCCGGGCGAGGCCCGTGCACGCGAACAGCGCGAGCAGCGCCACGAGCGGCGCGCGCCGCGTGCGGTCGGTCCATCCGTGGATCGGGCGGGGGCGGAACATGGCGGCGGAAGATAGCAGGGCGGACGCGGCGGGTCGCGCGCGGCGGACGGGCCGGGCCGCGAACCGCGTGGAAACGCCCGGGCCCGCCGGTGGTGGC
>JBGAMH010000164.1:0-10953 GCA_044223135.1 Candidatus Eiseniibacteriota bacterium | reverse complement strand
GTGCAGCTGCTGTGGGCCGGCAACGAGCAGGTGGACCAGGGCGACTGCCGCACCAACCCGCACGTGGCGCTGGCCGAGAAGCTGGCGAACGACGCCGCGGTGAAGGTGGACGCCTGCAAGCCCGCCGAGCCCGTGGCCATGACGCCGCCCGCACCGGTGATGACCAAGCCCGAGCCCGACCTGCCCGTGCCGCCGGTGGCGATGTCGCCCACGCCAGAGGAACTCAAGATTCCGCGCAACGTGCACTTCGCGCTCGACCGCTACTTCATCAGCCAGCGCTCCAACGAAGTCATCACCGGCATCGCGAACGTGCTGAAGAAGTACCCGAGCATCACCGTGCGGCTGGAGGGCCACACCGACTCGCGCGCGAGCGTGGCGTACAACATGCGGCTGTCGCAGAACCGCGTGAACGCCGTGCGCAACGTGATGGTGAAGCTCGGCATCGACCCCGCGCGCATCACCACCGCGTTCAAGGGCGAGGGCGATCTCAAGGTGACCGAGGACTCCAAGGCCAACTTCGCGCGCAACCGCCGCGTGGAGATGGTGTTCGTGGACAGCGAAGGCCACGACATCAAGGCCGAGGACCAGGAAGAAGACCTGCAGCTCGAGACCGACAAGCAGTTCAAGAAGGGCGTCGGCGACCCGAATCGGTGACAACCACACCGAGCAAGAGACCGAACGCGCCGCGCCGGGGAGCGATCCCTGGCGCGGTCGGCGTTTGGGCTCGAAGCGGCCGCCGCGCGAAGGAGCCATCCAAGCGCGGCGCAACCAATCGCGCAGGCACCCAGCCCACCCCTCCGCGCGGCTGGCGAGATGGAGCGCACGACGGCCAGAGGCAACGGACCCTGATAGGGGAAAAGGCACCACGAATCGCGAGTGCGCGGGCCGGAGGCGCAGGGGGACTGATCCGGGGTAATCCCGGAAAGCGAAGGAGCCATGGACTGGCGGTCGCGTTCCGGGCTTAGCCCGGACTATTCATGAACGGCGAGCCGAGAGTGCGAGATGGCGGCGGGCCGCAAGGCGTGGGATCGGGCCGCACCGGAGGCGTGTCGGAGACACGCCGAGGAGCGCCCCGATTCCGCAACGCAGCGGCCCGACGCCAGATCGCGCTCGCAGGCCGCCGGCTCATGAATAGTCCGGGCTAACCCGCTCGTCGCGCCGGAGCCACCGTGGGGCATTCCCCCCACGGGCATGGCGCGCCCCATGCGTGGGTCGGCGTGCTTGAGGGGGCTCGTGGCGCGGGACTAGTCTGGACCCATGAAGCCACGCGAACGAGTGCTCGCCGCGCTGCGAGGAGAGGTCGTGGACCGGGTCCCGATCTCGTTCTGGGGTCACGTCTACCATCGCGAGTCGTCCGCCGAGGACCTCGTCGCGCACACGATGGAGCGCTGGGAACGCTTCGGCTGGGACTGGATCAAGCTCAACCCGCGGAAGCACTACCACGTCGAACCGTGGGGCGTGCGCTACGACTACCCCGGCGTGCCCGACGTGAAACCGAAGCTCGCGGCGTGGCCGGTGAAGGAGCCGCGCGACTGGGACGCGATCGGCGAGGTGTCCGAGACCGCGGGCGCGCTCGGCGAGCAGCTCGAAGCGGTGCGCCTGCTGCGCGCGCGGCTGCCGCGCGAGGTGCCGTTCGTCCAGACGATCTTCACGCCGCTCGCGATCCTCGGCGAGCTCACGGAGCCGCCCACCACGCTGCGCGACCACCTGCGCACCTCGCCCGACCCGGTGCTCGGCGCACTCGAGCGGGTCACGCGCACGTTCGAGCGCTTCGCCGCCGCCACCATGGCGGCCGGCGCCGACGGCATCTACCTGGCCACGGTGGACTGGGGCTGCCGCGCGTTCGTATCGGCCGAGACGATCCACCGATGGTCGCGACCGTTCGACCGCCGCGTGCTCGCCGCCGCGGGCGCGTCGCCGTTCCACGTGCTGCACGTGTGCAAGGACGACGCGCTCGTGTTCGACTTCGCCGACTACCCCGTGGGCGCGTTCTCGTGGGACGCCACGGCGCCGCACAATCCCACGCTCGCCCAGGGACTCGCCCGGCTGCCGGGCGCGGTGATGGGCGGCGTCTCGCACGACGACGCGCTGCTCGATCCCGATCCGTCGCGCGCGCTCGCGCAACTCGCCGACGCCCACGCGCAGACCGGCGGGCGCCGCTGGCTCGCGGCCCCCGGCTGTTCGATGCCCCCGAATCCCGCCGACTCCACGTTGCGCGCGCTGCGCGACGCGGTGGAGACCCCCGCTCCCCCGAGGTCTCGATGATCCCCTGAGCCGCATGCAGGTTCCGTCCCCCCATCCGGAGGTGCCGCGATGAGACGTCCCTTCCTGCTCTTCGTCGCGTGTCTCGCACTCCCCTCGCTCGCGCTGGCGCAGAAGATCGAGCCGCGCGGGCCCGTCGCGCCGGCGTCCCCCTCGCGCACGGCGCAGGCCCCGAACCCCGGCCGCTCGACACCCATCTCGGGCCAGGTCTACCTCGGCGAACCCGCGCCCGAGTTCGAACTCGAGGCCACCACCGGCGAGCGCCGCAAGCTGTCGGCGTTCCGCGGCGACTTCGCGGTGCTGCTGTTCGCCGACCGACGCACGCGCCTGGCCGACCTCGACGCGCTCGCGACCGCGCTCGAACGCTCGCACACGCACGTCGTGGGCGTGATCCACGAGAACGTGCAGGCGCTGCAGTCGTTCACGCATCGCGAAGCGCTCACGTACACGGCGCTCGCCGATCCCACCGGTGAGATCGCCGCGA
Source organism: Candidatus Eiseniibacteriota bacterium (assembly GCA_044223135.1). Taxonomy (GTDB): domain Bacteria; phylum Eisenbacteria; class RBG-16-71-46; order RBG-16-71-46; family RBG-16-71-46; genus JBGAMH01. Next base: position 8,207 of record JBGAMH010000164.1, on the reverse strand, counting down.
TCTACGGACTCTGGGACGACCTCGCGAACGCCACGCGGCCGGGCGTGGTCATGCTCGACCGCGATGGGCACGTGCGCTTCATGCTGGGCGGCCAGAATCTGCCCGCTTCGGACGTCGAGAAGCTCGTGCAATTCGCGCTTCAGGGCCTCTAGAAAAGCGAGACGGCGCGGCAGTCGGTTGACGCCGCGGCGGTTGAGTCGTCGCAGAACGCACCGATTCAACCGTCGCGGCCGGAGCGCCGATCCCCACCTCGGGTCATCGCGACCAATCGTCCGAACCGGAGGTGAACATGAAGTCCCTCGTGCTGCCGGCCGCCCTCGTCCTGGCGCTGGTGGCTCCTCGTCCCGCATCGGCGGCTCCGCACGGCAAGGCGCCGTCGGATACGCCTGTTCCTGCTTCGTTCGGCTTCACCGGCACCGAGCCCGGCCCCGCCATGGTGGACCGCGGCGACGATGCCCCCGACGTGTCCTGGGAGTCCCCCGGCGGCTGGACGCGTCTTCGAGATCTGCGCGCGCAGGGCGCCGTGCTCCTGGTGTTCGGCGCCGACGAGCGTGAACTGCTCCGCCTCGAGCGCGAGCGGCCGCGCCTGCTGCAGATGGGCGTCGTCCCGGCGGCGGTGCTCGACCGCCGCTCGGGCGCGTGCAACGCGATCGCCCGGCGGCTGCAGCTGGGCTATCCGCTGATGCCCGATCCCCAGCGCGTGATCGCGGCGCAGTACAACACGCTGGACGCCGTCACGCGCCGCGCGCTGCCGGCGTGGTTCGTGGTGGATCGCCACGGCGCCGTGCGCGGCCTCTCGCGTGCGGGCATCCCCGGCGACGGATGGGCGCCGGTCGCGGCGGAGGCGCTGAACCTGCCCGCGCCGGGCGTGCCGATGCCGACCGCGTCGCCGCGCTGACGCGCTCCCGATAGTCGACGGGCGCTCCGATCACCCGGAGCGCCCGTTTCGTCGCGTCGCGTGGCGCGTGCGTCAGGCGGCGTTCGATGCCGGCCGGGCCGCGGCGAAGCGGCGCAGCGCCACCTCGATGTCCTCGAGCGAGAAGGGCTTCGACACCACCAGGTCCACGCCGCGCGCCTGCGCGGCCTCCTCCTCGAGCTGCGAGCCCCACCCCGTCACGAGCACCACGCGCGTCTCGGGCGAGCGCGACTTCACCGCCAGCGCGAGGTCCCAGCCGTTCAGGTCGGGCATGCCGAGGTCGCTGAACACCACGTCGAACCGCTCGGTCATCACGCGGTCCGCGCCGGCCTGGCCGCCGAGCGCGGTGGTCACGTTCTGGCCGAGCATGCGCAGGAGGTCGGCGAGCACGTCGAGCACGGCTTCCTCGTCGTCCACCACCAGCACGCGCAGCGCGCTCGGCGGGCCCTGCGCCGACGGCGCCGTGGCGGCGAGGCTGCCCTCGCCCACCGGGAACTCCAGCGTGAACGTGGTGCCCTTGCCCAGCTCGCTGTCGACCTCGATGCGTCCGTGGTGGCGCGACACGATGCCGTAGGCCACCGACAGCCCCAGCCCCGTACCCTTGGTGTCCTTGGTCGTGAAGAACGGGTCGAACACGCGCGCGCGCGTTTCGGCGTCCATGCCCACGCCCGTGTCGCGGATCGAGATCCGCACCAGGCCGGCTCCGTTCTCGGTGCTGATCCACAGGTCGCCGCCCCACGGCATCGCGTCCACCGCGTTCAGCACCAGGTTCGTGAACACCTCGCGCAGCTCCGACGCGTTGCCCGCGGTGGGCAGCGTGGCGTGCAGGTCGAGGTGCACGTTCATGGTCAGGCCGCGGCGCTTCGCGCCCGCCTCCCACGCCGGGCGCGTCAGCTCGATCACGCCGAGCAGCACCTGGTTCACGTCGATGGTCTCGAACCGCTCGTCCGCGCGGACGCGCGTGAACTCCTGCACGCGCCGCACGGTCTGCGCGCCGTCCAGCGCCGCCTGCTCGATCACCAGCAGCTGCGCGCGCGTGGTGGGGTCGCTCGTGTTCTGCAGCAGCAGCTGCGCGCGGCCGAGGATCGCCGCCAGGATGTTGTTGAAGTCGTGCGCCACGCCGCCGGCCATCTCGCCGAGCGCGTTCAGCTTGGCCGACTGCACGAGCTGCGCCTGCGTGCGGCGCAGTTCCTCGTACGCGTCGCGCGAGTCGGTGTACAGCCGCGCGTTCACGATGGCCGCGCTGCAGTGGCCCGCGAACAGCGTCGCCAGCTCCAGGTCGTGCGTGTGGAACGGCCGGTCGCTCGTGCGCACCAGCGTGACCACGCCGATCACCTCGTCGCGCGTCTCGAGCGGCACCGCCAGCACCACGGTGTTCTCCTCCGGCGTGCCGGGAATCTGGTAGCCGCGCGGGTCGTTGATCACGTCGTTGAAGATCTCGCCGCGGCCCTGCTCGTACACGCGCCCGGTGAAGCCCTCGCCGGGCTTCAGGCGAATCGCGAGCGTCTCCTCGACGTACTGCTCCTGCTCGCAGACCACCGGCTTCAGGATCCGCTCGGCCGGGTCGTACAGGAACACCACGCACTCCTCGGTCTGGATCACCTGCCGGGCCTCGTGCGCGATCGTGCGCAGCAGGTCGTTCAGTTCGAGCGTGTTGATCACGGCGCGCGACACCTTGAGCAGCGCGGCGAACTTCTCCTTCTGCCGCATCTCCTGCTCGAGCCGCTCGCTGAGCGTGACCTCGGCCAGCGACTCGCTGGGCCGCGTGGCGAAGGTGAAGAACCAGCCGGCGGCGCGACCGTCCGGGTTGAACGGCACGCGCGAGCAGAGCAACTCGGCATCGGGCGCCCGCGACGGTCGCACGCGGGCCAGCTGCAGGCTGAAGCCCGGCTGCCCGGCGGGGGCGTCCTCGATGCGCATGGGCTGGCCGTTGTTCGCGGTCAGCAGTTCGCCGAGCGGCGCGCCCACGACCGCCTCGCGCGGGGCGCGCATCACCTCGAAGAACGGCTGGTTCGCGGCGCGCACGCGCTGTTCGGAGTCCACGAACGCCATCGCCGTGGGCACGAAGTCCAGGATCGGGGCGAGCGCGCTGGACCAGTTGCGGCGTTCCACGCCGCCGTTCGCGCCGGCGTCGCGCGGCAGCACCGCGCGCATCAGGCTCACCGACTCGTCGTCCGTCAGCCCGAACGGCCTCAGCCGCTCGCCGAACGCCGCCATCGCCGCGATCGCGGCATCGGGACGGGCCGCCAGGTCGCGCTCCAGCGCGACCACCTGGCGCTCCGCCTCGTCGGCCGCTTCGGTCGACGACAGGGTTCGGCTCAGCACGTGCGCGATCTGTCCGAGCACGCGCGCACGGTACTGCCCGAAGTGTTGGACGAGCGACGAACTCAAGCGAGTCCTCCACCATCGAACGGGGGTGTTCGTGACGTGTCGCGGTTTTCGGCTCGCGGGCCAGTAGGCTTTCGGTTTTTCGGGGGTTTGGCCGCCATGTCGCTCCGCGGATTGCACTCTGCAATCCCGCCCGCCGCGCCCCGACGCGTTCCGCACGCCCGGCGCCGCGCTCGTCGGCCGATGCTTCCCGCGTTCCGGCATTTGCCCTACTCGTCCGGAGCTCCCGTCGCGCTCGCCGCGCCCAACCCCGGAGACCCGCCGTGCCCGCTCGCCCGCGATTGCTCGCCGTCGCTGCCGTGTTCGCCGCGGCCGTTGCCCTGTCCACCGCGTTCGCCGAGCCCGCTGCCGACGGACCGCAGGTGCTGGTGGACGCCGAACTCCGCTTCGCCGCCGACGCGGCGCACCTGGGCACGCGCGCCGCGTTCCTGCGGCACCTCGCGCCCACGAGCGTCGTGTTCGACCCCGGCCCCGTGAACGGCCCGATCCGCTGGCAGAAGCACGCCGCGAACGCCGCACGGCTGGCGTGGACGCCGGAGTACGCCGAGATGTCGGGAAGCGCCGACCTGGGCTGGACCACGGGCCCGTGGAGCTTCCGCGCCGACAGCACCGCGAAGGACCCCGTCGCGTGGGGCCACTACTTCACCGTGTGGAAGAAGCTGCCCGGCGAGGGCTGGAAGGCCGTGATCGACGCCGGCATCGACCACGCGGCCGTGCCGCTCGGCGGATCGCCGGTACTGCGTGCGCTGCCCGCGAGCGCGTCCCGCAGCAAGAGCCCGCTCGCCGCGCGCCGCGGACTGTGGGAGGCGGACGAGTCGTTCGGCAGGATCGCGCGCAAGGACGGCGTCGCGGCCGCGATCCGCGAACTGGGTGCGGGCGACGTGCGCGTGATGCGCGACGGGCACACGCCCATGAGCGGGCCGGGCGCCGACACGCTGGCTACGGGGGAAGGCGTGGCGCTGCTCGCTTCGAACGCGCAGTTCATCTCGGACGCCGGCGACCTGGGCTACACGTACGGCACTCTGGTCACCGCGCCCACCGACACGAGCTGGTACGTGCACGTGTGGCGCCGCGGCGAGGTGCGACGCTGGGAGCTCGCGGTGCAGCTGCGCATGGCGGTGATCAAGCACTGACGCGGCGCGCGACGAGCCCGTCCGGGCCACGGGGGGGGCTCGTCGCGTCCCGGGCCGCCCGCCTACCGAGCCGGCTTCTCGAACAGGCTCCAGTGCGCGAAGAGGTCGCGCTCCAGGTCCATCGGCGGCGTCCCGGCGTCCCAGCCCAGCGCGTGGCCCATCGCGCGGGCCTTCCCGCCGTCGTCGGCGTCGTACGCGAGCACGCGGAAGCCCTGCCGCTCCCACACCTCGCGGTCGAACGCGCAGCGGCCGTCGGCCCAGGGGATGTACGGCTTGCCCGGCGGCGCCGGCGCGGGGCTGAGGTTGTAGATCAGCACGCGCCCGCCCGGTTCGAGCATCGTCCACAGCCGCGCCACGAAGGTGCTGTCGTCCACGCCCAGGTGCACGAGCATCCGCGGATCGGCCTTCTCGGACGGATGGATGTAGCCGCGCTTGAGCGTGTTCTTGGACACGAACAGGTCGTAGCCGCCGCCCACTTCGCGCGCGATCGAGTCGTTCGCGGGCCACGAGCCCGTCACGAGCCGCACGCGGCCGGCGCCCACGGCCCCCTGGTCGCCGGGCTCCGAGTAGAGCGCGCGCAGCACCGGGTCCACGTCGATGCCGGTGGCGTCGGCGCCCCCGTGCGCGAGCAGCCGGAGCTGGCCCAGCATGCCGCAGCCGAAGTCCGCCACGCGCATCCCGCGCGCCGAGCGCACGCCGTGTTCGCCCAGGATCTCCAGCGCGCGCGCGTACGCGAGCGGCGAGCCGTAGCGCGTGTTCCAGTAGAACGACTCGTCGAGCGCGCGCGGCACCAGCCGCGATCGCACGCTGTCGGCGAGCGCGCGCGCCTGAGCGTCGGACCACGCGTTCGTGCGCGCCGAGTCGCGCCACACCGTGCGCGGCGCCACGTTGCGCAGCTGCGCGGTCGCGGCCAGGAACTCCCGCGCGAGCGCGGTGCGGAACAGCGGCCGCAGCGCCGCGGCATCCGCGCGCAGGCGCCCGACGGCGGTGGTGTCGGGCGCGGGTGCGGCCACGGCGCGCGGAGAGGCGAAGCACAAGGTGGCGCACGCGACGAACAGGATCGGTGCGGCCCACGGGCGAAGTCGTCGGTCGTTCATCGTGAAGCCTCCGGGTTCGGAGCGTGCACCCTGCCCCGCGGCCACGCGACGTTCCGCCACGGCACGACGGGCGCCCGCTCGCGCGCGACGAAGGCCCGAAAGCGCCGATCGAACGCGAGCCCGCCGATTCAGTCGCCCGGGTCCGGGGCGTCCCGACACTCCAGGATGTCTCCCGGCTGGCAGTCGAGCGCCTTGCAGATGGCCGCGAGCGTGGAGAACCGGATCGCCCGGGCCTTCCCGGTCTTCAGGATCGAGAGGTTCGCCATCGTGATGCCGACCAGCTCCGAGAGCCGCGTCAGGCTCATCTTCCGCCGGGCCAGCATCACGTCGATGTTGACGATGACGGTCACGCGCGCGGCCTCATATGGTCAGGTCGCTCTCGGACTTGATGTCCACCGCGTGCTGCACGGCCCGCTCGAGCACGGCCATCGCCGTGGCCACCACGATCGAGACGAAGAGGATGACGACGCCCATCATCACGCCCCCGGCACGATCTTCGCCGGTGTTCGACAGGATGAGGACCTCCGCGACCACGACGAAGCCGACGAGCGCGATCGCGCAGTGCTTGATGGTGCGCAGCGCCCTCACGGCCGAAGGCGAGAACTGCCGGTCGCGCCCGACGTACCCCAGCACCTTGAAGGCCTGGTAGAGGCCCGCGAAGAACGGCAGGGAGCCGACGTACACGAATGCCAGGAAGGGGTCCTTGAAGTAGATCTCGAAGACCGTGGCATGCGCGTTCCGGCCCTCGAGGTGCGGCTCCCAGAGCAGCAGAGCACCGGCGCCGACGGCGATCAGCACGACCACGACCTGCAGAAAGACACTCGCACCGCGGTTCATGGGCCACCCTCCCTCGTGGATCGACGCGGCGCACCATACGGCCGGGATTTATCGTTAGTCAATATGTTTTTATTGCCCAACGAGTCCTCGGGCGGATCCCATCCGCCTCACCGTACGACCATCACGCGCCGCACGAGGGTTCTCGCCGCGACCTCCACGCGCACCAGGTAGAGCCCGGCCGCGGCCTCGCGATCGCCGATCCGCCCGTCCCACGTGAACCGGTGCCGCCCGGCTTCGCGCCGTCCGGCCGCGAGCCGCGCGGCGACGCGCCCCTGGACGTCCACCACCGACACGCGCACGTCGCCCGCCGCGGGCAGCGCCAGTTCCAGGGTTGCGCCACTCCGCGTGGGATTGGGCCATGCGCTCGACAGCGACAGCACGCGCGGCGGCGCGGGGTCGGCGCCGAGCAGGCCCGGCTCCACCACGAACGTGCGCGTGGCGCCGTTGTTCGCCTCGTCGGTCTCGTGCACCGCGCCGAGCGTGTCGGCCGTCACGCGCACCGTGTGCGTTCCGGCCGCGAGCGGCGGCGCGAGCCACGACACGATCACGCTGTCCGCCGCCGCCACGAGCGTGTCGCCCTCGGCCACGGTCGCGCCGTCGATCGTGGCGCGCCACCGCGACGCCGGCGACGGCATGGCGCCCCGGTTCCGCAGCACCACGCGGAACGTGTCGGGCAGCGCGTCCACCGCCGGGTCGGGCGACAGCGTGATCGCGCCCGCGGCGAGGTCGACGCTCGGGAACACCTGCACGGTGTCGCGCGCCACCAGGCCGCCCGCGTCGGTCACGGTGAGCCGCACGCGGAACCACACGCCGGTGCCGTCGTCGTGGTCGTCGCCCGCGAACCAGCCGGTGGGCCCGGTCACGACGTGCGCGCTCGGGTGCACGTGGTTGTTGTGCATCAGGTCGACGTCCCAGCGGTAGTCGAGCGACGACGCCGGCTGCTGCAGGTCGGCCGCGGTGCACGCGAGTGCCACCGTGTCGCCGGTGGCGAAGAACCCCGAATCCGCGGGCGCGGTGATCGCCGCGCTCGGCGGGCTGTTCGTGTCGAGCACCACGCTGCCGCCGCCGAAGTCGTCCACGCGCGTGAGGTTCGCGCCGGTCATCATCAGGCCCAGCCGGCCGCCCGCGACCGCGAAACGCCACGCCGAGCAGTCGGCGCGGCCCACCTCGACGCCGTTCACGAACACCACCACCACGCCGTTCGCGTGCGCGCGCGCGCCGAACTGGTCGCCGGGCTGCAGCGCCACGCCGGGGATCGTGCCGCGCACCACCCAGCCACCGCCGTTCGCGTCGGGCGGCGTGTACGTGGACACGTCCACCGCACCCGCAGCCGCCAGAGCGCGCACGCGGATCGCGCCGCCGTTCCAGCTGAGCCCCTGCACCTTCAGCAGCAGGTCCTGGTCCGCCGCGCCCGGCGTGACGGCCGCGAACCGCACGTACGCCTCCTGCGTGGGGCCGAACGTGCCGCCGTTGTACACCGAGACGATCGCGTCGCCCGTGAAGCCCAGCGTGCCGCCGGTGATCGCCATCCACAGCGAGCCGCCGATCCACGGGCTGCCCACGGGGCCGTCGGCGCGGTCGAACGCGTCGAGCACGGGCGTGGCCGGGAACGCCGCGGGCAGCCACGACTCCACCAGCACCGAGTCGCGCCCCAGGCCGCCGTGGCCGTCGTCCACCAGCAGGCGCGCCTTGTACGCGCCCGTGAACGCGTACGTGTGCACCGGGTTCGGATCGGTGGAGCCGCTGCCGTCGCCGAAGTCCCACGCGATCGCCAGCGTGTCGCCGTCGATGTCGGTGGTGCCCGCGCTCGAGAACTGCACCAGCATCGGCGGCGCG
>JBGAMH010000163.1:0-10952 GCA_044223135.1 Candidatus Eiseniibacteriota bacterium | reverse complement strand
GTCGCCCCGCGAAGCGCGCGCGTGCGCTTCGCGGGAGCGCGGGATTGAGGGAGTGGTGACCGGCGTCGCCCACACGCCAGTCCCGCCCCGTTCCGCCCGGCGCCCCTCGTACGCCGGATTCCGCACCGGCGCCCGCTGCGGCCCGGTCACGCCCCTCACCGGGGAGGATCCCATGCGCCACTCTTCGCTCCTGTTCTCCGTGCTCGCGCTCGCGTTCGTGGCTTCGATCGCGATCGCCGACACACCGCCCGCCGCGGGCCGCGCGCCCGCGCGCGTCACGCCTCCTGCGCGCACGCTCGCGAAGCCGCTGACACCAGCCGAGCGCGTCGTGGCCGACCGCCGGCTCGCCGGTGAGCAGCAGGTGCAGGCCGCGCTGGCGCGACTCACGGCCACGACCGACGGTGCGGCGCGCAACGCGATCCAGCGCGAGATCGTCGGGATCAAGCAGCAGACCGAGCTCGACGTGCTGGCGATGCTGGCCACGCAGGCCCGTGCGCGCGGCGACCTCGCCGGCGCCGAGGCGATCGACGCCCAGGCGGCCATGATCCGCCAGCCGGTGCGCCCGACCGGGCCCGTGGGGGCGAAGCCGGCCGCCGCGACGACGGCACGTCCGACGGCGGAAGGAGGTGCGCGATGAAGAGGCTCCCGAACGTGTTCCGTGCGCCGCTCGTCGCGGCGCTGCTCGCGCTGATCGTCGTGGCCGGGGCGCACGCGCAGGGCGTGGACGGTGCGGCGGGGCCGGCGGCCCCGGCGTCCGGCAAGCCGGCGCCCACCTCGTTCGTGTCGCTGATCGGGCCCACGGCCTCCACGATGGTGCCGAGCTTCGTGCTGCCGGCTCCCGACGTGGCGGCGCTGAAAGCCGAAGACGCCGCCCGTTCCGCGAGTGGCGACAAGTCGCTGCGCTCGGGTGTGTCGCGCGACCTGCGCGTGAAGTTCGCCGACGGCCGCTGGGACGCGGTCCCGGGCGTGGGCTGGTTGTGGCGCGTGGAGGTCGGTTCGAAGGACGCGACCGGCGTGCGACTGCACCTGACCGGCATGAACCTGCCCGACGGCGCGAAGGTGCAGTTCCTGCGCGCGGACGGCGCCACGGTGGCGGCGGGCCCGTTCACGGGGCGCGGCACCACGAACGACGGCGACATGTGGACCCCGGTCGTGCCGGGCGACCGGGCGACGGTGGAGTGCCTCGTGCCGGGCGACCCGCAGGGGCCCGCGCCGACGATCGAGCCGTTCCAGGTGGACCTCGTGATGCACAACTACCTGAACCCTTTCGACCCCGCGCTCGGCGACATCGCCCCGCTCGAAGGCTCGTGCCATAACGACGTCTCGTGCTACTCGGGATGGCTCTCGCTCTCGCACGCCGTGGCGCGCATCGACTACGTGGACGGCGGCACGGGCCACATCTGCACGGGCCAGCTGCTGAACTCGCTCGCGGGTGACCTGCAGCCGTACTTCCTGACCGCGAACCACTGCATCAGCACCACCGCGGCGGCCGCGTCGGCGACGATCTACTGGGACTACCAGACGCCGTCGTGCGGCGGCGCGGTCCCCGGGCTCGGCACCGTGCCGTCGTCCGCGGTGTGCCAGCTGCTGTCCAACAACGCGACGTCGGACTACTCGTTCCTGATGGTGCTGGGCACGCTGCCGAACGGCCGCTACTGGTCGGGCTGGCAGGCCGGCGACCCCACCGACGGCACGCTGGTCGCGGGGATCCATCACCCGACCGGCGCGTACAAGCGCATCAGCTTCGGCACCAAGATCGCCGGCGCCCCCGCGAACCACGTGCGTTCGTCGTGGTACAGCGGCGTCACCGAACCGGGCTCGTCGGGCAGCGGCCTGTTCCGGCAGGACAACCAGCGCCTCGTGGGCCAGCTGCATGGCGGCGCTTCCGTGTGCGGCGGCAGCGACCTCACCGACAACTACGGCTCGTTCCAGGTGACGTACCCGAACATCTCGACCTGGCTCGCGGCCGGTCCCGACGACGGCTTCGAGAACAACGACGCGTGCGCTTCGGCGACCGCGCTCGGCAACGGCAGCTGGGGCGGGCTCGTGGTGCGCTATGCCCACGACGACTGGTACTCGATCTTCGTGCCGGCGAACCAGCGCGTGGTCGTGGACCTGGGCTTCACGTACGCCTACGGCGACATCGACGTGACGATGTTCCAGGGCTGCGGGGGCGCGCTGCTCACGAGCTCCACGGGCACGTCCGACAGCGAGCACCTGGACTGGTACAACACCACCGGCGTGGCCCAGACCGTGAAGGTGCACGTGTACCTGTATTCGAACACGCGCAACGCCTACAACCTGTCGGTGTTCGTGGGCGCGTTCCCGAACCTGAGCGCCACCAGCACGCCGGCGGGCTTCACCTACCCGTCGGTGCCGCGCCGCACGGGCGACGCCTCGCTGTTCAACGCGCCGCTGCCGGCCACGCTCGACGGCAACGTCGGCAACACGTACGTGAACTGGGCGATCCTGAACGCCGGTCCGGGCACCACGCCCGAGGCTTGGGAGAGCGACCTGTTCGTGGACGACGCGTTCTACGCGTCGTTCGGCATCGGCCCGAACAACCCGGGCTCCTTCTCGTGGCAGGCGCTGAACGTGGGCCCCACCACGCTGACCGGCGGACGGCACTCGTTCACGTCGTACGCGGACTACACGAACCAGGTGCTCGAGTCGACGAAGGCGGACAACGTGTGGACCGGCCAGTGGGTGTGGAGCCCGCTCGTGCGCCCGTCGAACAGCGGCCTGTTCCGATACGCGCCGCCGGCGCGCGGTGCGCTCGCGCTGCCGAACTCGGACGGCTTCCAGTTCTCGCGGCCGGGGAGCTACGCGTGGGTCACGGGCGTGGCGCCGACGCTGGCCGGTGACGACTACGACCTGTACGTGTACGGCGACTACTCGGGCAGCCTGTCCGGGTTCAGCTCGCTCGTGGGCAGCTCGGCGTTCGGCGGCACGTACACCGACTTCGTGGTGGGTCACTACTCGGGCACGCCGACCACGGTGTACCCGGCGGCGATCCGCTACCTGGCGGGCACGGGCTCGTACTGCGCCGTCGACCAGTCCGACGCGTCGGGCCGCAACGGCTCCGGCGGTGGCGCCACGTGGATCGGGCAGCTCATGGAAGCCGGGCGGCTCGTCGACGTGTACGAGGCGAACCTCACGGCCGGCACGCTGTACCGCTTCGCACTCAACCGCACGGCCGGCAGCTCGCCGCTGCACTGCGAGCTGTTCGACGGCACGTCGGGCACGATCCGCTCGCGCGGCTACGGCCTGGGGACGTCGTTCCCCACCGATGCCACGCACGACGTGCTGTCGTACACGGCGACCGTCTCGGGCTGGCACCCGCTGGGGTCTACCGCGACACGGGCGTGGGAGCGGGCACCGACGTGGAGTACACGCTGAGCTGGGGCAGCGGCGCGTTCGTGGACGCCCCGGGCGGCGAGACGCCGCGGTACGCGCTCGACTTCGTGGGCGCGCAGCCGAACCCGATCCGCACGCAGGGCCGCGTCGCGTTCACGCTGCCGCAGGCGTCGCACGTGAAGCTGGAGCTGTACGACGTGACGGGCCGCGTGGTGAGCACGCTCGCCGACCGCGAGTTCGCCGCGGGTCCGCACGACGTGGCGTGGTCGGGCCGTTCCGACGCGGGCCGCGCGCTCGGCGCCGGCGTGTACTGGGCGCGACTCGACGTGGCGGGGCGTTCGCTCACGCGGCGCGTGGTCGTGATGCCCTGAATGCCGTGAAGCACGCCGTTCGTGAGCACGAAGGGGCCGGGTCCCGCGAGGACCCGGCCCTTCGTGCACGCGCCGCCGCGCTCGTCAGGCCGCCCGGGCCATGCGCTGCCGGATGAACCCGCAGCTCTCCTCGTAGCAGCGCGAGAGCCGCCCGAACACCTCGGGCGCCGGGGCCACGTTTCCGGCCTTGCCGAGCATCTCGAGTTCCTTCGCGAGCGCTGCGAGCGTCTTCGCGCCGACGGTGGCGCTCGAGCCCTTCAGCGCGTGCGCGGCCTTGCCGAGCGCCTCGGGGTCGCTGGCCGCGATCGCCTGCCGGATGCGTTCCACGTCCTCCGGCGTGCAGTTGAGGTACTCCTCGAGGACTTCGCGTTCGAACTCCGGATCTCCACCGGTGATCGCCGTCAGCTGCTCCAGGTCGAATTCCATCGCATCTCCTTTGCGGGTCACGCGGCGCGTGAGATCCCGTCGTCCTCTGCTTCGTTCCCGGACCCTGCGGGATCCATCCAACGTCCGAGTACGCGTTCCAACTCTTCGGGGCGCAGCGGCTTCGTGATGTAGTCGTCCATGCCCGAGGCCAGGCAGCGGTCGCGGTCCTCGGGCATGGCATGCGCGGTCAGCGCCACGATCGGGACGTGCCGGCGGCCGGCGAGCCGGCGCCGGATCTCGATCGTGGCCTCGAGCCCGTCCATCTCGGGCATCTGCACGTCCATGAACACGATGTCCCACTCGTGCGCGAAGTAGGCGTCCACCGCCTCGCGTCCGTCCATGACCGAGTCCACCACGAGTCCCAGGCGCGACAGCTGCGCGGTCGCCACGCGGCGGTTCACGGCGTTGTCCTCGGCCAGCAGCGCCCGCCGGCCCGTCCAGCGCCCGGTCCCGCGCGCGCGTGGCGACGGCGAGTCGGCCGTTGCGGGCGCCGCGGCCACGTCGAACGGCAGCTCGCACCAGAACGTGCTGCCCCGGCCCGGCTCGCTCTGCAGCCGCAGCTCGCCGCCCATGAGTTCGACGAGCCGGCGCGAGATCGTCAGCCCCAGCCCGGTGCCTCCGAAGCGTCGCGTGTGGCTGCCGTCGGCCTGCGTGTAGCTCTCGAACACGCTCGCCTGCTTCTCGGGCGGAATGCCGATGCCCGTGTCGGTCACCTCGATCCGCACGCGCGTCGTGCCGGCTTCGGTGGGCGTCGCCGACAGCCGGATGCGCACGCTGCCCGACTCGGTGAACTTGACCGCGTTGCCTACCAGGTTCGTGAGCACCTGCCGCAGGCGCACCGGGTCGCCGAGCACACGCGCGGGCAGCTCGGACGCCATCTCCACGTCGAGCGCGAGCCGCTTCTGCTCGGCGATCGGTCGCAGCAGCTGCGCCACGTCGCGGGCGATGCGCGCGAGATCGCAGGCCACGTGCTCCAGCGTGAACCGGCCGGACTCCATCTTGGCGTGGTCGAGGATGTCGTTGATGATGCCGAGCAGCGATTCGGCGCTGCTCTGGATCATGTGCGTGAGCTCGCGCTGCGCCTCGTCGAGCGGCGTCTCCATGAGCAGCTCGGTCACGCCGAGCACGCCGTTCATCGGCGTGCGGATCTCGTGGCTCACGTTCGCGACGAACTCGGACTTGGCGCGGCTCGCCGCTTCCGCCGCCGCGCGGGCGCGTTCGAGCTCGCGAGCGTGCGCCTCGAGCAGCGTCAGGTTCTCGAGGCTCCGCCAGAAGTCGCTGTGCAGCCCGCGCGCGAACGCCAGCAGCAGCACGTAGTAGAACGTCATCATCAGCGCGGCGCCGCGTGCTTCGGGAGTACCGGCCGCGAGCAGGGGCACTACGGGCGGCAGGAGCGTGAACGTGAGGTAGGCCTGCGTCAGCCTCACCGACCGACCGGGGGGGAGCGACAGGAGCGATGCCGAGGCGATGCCGGCGTTGCCCACCAGCATCAACAGCCCCGGCGCCTGCGTCCCGTACAGGTGCAGGCACCACGTGAGCAGCTCCGACCACACGGCGCTCATCGCGAGCACCACGATCGAGTAGCTGCGGAACCAGGCGTCGGCGCGCGGGCCGGGGGCCGGCACCCGGTTGGACAGTACGAAGCGCGCGGCGCCGAGTACCGCGAGCATCACGCCCGTGGCGTAGAAGTGGGGCAGGTGCTCCGGACGCACCGAGCTCGCGATGGGCACCACGCCGCCCGCGAGCAGGAAGCCGATCGAAGCGAGCCGACCGCGGCGCGCGAGGATCTCGTCGCCGCGGTGCATCAGCTCGGGGTCGTCGGTGGCCAGCGGCAGCCAACGCGATCCGAAGCGATTCCTCTCCGGCTTCACCTGCACCCTCGCCGACTCCCCCGGCGCGTGCGGCGCCGATTCCGGACGAACGACTCGAGGCACGCGGGTCGGGGGAACGCGCGTGCGGACACGTCCGAGTCTCGGCTGGAGCGAGGGAGTCTTGAGCGCCGGAGATCACCGCGGCGCAGGCGTCAACGCGCGCCGCGACGGGGTTTTGCCCGGCGGCTCGTCAGCGGTTGCGCGGCTTGCGCGGCGCGGCGCCCGGGTCGCGGGCGGAGGCGCGCGACTTCGGTGCGGCCGCGCGGGGCTTCGGTGCCGTGCCCGCCGGCTTGCGGCGGGTGCCGGCTGCGGGCTTCGCGGCGGCCGGTGCTTCGGGCTTCGGCGCAGGCTTCGGCGCCCCGCGCCCGGCCGTGCGTCGCCCGGCGAGGTGCTTCTCGAACCGCGTCCACGGCAGCGCGTTCAGCACGTCGGACGCCTCGAGCCCGGCACGCCGCGCCTGGAAGACGCCGAACTTCAGGTTGTCCAGGTGCCGGGTCGCATGCGCGTCGGTGTCGATCACGAACGAGGCGCCGCGCGCCTTCGCGAGCCGCGCGTTCGTGTCGTTCAGGTCCAGCCGGTCGGGCGAGGCGTTGATCTCCAGCGCCACGCCGTGCGCCACCGCCGTCTCGATGGCGGCCTCGACGTCGAACGCCACCGGCTCGCGCGAGCCGATCAGCCGCCCGGTCGGGTGGCCGAACGCGTGCACGTGCGGGTTCGACAGCGCGCGCACCACGCGCGCCGTGGCGTCCTTCGCCGACTGGTCGAAGCGCGAGTGGATCGACACGATCACCCAGTCGAGCAGCGCCAGCGTTTCGTCGTCCAGGTCCAGTTCGCCGTCCGAGAGAATGTCCACTTCGAGGCCGTGCAGGATCGGGAAGCCCTCGTGGCGCTCGCGCGCCTCGGCGATCTCCTGCACCGACTTCCGCACCCGCGCCGCGTCGAAGCCGTTCGCCATGGCGAGCGCCTTGGAGTGCTCGGTGATCGCCACGTACGCATGCCCGCGCGACTTCGCCGCCTCCACCATCGCGTCGATCGAGTCGCGGCCGTCGCTGCGCGTGGTGTGCATGTGCAGGTCGGCGCGCAGGTCGGACAGCTCCAGCAGCTTCGGCAGCCGGCCCGCGCGCGCCATGTCGATCTCGCCGTGCGACTCGCGCAGCTCGGGCGGGATCCAGGCCAGGCCCAGCGCGCGGTAGATGTCCTCCTCGGTGCGCGACGCGATCACCTTGTCGCCCTTCGTGAGCCCGTACTCGTTCAGGCTCCAGCCCTTGTCGATCGCGATCTTGCGCAGCTCGATGTTGTGTTCCTTGGAGCCGGTGAAGTACATCAGCGCCGCGCCGAAGCTGTCCGCCGGCACCAGCCGCAGGTCCACCTGCAGGCCCGACTGCAGCCGCACGCTGCTCTTGGTGTCGCCGCGCCCGAGGACCTCCGCCACCGACGCGTGCTTCGTGAACGCGTCCATCACGTCGTCGGCGGCGCCGCCCGTCACGAGCAGGTCGAGGTCGCCGATCGTCTCCTTGCGGCGGCGGAACGACCCGGCCAGCTCCACCTGCTTCACGCCCTTCACGCGCCCCACGCGCTCGGCCAGCTCGTGCGCCAGCGCCCACACGCTGGCCAGCAGCAGGCGGCCCGACCACTGCTGCGCGGTGGCCAGCGACTTGAGGACGTTCTGCTCCACCTTCTCGCCGAAGCCCGGCAGGTCCCGCAGCTTGCCGGCCTTCGCCGCCGCCTCGAGCTGTTCGCGGTTCTGCACGTGCAGCGTCTCGAACAGCGTCTTCACCCGCTTGGGGCCCAGCCCGTGCAGTTCGGTCAGCTCCACCACCGCGAGCGGCCACTTCTTCTGCATCTCCACGTACAGCTCGGTGCTGCCCGTGGCCACGAGGTCGCGGATCTTCTGCGCCAGGTCCTTGCCGATGCCGGGCAGCTTCTCGAGTTCGCCTTCACCGGCCACCAGCGCTTCCACGGACTCGCCGCTCGAGCCGATCACCCGCGCGCCCTCGCGGTACGCGCGCACGCGGAACACGTTCGCGCCGTCCAGTTCGAGCATCACCGCCAGGTGCTCGAGCACGCGCGCGACGTCGGCGTTGGTCACGCGTTCTCCCCGATGCGGCGCAGGAACTCGGCCTCGTCGATGATCGCGATGCCCAGCTTGCGCGCGTCGTCGAGCTTGCTGCCCGCGCCCGGGCCCGCCACCACCAGCGTCACCTTGCGGCTGATCGTGCCGGCCGTGCGCGCGCCGGCCAGCTCCGCGCGGCGCTGCGCGTCGGGGCGCGGCATCGTCTCGAGACTGCCCGTGAACACCACGATCTCGCCGTCGAGCGGGCCGGGGCCGGCGCGACGCGCCTCGGCCACCGGCTTCACGCCGGCCTTCGCGAGCCGGTCGAGCACCTTGCGGTTGCGCGCGCTCGCGAAGAAGTGCGCCACCGACTCGGCCACCTCGGGCCCGATGCCGCGGATCGTCTGCAGCTCGTCCTCGCCCGACTCGCGCAGCTTGTCGACGCTGCCGTAGTGGTCGGCCAGCAGCCGCGCCACCGTGTCGCCCACGTGTTCGATGCCGAGCGCGAACAGGAAGCGATCCAGCCGCGGCTTCTTGCTGGCCTCGATCGCCGCCAGCAGGTTCTCGATCGACTTCTCCGCGAAGCCGTCCAGCGACACCAGGTCGATCGGCGTGAGGTGGTAGATGTCCGACAGGTCCTTGATGAGCCCCTTGTCGAGCAGCTGCTTCACCGTCTTCTCGCCGAGCCCCACGATGTCCATCGCGCCGCGGGCCGTGAAGTGCACGATGCGCCGCTCGAGCTGCGCCGGGCACGCGAGCCCGTTCGTGCAGCGGTGGTTCGCGCCCTCGCGTTCCACCTTGGCGCCGCACACCGGGCACTGGTCGGGCAGCTCGAACCGCTCCGTGCCCTTCGGCCGCTTGTCCGGCAGCACCTCGACCACTTCCGGGATCACGTCGCCCGCGCGCCGCACGCGCACCGTGTCGCCGATGCGCACGTCCTTGCGGTCGAGCTCGTCCTGGTTGTGCAGCGTGGCTCGCGACACCGTGACGCCCGACACGTCCACCGGCTGCAGTTGCGCCACCGGTGTGAGCTTTCCGGTGCGGCCCACCTGCACCACGATGTCGAGCACCTTCGTGACTTCCTCGCGCGGCGGAAACTTGAACGCCATCGCCCAGCGCGGCGAGCGCGAGCGCATGCCGAGCCGCGCGTGCGTGGAGCGGTCGTCCACCTTCAGCACCACGCCGTCGATCTCGTAGTCGAGCGCGTCGCGCTTCTCGGCCAGCTTCGCGTGGAACGCCACCGCCGGGTCCAGCCCGTCGCAGCGCTTGACGTTCTTCTCGACGTGGAAGCCCCAGTCGCGAAGCGCCGCCAGCATGTCCTGCTGCGTGGCGAACGTGGCGTGGTCGGCGTGCATCACGTCGTACGCGTAGAAGTCGAGCCGGCGCGAAGCCGTGATCGACGGGTCGAGCTGCCGCACCGTACCGGCGGCGGCATTGCGCGCATTCGCGAACGGCTCGTCGTCGGCCTCGATCAGCCGCTTGTTCAGCGCCTCGAACTCCGCCAGCGGCATCAGCGCCTCGCCGCGGATGGCCAGCACGCCGCGCCGCCCGCCCGCCGGCCCGTCGCCGCGCAGCCGCAGCGGGATCGCGCGTATCGTGCGCAGGTTCTCGGTGACGTCCTCGCCCGTTTCGCCGTCGCCGCGCGTGGAGCCGCGTACCAGCACGCCGTCCTCGTAGACCAGCTCGATGCTGAGCCCGTCGAACTTGGGCTCCGCCATGTACGCGATCTCGCCCGCGAACAGGCCTTCGTCGAGCCCCAGGCCCTTCTTGATGCGCGCGTCGAACTCGCGCACTTCGTCCACGCTCATCAGCGAATCGAGCGACAGCATCGGCCGGACGTGCTTGACCTTCTTGAACGCCGAGCGCAGCGAGCCGCCCACGCGCAGCGTGGGGGAGTCGGTGGGCCGCAGGTCGGGGAACTGCTCTTCGAGGTCCTTCAGTTCGCGGAACAGCTTGTCGTACGCCGCGTCGCTGATGGACGGCTTGTCGAGCGCGTAGTAGCGGTGGTCGTGCTCGCGGATCTCCTCGGCGAGTTCCTCGATGCGACGCTTCGCCTGGTCGCGCGTCATGGCTGGGGTCCTCGCGCCGGTCAGGCGCCGGCCATCTCGAGCAGACGCGCGAAGTGCTCGTCGGAGAGCGGCAACACGGACAGCCGCGAGATGCGCACCAGCTCGGTGGTGGAGAGCACCGGGTCGCCCTTGAACGCCGACAACGGCACCGGCCGCGGCAGCTCCTTGCCGGGCTTCACGTCCACCACCACGTGCCGCGGATCGGTGGCGCCCGGATCGGGGTACGGATCGCTGGCCGCCTGCGCGAGCCCCACCGCCTGGCGTTCGTCGCCCGTGTGGTAGATCACCAGGAAGTCCCCGCGGCGGATGTCGCGGAGGTGCTTGAGCGCGGTCGCGTTCGTGATGCCGTCCCACACGGTCTGCTTGTCACGCAGCAGGTCGGCGAACGAGTATTCGGAGGGCTCGGTCTTCAGGAGGTAGGTGGCCACGGGGGGGCAGGTTAGCCGCGCCGTGCACGGAGGTGCAACGGGCGGTCCCGGCCGCGGCCGGGGCGGCCGAAAGCAGGGCTCGCCGCCATCCGGCACGGGGCCCGTTCGTGGTCGAACGCATCCCCGCGGCCGTCCGGGCCGCCCGGATCGCAGGAGGACACGTGATCGAGACATGGGCGCATCGGGCGTGTCTCGCCGCCGTGCTGGCCGTGGTGCTCGTGGTGATCGACGCGCCGCTGCGCACGTTCCGGCAGAAGTACACGACGAGCCGCTGGCCCGAGCGGCTCGTGCTGCTGTCGATCGAAGTGAACTTCGTGCTCGTGTGGGTCATGGTCGTGCTGCTGCTGGGCCGCGACGCGCGCCTGGCGCCCGCTGCG
>JBGAMH010000162.1:0-11174 GCA_044223135.1 Candidatus Eiseniibacteriota bacterium | reverse complement strand
TCGGTCGTGCACGCGCGCCGGGACACCCGACCATGCGGGGCAACGCAAGAGGATCGTGCACGGACCCGTGAGAACCGCTTCGCCTACTCGTATCGAAGCGACTCGATCACATCCAGCTTCGCCGCGCGCTGCGCGGGGTAGAAGCCGAAGAACACGCCCACCAGCGATGCGAAGCCCAGCGCCAGGATCACCACCTGCGGCTGAACCTGCGTGGGCCAGCGCGCCACCGACGTGATCAGGTTCGACACCGAGATGCCGATCGCCACGCCCAGCGCGCCGCCGGCCATGCTCAGGATCGCGGCCTCGAACAGGAACTGCGCGCGGATGTCGCTCTGCTTCGCGCCGAGCGCGCGCCGGATGCCGATCTCGCGCGTCCGCTCGGTCACCGACACCAGCATGATGTTCATGATGCCGATGCCGCCCACCAGCAGGCTCACCGCGGCGATGCTCGCGAGCAGCGTGGTCATCACCTTGGACGTGCTCTCGGCCGTGCTGGCGATGTCGAGCTGCGTGAAGATGAAGAAGTCGTCGTCGCCGCCGGGACGGATGCGGTGCCGTTCGCGCAACAGCTCGGTGATCTGCGTCACGGCGTCGTTCACCGCCCCCTCGCTCACCGCCGACACGTTGATGTTCTGCACGTGCGTGATGCCGAGGAACTTGCGCTGCACGGTCGTGTAGGGCATCAGCACGACGTCGTCCTGGTCGCCGCCGAATCCCTGGCCGCCCTTGAAACTCAGCACGCCCACCACCTTGAACGGCATGTCCTTCACGCGGATCGTCTGCCCCACGGCGTCGGTGCCGGGAAACAGCTGGTCACGCACCTTCTGGCCGATCACGCACACCTTGGTGGCGCCACGCACGTCGGTGTCGGTGAAGAACGCGCCGTCGGCCACGGGCCACGCGCGGATGTCCACGAACTCGGGCGTGGTGCCCTGGATGGACGTGCCCCAGTTCTGGTTGCCGAACACGGCCTGCCCCGAGGTGCGCACGCCGGGCGCCACCAGCGCCACGGCCGGGCACTCCTTGCGGATCGCGTCGGCGTCCTCGGGCGTCATCGTGGTCACGCCGCCCATGCCCATGCGCACGCCGCCGGCGGTCACGGTGCCGGGCAGCACGGTCATCACGTTGGCGCCGAGCGAGCGGATCTGCGCCTGCACGGCGGCGCGCGCGCCCTGGCCGATCGCGAGCGTGGCGATCACGGCGGCCACGCCGATCACGATGCCGAGCACGGTGAGCGCCGCGCGCATGCGGTTGCGCGTGAGCGCCTGCAGGCCCATCAGCAGCAGCTGCCCGAACGTCATCGACGTCCTCCCGGCCCGCGGCCCATCGGCCCGCCCATGCCCGGCGGCGGCTGCAGGTTGCGGTTCTGGGCACTCGCCGGCTGCTCGGTGCCCACCACCACGAGATCGCCTTCCTTGAGTTCGCGCGACACCATCTCGGTCATCGAGCCGTCCGTGATGCCTGTCATCACCTTCACGGGAACCGGCTTGCCGGCGCGCAGCACGTACACCGTGCCGGGCTTCATGCCGCCGGGCGCCGCGGCCATCGGTCCGGACATGCCGCCGCCCATCGCGCCCGCGCCGCGCATGCCGCGGCCGTCGGCCGGCGCGCCTTCGGGCCGCACGCGCGGCGCACCCGGCGCGGTGCCGGCGCCCGGCGGCGGCGTGCCCTGGACGCGCCGTCGCGCATCGGTCGTGCACCGGCCGGCGGTGCGCCGCCCATGTGTCGCCCGGCGCTCCTGCGGCAGGCCGCCCATCGGCCAGGCCACCGGGGCGCGGAGCGCCGCCGATCGCTTCGTAGTGCTTGCGGATCAGGTCGCGCGCCTGCTCGCGGGTGAGCTCGCCCTTCTGCACGCGTGCGCGGATGTCGCGCACCACCGGGTCGTCGTCGAAACGGTTCGCGCCCGGAGCACCCGGAGGCGCGCCGCCGGGCGGCGGGCCGCCCGGCTCGCCCTGCGCCCACGCCGTGCCCACCAGCGACGGCATCGCGAACGCGAAACTGCGCCGCGGCGCGCCGCCGCCCGGAGCGCCACCACGCCCCCCGGGTCCACCGGGTCCACCGGCACCCGGGGCGCCGCCGCGCATGCCCGCGCCGTTGCCCGCGCCCGCGGGCCGGAATCGCAGCGCCGAGTTCGGCACCTTGAGCACGCCCTCGCGCGTGTCGGTGATCACCGACACGTTCGCCGTCATGCCCGGCCGCAGCCGCAGGTCGTCGTTGCGCGTCTGGATCACCGTCGTGTACGTGACCACGTTCTGCTGCGTGATCGGCTCCAGGCGCACCTGCGACACCTCGCCGCGGAACGTGGCGTCGCTGAACGCGTCCACCGTGAACTCCACCGGCAGGCTCGCGTGGATGCGGCCGATGTCGGCCTCGTCGATGTTCGTCTCCACCTGCATGTGCGCGAGGTCGTTCGCGATCACGAACAGCTTGGGTGCCTGCAGGCTCGCCGCCACCGTCTGGCCCACGTCGATCGAGCGCGAAATGACCACGCCGTCGATCGGCGAGCGGATCGTGGTGTTCTGCAGGTCGACGCGCGACACCTGCTGCTGCGCGCGCGCCTGCTGCAGGTCGGCCTTGCGCTGCGCCACGTTCGACTCGGCGGTCTCCACGTCCGCCTGCGAGATGTAGTTGTCCTTCACCAGGTCCTGCGAGCGGCGGTACTGGCGCTCGGCCTCGCGCAGCGCCGCTTCGGCGCGCGCCACGGCCGCGTCGGCCTGCGCGAGCCGCGCCTCGAACGACGACGGGTCGAGCTGGCACAGCACCTGCCCCGCGCGTACGTGCGAGTTGTAGTCCGCACCCAGCCGCACCACGGTGCCGCTCACCTGGCTGCCCACTTCGACCTGCGTCACCGGCTTCACGGTGCCGGTGGCCGACACGGTGGCGCGCAGGTCGCCGCGTTCGACGGCGGCGGTGCGGTAGCGCGGCTGCTCGGCCTTCGAACGCGAACGGAACCAGACGAAGCCGAGCACCGCGACGACGACCAGGGCGAGCCAGAACCAGCGGGAACGGAACACGGGGTGAACCCTCGATGGAAACGGGGACGGTCGGGACGATCGCGTCGCGCGGGGCACGGTCCGGCCCGGCGCACGCGGGCGGCCAGTGTAGCCCGCGCCGGGTGCCGACCGCCGGGTGCGGCGACGAACGCGCCGTTCACCTGCACCGGAGCGGGCACACGCCGCCGCCTTCTCATCGACGCGCCGACGCCCCGGGAGTTCCCGTGGCGAGTTCAGCGCGTCGTCAAGAACGCGCCGCCCTGCCCCGGCCGGAGAGCGCTCACCGGGATCTTCGGCGTTGGCCGCGGCCGCACGCTTCGCTACTGTGCGCGACCGGGAGGAAACGTGGGGATCTCGCAGGAACATCGCGCGCAGGGCATCGCCCGCGTGCTGGCGCTGATTCTGGTGCTGAACCTGGCCGTCGCCGTGGCGAAACTGCTCTACGGCTGGCGCACGCGTTCCATCTCGATCCAGGCCGACGGCGTGCACTCCCTGCTCGACGGCTCGTCCAACATCATCGGGCTCGTCGGCGTATGGGTGGCGAGCCGCCCCCCCGACGCGAACCACCCGTACGGCCATCGTAAGTACGAGACGTTCGCCGCGCTCGGCGTGGCCGTGATGATGTTCATGGGCTGCTGGGAAATCGGGCGCGAGGCGTGGCAGCGTTTCCTTCACCCCGAGACGCCCGCGATCACGAACGCCGGCTTCCTCGTGCTCGGCGTGACGATCGCCGTGAACCTCTTCGTCACGTGGTACGAACGTCGCGAAGGTCGGCGGCTGAAGAGCGAGATCCTCGTGGCCGACGCCGCGCACACCGGCAGCGACGTGCTGGCGAGCGTGCTCGTGCTGGCGAGCTTCGTGGGCACGCGCCTCGGGCTGTGGTGGGCCGACACCGCGGCCGCGGCGCTGGTGGTGGGGCTCATCCTGCGCGCCGGTTTCGAGATCCTGCAGGGCACGCTCAGCGTGCTCAGCGACGAGCGCCGCGTGCATCCCGACATGGTGGAGCAGGAAGCGCTGAACGAGCCCGGCGTGCTCGAGGTGCACAACGTGCGCTCGCGCGGCGCGCTCGACGACATCCACGTGGACCTGCACGTGCTGGTGGACCCGCGGATGGAGATCTCCGACGCGCACGAGCTGGGACACCGCGTCGAGCGGCGGTTGCGCCTGAAGTGGCCCACGTTCACCGACGTGGTCGTGCACGTGGAGCCCGGACTCGACAGCGAACGCGCCCGCGAACGCACGGGCCTCGGCCTGCGCGCCGACGGCTGACGCGAATCAGCGGCCGGGAGCGAGACCGGCCAGCAGCGCCTCGCCCAGCTCGTGCAGCTTGCGGTCGAAGAAGTGACTCGCCTCGGGCACTTCCACCAGCCGCTTGGGCTCGCTCCAGTCCGGGTACTGCTTCGCGAGATTCTCGGGCCGGCACACCTCGTCGCCCGTGCCCTGGATCACCAGCTTGGGCACGCTCGCGCTCTTCAGGAACCCGAAGTCCTGCGTGTGCACCGGCGGCGCGATCATCACCAGCTGCTCCACGTCGGGATGCGCCGCCGCCGTGCGCGCCGCGATCCACGATCCGAACGAGAAGCCCGCCACCCAGCGGCGCCGGTCGGGGTACTTCGCGCGCAGCCACTCGAACGCCACGCGCGCGTCCTCGGCCTCGCCGCGACCGCGATCGAAGCTGCCCTCCGACTTGCCGACGCCGCGGAAGTTGAACCGCAGCACGGCCGCGCCGAGCCCGAACAGCGTGGACGCCGTGCGGTGCACCACCTTGTTGTGCAGCGTGCCGCCGTACAGCGGGTGCGGATGGCACACGAGCGCCGTGAACGCCGGCGCGGCGCCGTCGCGGTCCTGCAGCAGCGCTTCGATCCGACCCGCGGTGCCCGCCAGCTCGACCGGCGTGAGCCGGGCCACGGCCTCCGGGGCCGGCGTGGGCGCGCTCACCGCTTCGCGGGCTTCCAGCGCGCCGAGAGCCGCTCGTGCAGGTCGCGGCTGGTGGTGGCGTAGTTCAGGCCCTTGCCGTCGCCCAGCGCCAGGAAGCAGCCGGTGTCGAACATCCACTCCTCGAGACCGAGCGGCGTGCCTTCGAGGAAGTCCACCTGGTCCGCGCCGATGCGACCGGGAAACGGCTCGAACTCGTCGTTCCACTCCGACGCGAAGTACACCTCGTCCCCGCCCGCGAGCAGGCCCACGGACGAGAAGTGCTCCATCTCGCCGGCGTCCAGCAGCAGCGTGCCGCGGTGCTCGGTGGGGCGGATGCCTTCGGCGCGCAGGCGCCGGCGCACCGCGGGCTCCTCGCCGGGATGCTCCTGCCCTTCGAGCACCGACACCGCGGCGAGCTCGAAGTCCGGGATCAGGTCCACAGCGTCCACGACCTCGGTGATCGAAGCCATCAAGCGCCCGAAGTACAGTCGATCGCTCACGGAAGGCCTTTCGTTCGCCGCGCGGGCGAAAGGGGGGTGTCAGGACCGCGCCGTGTGGATGTGACGGTGGAAAGCGGGCGCGATTCTAGCCGGAACGCTTCTCGAAGTGCGAACCGCCCGGCGGCGCGCCGCCACTCGGGGGTGCGCCCGATGGCGAATCGCCCCGTCGCCGAGCCGCCCTCGATTGCGAGGCCCGCCGCGTTTTCCCTCCGCCACGCATGCAGTAGGGTGCCGCCATGTTCACCGCCCCTGCGACCGTTCCCGAGGCCGACTCGATCGCGTTCGTGATGCGGCTCGGCCGCGCCCTGCACGCGCTCGGGCACCCCTCCCACCGCATCGAGGAGATGCTCGGGGACCTGTCGACGCGGCTCGGGCTGAGCGGCCAGTTCTTCGTCACGCCCACGTCGGTGTTCGCCGCGTTCGGCACCGGCGAGCAGCAGCGCACGTACCTGGAGCGGCTGGAGCCGGGCGAACTCCACCTGGAGCGCGTGACGCTGGTGCACGAGCTGGCCGCGGACGTGGCGGCCGGTCGCACGTCTCCGAACGCGGCGCTCGCCCGTCTCGAGACGATCCTCCGGTCGCCCGAGCGCTACTCGCCGCGGCTCATGCTGGCGGCGTTCGCGGTGGCCGCGGGCGCGGCCGCGCGCTTCCTGGGCGGCGGGCTGCCGGAGATCCTGGTCGCCGCGGGGGCGGCGGTCGCCACGGGCGCCGTGGCCACGTTCGTGCGCCTGCCCGACACGGTGCGCCGGCTCTACGAGCCGATCGCCGCGTTCGGCGTGTCCCTGGTGGCCACCACGATCGCCACGGGCTGGCCGTTGTCCACCTACGTCGCCACGCTCGGCGGGCTGATGGTGCTGCTGCCGGGGCTCGCGCTGTCGGCGGCCATGGCCGAGCTGTCCACGCAGCACCTGGTCTCGGGCACCGCGCGGCTCACGGGCGCGTTCGTGCGCTTCCTCGGGCTCGGCTTCGGCGTCGCGCTGGGTTCGAAGGTGGCCGCCCTCGCGCTGGGCGCGCCGCCGCGACTGGATCCCGCAACGCTGCCCGGCTGGACCGAGTGGATCGCGCTGCTGCTGGCGCCGCTCGCGTTCACCGTGCTGCTGCGTGCGCGACCGCGCGACGCGGGCCCCATCCTGGGCGTGGGCGTGGTCACGTTCGTGGCCGGCCGCGCCGGCAGCGCCGCGCTCGGGCCCGAACTCGGCGTGTTCGCGGGCGCGCTCGCCGCCGGGCTCGCCAGCCACACGCTCGCGCGCACGCGCAAACTGCCGTCCACCGTCACGCTGTCGCCCGCGCTGCTGCTGCTGGTGCCGGGAAGCATCGGCTTCCGCAGCCTGGCGCTGCTGCTCGACCGCGAGGTCGTGAACGGCGTCGAGACCGCGTTCCGCATGATCCTGATGTTCAGCGCCATCGTGGCCGGCCTGCTCGTGGCCGGCGCGATGGTGCCCTGGCGCCCGAGCGCGCGCCGCTGAGCGCGCGGTGCCGCACTATCGCGCGGGCGGCGACGGGATCGTGAACACCGCGCAGCGCACGCGGTGGCGCACCGCGCTCACCGTGCTGCCGTAGAGCACGTCGCGCAGGCCGCTGTGGCCGTGCGAGCCGGTCACCAGCAGGTCGGCATCGCACTCCTCGGCGAGCCGCGCGATCTCGCGCACCGGTTCGCCGAAGCCCAGCCGCACCTCCGACGGCACGCCGCGCGCGCGGAACTCCTCCGCCACGCGTTCGAGCGCGTCGCGGTCCTCGCGCATCTCGGCGTCGGACGCCTCGGCGCCCAGGTAGCGGCCGACCGCGCTCTCCACCACGTGCACGAACACCAGTCGCGCGTCGCTCGCCAGGTCGAGCGAGCGCAGCCACGCGAGCACCGCGTCGTCGGCGTGGCCGCGGTCGAGCGCCACCGCGATGCGGTGGTACGCGGACGCCGGCAGCGCGGGCGCGCCGACCGGCGCGAGCGGCCCGTACGGTTCGGGCGCGGCCGCGGGCCCGGCGCCCATCGCGCGCAGCGCCGGCTCGAGCACCGCGCTGCGGCGCAGGCTCGGCCACCAGCGCTGCGCGAACGGCATCGCCACCAGGAACGCGAGCAGCCCGCCGAGGCCCACCGCCAGCGGCAGCGCGCCGAGCCACACCCACGTGCTCGCCGAACCGGCGGTTCCGAGCCAGCCGCCCACCGTGTCGATCACCAGCTTGGCGTTCAGGCCCGCGATCAGCGCCGCCACGAGGCACGCCAGCACCGTCACCCAGCGCGGGTTCACGAAGTCGCCCATGCGCGCGCGGTCGCTCGTGAACGTGACCAGGGGCACCACCGCGAACGACAGCTGCAGGCTCAGCAGCACCTGCGACAGCACGAGCAGCCCGTCGACCGAGCGCTCGCCCTGCAGGCCGATCACGAGCGCGGCCGGCACGATGGCGAGCCCGCGGCTGATCAGGCGCCGCAGCCACGGCCGCAGGCGGATGCGCAGGAAGCCCTCCATCACGATCTGGCCGGCGAGCGTGCCGGTGATGGTGCTCGACTGGCCCGAGCTGAGCAGCGCCACCGCGAACAGCGTGGAGGCGAGCGACGTGCCCAGCAGCGGCGTGAGCAGCCGGTGCGCTTCCTGCAGGCTCGCCACGTCGTGCAGGCCGTGGCGGTGGAACACCGCCGCCGCGAGCACGAGGATCGCGCCGTTCACGAACAGCGCCGCGTTCAGCGCCACGATCGTGTCCACCAGGTTCAGCCGGCAGGCCTCGCGCTTGCCCTCGGCCGACGCCGCCACCGCCCGGCTCTGCACGAGCGAGCTGTGCAGGTACAGGTTGTGCGGCATCACGGTGGCGCCGAGGATGCCCATCGCGATGTACAGCGACTCGCCGTGCAGCCCCAGCACCGACACGCCGCCGCCCGGCGCCATCGCGAACAGCGTCGGGCGCCCGTCCTCGCCGCGCGGCAGCACGTGCAGCAGGATCGCTGCCACGTCGGGCTGCGACATCACCATCTGCGCCGCGAAGCACGCGCCCATGGTGGCCACCAGCGTCACGATGAGCGCCTCGAGCCGCCGCATGCCGAACCGCGACAGCGCCAGCAGCAGCAGCACGTCGGCCGCGGTGATGAACACGCCGGCCAGCAGCGGCAGACCGAACAGCAGCTGCAGGCCGATCGCGGCGCCGAGCACCTCGGCGAGGTCGCAGGCCACGATCGCCAGCTCGCACAGCACCCACAGCGGCCACACGAGCGGCCGCGGGTAGAAGTCGCGGCACGCCTGCGCGAGGTCCTTGCCCGTCACCACGCCGAGCCGCGCCGAGAGCGTCTGCAGCAGCACCGCCATGAGGTTGCTCAGCACGAGCACCCAGACCAGCTGGTAGCCGAACCGCGAACCGCCGGCGAGGTCGGTGGCCCAGTTGCCCGGGTCCATGTAGCCGACGCTCACCAGGTACGCCGGGCCCGCGAACGCCATCAGCCGCCGCAGCCACGAGCCCGCCACCGGCAGCCGCACGCTGCCGTGCACCTCGGGCAGCGAGCGCGAGTCGTGGGCCGCGCTCATGCGCGCCTCCGGCCGCCGGCCGGTTCCACGAGCAGTCCGTCGAGCACCGCCGGCCCGGTGACCACGCGGCTGCCCTCCACGTCGAGCGTGACCACGCCGTCGACCGCGTCGACGTCGCACACCTGCACGCGCGCACCCGGCACGAGCCCGTGCTGCTTCCAGCGCGCCATGCGCTCCCGGTCGCGGCGGCGCACCTCGCGCACCGTGGCGCGCGAGCCCGACGGCAGGCCGGCGATGGGCACGAGCGCGCGCTCGGGCACGCGGCCGCGCGCGTCGGGAATCGGGTGCCCGTGCGGGTCCTCCGCCGGGTGCCCCACCAGCCGGTCGAGCGCGTCCAGCACGCGGTCGCTGATGTGGTGCTCCAGGATCTCGGCGTCGTCGTGCACCTCGGACCAGTCCAGGCCGAGCACGTTCACGAGGAACGTCTCGAGGATCCGGTGCCGGCGCAGCATGAGCGCCGCCTGGCGCTGCCCCTCGGCCGACAGCCGCGCACCTTCGCCGGGCGCCAGTACCACGAGCCGCGCCGCGGCCAGCCGGCGCAGCATGTTCGTGGCGGACGGCGGCGACACGTGCAGGTGCCGCGCGAGCACGGACGTGGTCACCACGGCGCGGGCGCCCCCGAGCGCGAGCAGCGCCTTGAGGTAGTCCTGCCGCGATCGCGAGAGCCGGGAGTGCATCGTCGGGGTTCCCATGGGGGTATTAGCTAAGGCTAACGGTCGGCTTAGTCAAGGCTAATGATCGGCCGGGCCCCGCCCCGACTCCAGTTCGATCTCGGCGCGGCCGTTTCGCCGACGGACGCGGCGCCGCTCCCCGCCCGGGTGCCGGCCGCGCGGCCGCCGCCGGCCGTCGGCGTGCGCGCGGCTGTTGATGCTGGTTCCGGCGCTCGGCTAACCTGCCGCGTCCCTTTCCCACGGGAGAGTCTCGAATGCCCCAGATGACCATGGTCCAGGCCATCCAGGACGCGCTGCGCACCGCGCTGCGCGACGATCCGAAGGTGGTGGTGCTGGGCGAGGACGTGGGCCGCAACGGCGGCGTGTTCCGCGTGACGGAAGGCCTGCAGGCCGAGTTCGGCGAGGCGCGCGTGGCCGACACGCCGCTCGCCGAGAACGGCATCGTCGGCGGCGCCATCGGCATGGCGCTGTACGGCATGCGGCCGGTGGCGGAGATCCAGTTCGTGGACTTCGTCTTCCCCGCGTTCGACCAGATCGTGTCGGAGCTGGCGAAGATGCGCTGGCGCTCCGCGAACCAGTACTCGTGCCCCGTCGTCGTGCGCGCCCCCTACGGCGGCGGCATCAAGGGCGGGCTGTACCACTCGCAGAGCCCCGAGGCCTACTTCGCGCACACGCCCGGGCTCCAGGTGGTGATCCCCTCCACGCCGTCCGACGCGAAGGGCCTGCTGCTGTCGGCGCTGCGCGGGCAGGACCCGGTGATCTTCCTCGAGCCCAAGCGCCTGTACCGCACGATCAAGGAAGAGGTCGCCGAGGGCGCGTTCACCACGCCGATCGGCAAGGCGCGCACCGCGCGCGCCGGCGAGCACGTGACGGTGCTCGCCTACGGCGCGATGGTGCCCGTGTCGGTGGACGCCGCCGAGCAGGCCGCCGCCAGGGGCTGGAACGTGGAAGTGCTCGACCTGCGCACGCTCGTGCCGCTGGACGCCGAAGCCATGCTCGAGAGCGTGCGCCGCACCGGCCGCGTGGTGATCGTGCACGAGGCCCCGCGCACGTGCGGCTACGGCGCGGAACTGGCCGCGCTGATCGCCGAACGCGCGCTCACGTCCCTGATGGCGCCGGTGCTGCGCGTGACCGGCTACGACACGCCGTTCCCCTACACGCTCGAACACACCTACCTGCCCGACGCGAAGCGCGTGCTGCACGCGATCGAACACGTGATGAGCTACTGAGCGGCGCGCGCGGGCGCACCCCGCGCGACCGGCGCTCCGGAGGACGCATGGCATTCGAGGTGAAGCTGCCCGACATCGGCGAAGGTGTGGCCGAGGGCGAGATCGTGCGCTGGCTCGTGAAGCCCGGCGACGCGGTGAAGGAGGACCAGCCGCTCGTCGAGGTGATGACCGACAAGGCGAGCGTCGAGATCCCCTCCCCGCGCACCGGCACGATCGAGGCGCTGCATGCCGAGGAAGGCGCGATGGTGCCCGTGGGCACCACCATCGTGAGCATCGCGGTGGCCGGTGGCGCCGCCGCGCCGGCGCCCGCCACCGCGCACGCCCCCGCCGCCGCCACGCCCGCCGCGCCGGCCGCGGC
>JBGAMH010000161.1:0-11049 GCA_044223135.1 Candidatus Eiseniibacteriota bacterium | reverse complement strand
CTCGCGACGGCTCGTTCGTGCCGCCTACGGCTCCGGCACCGGCTCGCCCAGCAGCTTCGCGCGGATCAGCGCCACCGGGATGTTGCCCTCGGCCAGCACGGCGTCGTTGAACGCGCGCAGGCTGTAGGCGGCGCCCATCTTCGCGCGCCAGGCTTCGCGCAGTTCCATCAGCTGCATCTTGCCGGTGAAGTAGGCGATCAGCTGCGCCGGCCAGTGGATCGAGCGCATCACGTCCTCGTCGACGCGCGCCTTGCCGGGCGCGGTGTTGCGCTTCCAGTCGGCGGCTTCCTGCAGCGTCCACGCGCCGCGCTCGATGTTGACGTCGTACACCACGCGCCGGATGCGCCCGCGCCACGAGCCGAGCGCGCGGTACGACGCGAGCGGCGTTTCGCCGAGCCCGCCGGCACGCCAGAACACGTCCTCGGCGTACATCGCCCAGCCCTCGCACAGGCCGTTGTCCTGCAGGATCCAGCGGATGGGGTTGGGGTTCAGGCGGCTGATCGACAGCTGCAGGTGGTGGCCGGGCACGCCTTCGTGCGCGGCGTACGGGCCCATCCACGTTTCACGGTAGCCCTGCGTGAGCGCGATGCGGTTGGCCTTCTGGTCGAGCGTCCACGTGGTGTCCATGTGCTCGACGTTCCACCAGCCCACGTTGGAGCGCCCCACGGGCGGAGGCGGGTTCATGCTCCCGCCGTCGCCGGTGAGCGGGATCATGCCCGCGGGCGTGGGCCGCGCGTGGATCGGTCCGACTTCCTTCGGGATCGTGAACAGCCGGCTGCGGTCCAGGAACGCGCGTTCGGTGCGCGCGACGTCGTCGTACAGCGCGAGCAGCTTCGCCTGCGTCAGCGTGGCGGCGAGTGCGCGCTGTGCGGGCGTGGGGGTGGGGCCGGGCGGCACCTCCGCGTCGGGGCTGATGCGCGCCTTGATCGCGGCCATCGCCGAGTCCGTGGCGGCGAGTTCGGCCTGCGCCAGTGCCAGCAGCTGGTCGCCGTTCCACGGCAGCAGCAGCGCGCGGCGCAGCCGGTTCTCGTAGTGCGCGGCGCCGATCGTGGTGAACTCGGGCAGGCCTTCGCGCTTCTGCAGTTCGTCGACGTAGCCGGTCAGCGCCGCGATGGCCGCGTCGCGCTCGGGGCTGGCGGCGTCGCCGCGCAGCGCGGCGAGCACGCCGTCCGTCACGCCCTTCGCGGTGGTCACGTCGCGCGAGGTGGGCGACACCACCACCGCGCGCATCTCCGCCACCATGGCGGGAATCCCGCGCGCGAGGCGCCCGCGGATGTCGGCGCGCTCGGGCGCGTACGTGGCCAGCGCGATGTACGTGTTCGCGAGCGGCTCGAGCCACGCGGCGGGCCGGTGCACGAACAGCTGCTCGTCGGTCAGCTGCAGCCGCGCGTCCTCGGCGCAGGCCACGATCCAGCGCCAGTCGATCTGCCGATCGACGGGCCACGTGCGCCACGGCAGGGCGCGCAGCGTGGCGAGCTCGCGTCGAGGCGCGCCAGGCCGCGCCGCCACCGTGTCGGGGGCGAACGACGGCACGCGCGCCGCATCGTCTAACAGGCCCGCGTTGGCGGCCGTGCTCGGGTCGATCGCGAAGCGCAGCGCGCAGACGTCCTTGGCGACCGCGACGAAGCCGGGCGTGCCCGGGAAGCGCAGCGTGGCGAGCGTGGCGTGTGTGAGCGCCGCGGCGTGCGCGGCGGGCGGGAGCGAGACCGCGGCGACGAGCGCCGCGCCGAAGACGAGCGTGCGTGCGTTCATGTCGCGGAATCTAGCAGGCGCTCCCCTGGCCTCCGGCGGGCCCGGCCGAGCGCGGTGGAAGTCGCGACGGATGCCGCAGCCCCGGGGCCTCCGGCTCGGTCGCGCCGAAGCGATCCTCGACCCGGGCGGTTCGGGAAGCTCTGGAGGTGCGACCCGGGCGGCTGCTAGGTTTCCGGTCCTCGTCCCTCAGTCCTCCTTCACCCGGGAGCCCTTCCGATGAACAAGCAGGCGGTGCTGCAGATGTGGGATCACATCCGGCAGGTCAACGGTGTCGGGCTTCGCGCCATCGAGCTCATTCCCGAGGACAAGCTCGAGGCCACGGTCATCCCGGGCATGCGCACGCCGAAGGAAGTGATCGTCCACATGTACGGCCAGATCATCCGCGAGATCGCCGAGGGCGCCGTGTCGGGCACGATCACCGACCAGAACGAGAAGAACGAGAAGCAGGTCGTGGCCGGCCTGAAGACGAAGGCGGACCTCCTGCGTTACTGCCACGAGTGCTGGGCCGCCGGCGACGCGGCCGTGCAGTCCATGCCGGAGTCGCGCGTGATGGGCATGACGGCGACGCCGTGGGGGATGAGCTTCCCCGGGTTCGTGGCCTTCACGATCATCTCGGACGAGTACGTGCACCATCGCGGCCAGCTGTACGCCTACCTGCGCACGCTCGGCATCGCGCCGCCGCACATGTGGTCGTTCGCCGAGAACGCCGAGGCGTTCCGGCCGAAGGCGATGGCCTTNCGCATGACCACGCACGCGCTCGAACCGACGCTCGCCACCTTGCACGGGCACTTCTCGCGCGACCTGCCGCCGGTGCTCACGATCGACCCCGGGGACCGCGTGCGGTTCAAGACGCTGGCGGTGGACTGGGGCGTGTACGAGCAGGCCGATCCGTTCGTGCGCTCCACGCCGTTTCCGGGCCGCGACCTCGAACGCGATCCGGGCCACGCGCTCGTGGGCCCGGTTGCGATCCGCGGCGCGCGCGCGGGGCAGACGCTCGAGGTGCGCGTGCTCACGGTGCGCACGGGACGGCGCGCGTTCGTGGTGGGCGGGGGCGGCACGCGCGAGTGGGACGTTCGGCTGGGGCTCGACCGCGAAGCAGGCGTGGCCATCCACTGGGCGCTCGACCCGGACGCGAACACGGCCACCAGCGAGCACGGCGTGGTGCTGCCGATGCGGCCGTTCCCCGGCATGCTCGGCCTGGCGCCCGCCGAGTCGGGGCGCCACTCCACGATTCCGCCGCGCGCGTGTGGCGGCAACGTCGACTGCCGCGAACTGGTCGCGGGCAGCCGGCTGTTCCTGCCGATCGCGGTGGATGGCGCGCTGTTCTCCACGGGCGACGGCCACGCGCTGCAGGGCGACGGGGAAGTGGCGGGCCCGGCGCTGGAATGCCCCATGGAGTGCATCGAGCTGGAGTTTCACCTGCACGACGCGATGCCGCTCGCGCAGCCGCGGGCCGAGACGCCGGCGGGCTGGATCACGTTCGGGTTCGCGCCCGACCTGGAAGAGGCCACACGCGTGGCGCTCGCCGAGATGCTCGACTTCCTGGCCGGCCGGCTCGGCATCTCGCGCTCGCAGGCGATGGCGTACGCGTCGCTGCTGGTGAGCCTGCGCGTGACGCAGATCGTCAACGGCGTGCGCGGCGTGCACGCGCTGATCGCGCACGAGGCGCTGGCGGCGCTGGAGCGGCGGGGGTAGCGCCGCGGACTCAAGCGAAGGCGGGCGAGCGCGTGTCGCGCCCGCCCGCCGTCGTGTCGTGTTGCGGGGCTAGCGGACCAGCACCACCTTGCGCGTGCTCTCACGCCCGCCCACGGCGAGCCGGTACCAGTAGACGCCCGGCTGCACGCCGCGGCCCTGCGCATCGCGGCCGTTCCAGTGCACCGCGTTCGCACCGGCGCGACCGATGCCGCGGAACGCCGTCACGCGCTGGCCCGACGCGTCGAACACGTCGATCGCGTACGGCGCCGACGCCGGCAGGTCGAACTTCAGCTCGGTGCTGGTCGTGAACGGGTTCGGGGCGCTCGTCATTCGCGCCACCGCCGGCCGCGCGCCGCCCGGCTCCACGCCGGTCACCGTGCCGGCTTCCCAGTAGATGTCGTCGAGCGCGAACTCGCAGGCGACGCCGCTCTCTTCCAGGATCACGAACTCGTAGCTCAGCATGCGCAGGTCGATCAGCAGCCCGCGCAGGTCGTTGACGGGAATCGACGCCTGGCCCCACGCGCCGTTCCGCACCAGGCCGTAGCGCGTCTGGCCGGCGGGGAACTGCACGTAGTTCTGGTTGCCCCACGAGTCGATGATCCCGATCTTGAACGTGACGTTGCCCGGGATCTTGATGCGGAACTTGAGGTACCCGTCCCCCATGTCGAACAGGTTCACGGGCTGGTGCGACATGATGCCGGCGCCGAACCAGCCGACGCCGTTCGTGCGCCACGTGAGGCCGTTGCTGCCCTCGTACGGCGCGATCGTGCCGTTGACCAGCGTGTGCTCCCACACGTAGACCTCGGACGACACACCGGTCACCAGGCCGCCGGTCACCGGCGTGTTGTCGGTGAACAGGCCGAACCGCCCGTGCTGCGCGGTCGGGGGTCCGAACGCCACGGCACCCTGCCCGTTCCACTGGTACACGCGCACGTAGTCCAGGTACATCGTCGCGGGGAAGGGCATCGACACCGGCTGGCCGCTCGCGGGATTGCCGAGCTGGTACGCGTCGGTGAACGCGCCGCCGATGGCGAGGTTCGCGATCAGGTAGAACGGCTGCTTGAACTCCTGCGCGTCGGGGCCGAACACCAGCGGGTGCTCGTACAGGTCGCGCTCGACGCCGTTGTCCACCACGGTGAACCGCAGCGACGTGGAGTCCCAGTACGCGCGGTAGATCAGGAACCGCCCGTTCAGCGGGTTGGCGTAGTTG
Source organism: Candidatus Eiseniibacteriota bacterium (assembly GCA_044223135.1). Lineage (GTDB taxonomy): Bacteria > Eisenbacteria > RBG-16-71-46 > RBG-16-71-46 > RBG-16-71-46 > JBGAMH01. The sequence continues at coordinate 6,392 of JBGAMH010000161.1, read as the reverse complement.
TAGTACGGGCGGCACGTGGTGTCGGGCGGGTCCCACGAGATGCTGAGCGCGCCCGACGGGTTCGACGGCGTGACGGCGGCGTCGGAGTAGTAGATCGCGTTCGCCCCCACCTGCTGGTTCACGGTGGAGTTGTTCAGGCCGTTGCCGCCGTTGTGCGTGTCGTGCAGGTCGCGGCCGGCCTTCTTGCCGCCCATCTCCATCATGTCGATCTCGCCACAGTACGGCCACGTGGCGTTCGCCGTGCCCAGCAGCCACACGGCGGGCCACCCGCCCAGATTCAGGTCGGGGACCCGCACGCGGGCTTCGATCATTCCGTACTGCACGGTGACGAACGACTTGCTCATGACCTTGCCCGACGTGTAGTTCAGCGGGTTGCCCCACTGGTCCACGATGCCGGGACCGCTTTCCTGTTTGGCCACGATCCGCAGTGCCTTGTTGCCGGGCTCACCCGGCACGTCGGCGATGTCCACGTTCTCGTTGCGGTAGAACTCCAGCTCGCCGTTGCCCCAGCCCCACGAACCGTTGCCGGTCACCTTGAGCCAGTGGTCGAGCGTGTTGAAGTCGTCCTGCCAGATGAGCGGCCCCACCTGGGCATGCGCGGCCACGGCCGTGGTCACGCACAAGGCCAGTGTCGTGAGCAGTCGTCGCATGGGTCGCTCAGCGCCAGAGGCTCTTCAGGTGGCCCCACGTGGTGCCGCGCGCGGGCACCGGGCTCGCCACGTTCAGCACGAGGTCGTCCACCAGCACGGCGTTCGGCCGGTTGTCGAGGATCGGGCCCACGGCCGTGTTCATCTCGATGAACGCCGCGTGACCGTTGGCCGGCACGACCGGCGCCGGGAACGTGATCTGCGTCCACGTGTTCGGGTTGACCGAGTTCTGGAAGAAGATGTTGCCGCTGTTGTAGATGATCGCGCCGTTGATATCGAGGTAGCGCAGCGAGAACAGGATGTTGCCCGTCACGCCGACGTCACCCTTGGCCCAGAACGTCAGCACGGGCGCGTCGCCCGGAATCAGCGGCGCCATGCCGCCCTGGGCGACCGAGTTCTGGAACATCGTCGAACCGCCGAAACCGGTCGGCACCGACAGCAGCGCGGCGTACTGGCCGCTGTGCGCGTTCGTCGACAGCGTGACCGGGAAGCCGGTCGGCGCCGACAGCCAGCAGGCGGCGAACGACGTGACACCACCGGCGGGCGGCGGGCTGATGGGCGTCGGGTTCTCGAAGTCTCCGTTGCCGAATCCATTGGCGGCCAGGGCCGCCGCAGCGCCGAGCGCCAGGGCGAGCAGTGCGACGGCGGACGCGGAAAGTAGCTTCTTGGACATGTGCCGACTCCTTCGAGTGGGGTTGGCGAAGGCTCCTGGCGAACGCGAGGGCCGTCGCATGCAGGAGGGCAGACCGGGCGAGCATCTCGGCAATGGAGCCGCCGACCGACGGTGCGGGCTCGCTGTCCTCGGGGAATGTGCTGAGCTCAGCCTAGACTATGTTCGCCAATCGAACTAAGTATTCCTTCGCGCCCGGACTCCACCCGGCGAGCGAGCGGCCGCTGGTCACGCCGGCCGCGCTGGACTAGCTTCTCGGCCGCCGGAAGGCGCTTTCGTCCATGGCGTTGCCCGATCCCGCGCAGGCAGCGCTGGAGGTGGCGGCCGGCGGCCCACTCCTCTAGAAGAGGTGCGTCATCCCGTTTTCCGACCTGCAGGTGGCTCCCGACCTGGTCGCCGCGCTCGCCCAGCTGGGCATCACCGAGCCCACCGCGATCCAGCGCGTCGCGATCCCGGCGCTGGCCACGGGCAGCTCGGCGTACCTGCACGCCGAGACCGGCACGGGCAAGACGCTCGCGTACCTGTTGCCGCTGTTCGCCGTGCTCGACCCCGCGCAGCCGGGCGCGCAGGTGATCGTGCTCGCGCCCACGCACGAGCTGGCGATCCAGATCCACCGCGTCGGCTGCGACCTGGCGCAGCACTCGGGCCGCCCCGTGCGCTCGCTGCTGCTGATCGGCGGCACGTCGATGGACCGCCAGCTCGACAAGCTCAAGACCAAGCCGCACGTGGTGGTGGGCTCGCCGGGCCGCATCCGCGAGCTGATCGACCGCGGCAAGCTCAAGACGCCGCTCGTGCGCACGCTGGTGCTCGACGAGGCGGACCGGCTGCTCACGGGCGAGAGCCTGCCGGTGGTGCGTGCGATCGCCACGGCGCTGCCGCCCGCGCGGCGGCTCGTGTTCGTGTCGGCCACCGAGACGCCCGAGTGCGCGGCGGCCATCGCGGCGCTCGCGCCCGGCGTGGCCATGCTGCGTGCCGGCGCCGAGGCGGTGAACCCCGACATCACGCACCGGTACGTGGTGTGCGAGGAACGCGACAAGCCACGCGTGCTGCGCCAGCTGCTGCACGCCACGCGGCCCACGCGCGCGCTGGTGTTCGCGCACCAGAACGAGTCGGCGGAGTTCCTGGCCGCGCAGCTGGCGCACCACCACGTGCCGGTGGTGGAGCTGCACACCGCGATCGACAAGCTCGGCCGCCAGCGCGCGATGGACGACTTCCGCGCGGGCCGCGTGCCGGTGATGGTGGCGTCCGACGTGGCGGCGCGCGGGCTCGACATCCCCGGCGTCACGCACGTGTTCAACCTGGACGCGCCCACGCAGAGCAAGGCGTACCTGCACCGCGTGGGCCGCACCGGCCGGGCGGGCGCGCCCGGCGAGGCGATCTCGCTGCTGACCGAGCGCGAGACGAAGCTGGCCGACCGCTGGGCGGCCGAGCTGGGCATCACCCTGCAGCGCGTGCGGCTGCGCGAGGGCCGGCTGGTGGCGGCTGGGGAGCGCGCGGCCGAAGCGTGAGCCCGGCTCAGCCGCGGTGCTTGGCGAGGAACCGCAGGTAGACCGCTTCGACCTTCTCCCGCGCGCGCGGCGCCTTGCGCAGGTACTTGAGCGCCGAGTTGATGCTGGGGTCCACGCGGAAGCAGGCGATCGGCACGTCGCGCGCGAGCCCGTCCCAGCCGAACGCGTCCACCATCTGGCGCAGCATGGTCTCCAGCGTGATGCCGTGGAGCGGGTTGTTCGGCTGACTCTGGCTCATGGTGTTCCGTGCGTGAGAAGTGTCACCGGTGGCGCGTCGCGGACGGGCGCAGGCTACCACCCGCCGCCGCCCGCCGCGCCCGACCCGCGCCCCCATGCGCCCGACGCGGCGGCCGCCCGCGCGTGCGCCGGTCGCGCGCCGGCTCTGCTAGCGTGCGCTGCAGGCTTCGCGTCCACCTCGCGCCACCCATCCCACCCGGGGGTGCTTCGCATGTTCCGTCCCGCCGCGCTCGCCGCGCTGCTCGCCGCTTCCACCGCACTGGCCCAGGCCCCCATGACCGACTCGCTCGCTTCCAATCCGCTGCTCGCGCCGTGGACCACGCCGTTCGGCGTGCCGCCGTTCGACCAGGTCCGCGAAGCGCACTACCTGCCCGCGTTCCGCGCCGCGATCGCCGAACACGCTCGCGAGGTGGCCGCCATCGCCGGGGCCACGGCGGCGCCCACGTTCGACAACACGATCGTGGCGCTCGACCAGTCGGGGCTCACGCTCGCGCGCGTCAACGCCGTGTTCGGCGGGCTGTCGGGCGCCGAGACCACGCCCGGCCTGCAGGCGATCGCGCGCGAGTCGTCGCCGCTGCTGTCGGCCCACCGCGACGACGTGCTCATGGACGAGCGGCTGTTCGCGCGCGTGCGCGCCGTGTGGGACGCGCGCGCGAAGGCGCACCTGCGCGCCGACCAGGCGATGCTCCTGGAGCACACCTACAAGGACTTCGTGCGCGGCGGCGCGCTGCTGGACGCCGCCGGCAAGCAGCAACTGCGCGAGATCAACACGGAGCTGTCGACGCTGTCGATCCGGTTCCGCGACCACCTGCTGCACGACACGAACGCGTTCACGCTCGCGATCACGAACCGCGACGACCTGGCGGGCCTGCCCGAACGCGTGGTGGCGGGCGCGGCCGACGAAGCCGCGAAGGCGGGCAAGCCCGGCCAGTGGGTGTTCACGCTGCAGGCGCCCAGCCTGTGGCCGTTCCTGCAGTACTCCTCGCGCCGCGAGCTGCGCCGGCAGCTGTTCACGGCCTACATCGAGCGCGCGAACCACGGCGACGAGTACGACAACAAGCCCGTGCTCGCCCGCATCGTGGCGCTGCGCGCCGAGCGCGCGAAGCTGCTGGGCTACGCCTCGCACGCGGACTTCGTGCTGGCCGAGAACATGGCGAAGACGCCCGAGCGCGTGGACGCGCTGCTGCAGCGCGTGTGGAAGCCGGCGCTGGCGATGGCGGGGCGCGAGGCGGCCGACCTGCAGGCGGCGCTGCGCGCCGACGGCGTGGAGGATTCGCTGCGGCCGTGGGACTGGTTCTACTACACCGAGAACATCCGCCAGTCGCGCTACGCGCTCGACGAAGCCGCGCTGCGCCCGTACTTCTCGCTCGACCGCGTGCGCGAAGGCGTGTTCGAGGTGGCGCACCGGCTGTACGGCCTCACGTTCACCGAACGCAAGGACCTGCCCGTGTACCACCCCGAGGTGCGCGCGTTCGAGGTGAAGGACGCCGACGGCTCGCACCTGGCCGTGTGGTACTGCGACTACCACCCGCGCCCCGGCAAGCGCGGCGGCGCGTGGTCGGGCACTTACGGCGAGACGTACGTGAAGGACGGCCGCTCCGTGCGGCCGGTGGTGGTGAACGTGTGCAACTTCTCGCGCCCCGCGGGCGGCGACCCGGCGCTGCTGTCGCTCGAGGAGACCGAGACGCTGTTCCACGAGTTCGGGCACGCACTGCACTCGATGCTGTCGCGCGTGCAGTACCGCGGCGTCGGGCGCACGCCGCAGGATTTCGTGGAGCTGCCGAGCCAGGTGATGGAGAACTGGGTGCACGAGCCCGAGGTGCTGGCGCTGTTCGCGAAGCACTTCCGCACGGGCGAAGTGATCCCGACGGCGCTCGTGCAGAAGCTCACCGACGCACGCCGCTTCGACCAGGGTTTCGCCACCACCGAGTACGTGGCCGCGTGCCTGCTCGACATGAAGTGGCACACGCTGAAGGCGCCCGCCGTGGTCGCCGACCCGCTCGCGTTCGAGGCCGACGCGATGCGCGCGGCCGGACTGCCCGCCACGATCGTGCCGCGCTACCGGAGCCCGTACTTCCAGCACGTGTTCTCGGGCGGCTACTCGTCGGGCTACTACAGCTACCTGTGGGCCGAGGTGCTCGACGCCGACGCGTTCCAGGCGTTCAAGCAGAAGGGGCTGTTCGACGCGGCCACCGCGAAGTCGTTCCGCACGAACGTGCTCGAGAAGGGCGGGAGCGAGGACGTGATGGAACTCTACAAGCGCTTCCGCGGCCGTGAGCCCGACGAGCAGGCGCTGCTGGAGCGTCGCGGGCTGAAGTGATGCGGCGGCGGCCGGGCCGGGCGTGAAGCGTCCGGCCCGGCGCGCCGCGACGCGCCCCGGGCTCAGCGCACGCGCACGAGCCGAACGCCGCCGGTCGCGGCCGCGGATTCCACGCGGCAGAGGTAGGCGCCCGGCGCCACGCGCCGGCCGTGCTCGTCGCGGCCGTCCCATTCGGCGGCGTGCGCACCCGCGCCGCGCGCCTCGTCGCCCAGGCGCCGCACGAGCCGGCCCGACGCGTCGAACACGGCCAGCTGCACGCGCCCGGCGCGCGGCTGCACCCACAGGATGCGGCACGCACCCGAGGCGGGGTTCGGCCATGCACGCACCGCCAGCGCGGCCGGCGTCGCGAGCGGCGCACCGGCCGGGCCGCAGCCCAGCGCGTGCGCGTTGTGCTTCACCCATTCCCAGTGGCTCGTGCCGTAAGCCAGGCTCGTGCCCTCGCCCCACAGCACGCGCGGGCTCGCGCCGTGATCGGCGGTCGAGGTGTACGTGTGGCCGTTCAGCGCCGCGACGCCGTCTCGGAACACCGTCACGGCGCCGCCCGGCCGGATGACCAGCCGGTAGGTGTGCGCCGCGTCGGTGGTGGCGACGGCCGCGCTCACGGTGCCGCCGCACTCGGCGCTCGTCAGGAAGATCTCGCCGTTGCCCACGAAGAACAGCACGCCGACCGAGCTCGCCGTCGTCACCGCGAGGCCGGCGCCCTGCCGGTAATGCCCGCACGGCCCGACGCACTCGGTGCCCGAGGCGAAGCGCAGCCGCGCCTCGACCACCACCGTGTCCGGCATGCTCACCGCCACGCCGCTCTGCACGTACAGCGCGTTCTGGCCGCACGCGCCCGTGCGCACGCGCAGCACGCCGCCGGTGAGCCGCGGCACGGAGTCGTTCGCGGCGAGCGACCACACCGGGCACGCGGAGTCCGGGACGCTCCCGGAGGCGGCGGTCCACACGCTGTTGAACGGTGCGGCAGCGGCGCTCGGCGACACGAGGTACGCGCTCAGCGCCCACGCGAG
>JBGAMH010000160.1:0-11051 GCA_044223135.1 Candidatus Eiseniibacteriota bacterium | reverse complement strand
GGGCGGCGCGTGGCCACGCGCGTGGCGGTGCCCGAGGCGCGGGGCGGCGAGGCGTGGGTCGAAGCGTGGGGCGCGGAGCAGTCCGACGCCGAGACGCCGCTCGACCGCGTGCGCGTGGTTCGCTCCGAGTCGGCGTGGCTGTGGCTGCCGCCGGGCGCTCCGGTGTGGGTACGCGTGGCGGACGACGCGGGCCACACGCTGCGCACGGTCGAAACGTCGGGCGCCGCGGCCGGGGCGCCGTGAGCGACGCCCGGCCCACGTCGCCGTTCGCCGCGCTCGCCTACCGCAACTTCCGGCTCATCTGGAGCACGCAGCTCGTCTCCATGGCGGGCTCGATGATGCAGAACGCGGCGCTGCTGTGGCACGTGTCGCTGCTGGTGCCGCCCGAGAAGCGCGGCATCGCGCTGGGGCTGGTGGGGCTCGTGCGCATCGTGCCCATCATCGGCTTCTCGCTGATCTCGGGCGTGGTGGCCGACGCGCTCGACCGGCGCCGGCTCATGCTGGTGACGCAGACGGGCATGGCCGCCGCGGCGGCGGTGCTGGCCACGCTCGTGTTCACCGGGCTGCACGCGCTGTGGCCGGTGTACGCGCTCGCGGCGTGCGGCTCGGCGTTCGGCGCGTTCGACGGGCCCGCGCGCCAGTCGCTGATCCCCACGCTGGTGCCGCGCGAACTGCTGCCCAACGCGATCAGCCTCAACACGATCATGTTCCAGATCGCGGCAGTGGTGGGCCCGGCGCTCGGCGGGCTGGTGATCGGCGAGATCGGCGTGGGCTGGGCGTACGCGCTCAACGCGGCTTCGTTCCTGGGCGTGATCGGCGCGCTGCTCGCCATGCGCGACCTGCCGCAGCGCGCCAGTCACGAGCGCGGCGAGATCAGCCTGCGCGCCGCGCGCGAGGGCCTGCGCTTCGTGTTCCACTCGCCGCTCGTGCGCTCCACCATGCTGCTCGACTTCTTCGCCACGTTTTTCGCCTCGGCCACCGCGCTGCTGCCCATCTACGCGCAGGACATCCTGCGCGTGGGCGCGCACGGCTACGGCCTGCTGTCGGCGGCGCCGTCGGTGGGCGCGCTGCTCGCGAGCGTGCTGCTGGTGCGCGGCATCGAGCGCATCGACCGCCGCGGCCGCGCCATGCTGTGGGCGGTGGTCGTGTACGGGCTCGCCACCATCGTGTTCGGCGTCTCGCGCAACTTCGCGCTCACCCTGGGCTGCCTCGCCGTGACGGGCGCGGCCGACACGGTGTCGATGGTGGTGCGGCAAATCGTGCGCCAGCTGCACACGCCCGACGCCATGCGCGGGCGCATGACCAGCGTGAACATGATCTTCTTCATGGGCGGCCCGCAGCTCGGCGAGCTGGAGGCCGGGCTCGTCGCGAACGCGTGGGGCGCGCCCGTGTCGGTGGTCACCGGCGGGCTGGGCTGCCTGCTGGCGACCGGCTGGGTGGCGGCGCGAACGCCGGAGCTGCGGGCGTATCGGCGGGAGTTCGGGCTGAAGGCGGTGTCATCGGACGCGGGATCCGGCTCGGGCTGATCGGTGCGGCTGCGCGTTTGCCGGACGCGTGCCCCGACAACTCCACGAGCCGCCAGCGCGACGGATGCGCCGGCAGGATCTCGACGTCGAACGAGCCCACCTCGCCCGGGCGGATGTCCGGCAGGTTCAGCGTGTCGCGCCCGAGCGGTGCGCCCTTCGCGTCGAACAGGTCGAGCACCACGTGCACCGTGTCGAACGTCGCGGGCGTGTGGTTGCGCACGTATCCGCACGCGTCGGACGACGAGAATGGCTGCGCCCACCACCAGCGGAAGACCTCCAGCGCGGGTTTCGGCTTCGGTGCGCAGGAGGCGAGCAACAGCGCGAGCGCGGCGAGGGCGAGCCGGCGATTCATCGGTTTGAGGGCCGCCCGGTCGTGGCGAGAGCTGGCGGTTCTCCCCAGCGGGGCGAGTGCACGGACTCGGCACGCGAATGCCCCGTGATCGCGCTCACGCGGAAGCGCGTGGGACGCCCGGGCAGGACCGGTGTTTCGAATGCGTGGAGCTGGTGCGCCTCGACATCGCCGACGTCGGCAGTGAGCGCGCTGATCCGCTGGCCCTTCGCGTCGAAGGTCTCGACCAGCACGCGCACGTCCTGGTAAGGGGTGCCGGAGTTGTTGCGGACGAAGCCGCTCACGGCGCGCACGCCCCAGTTGAGGCGCGACCAGCCGGCGCTCGCGATCTCGAGATCGGGCCGCACCGCGGGCTCGCAGCCGGTGGCCACCAGCGCGAACAGCACCAGCAGGGCGGACGGGAAGAGCTTCAACGCGGCCTCCTCACGGGGGAGGCCGGAGCGTAGCAAGCGCGTGCGCGGCGGCTGTCAGGAAATGTTGGAGTCCACCGCCCCTACGCGGCCTCGTCCTTCTGGATGGAGAACTGTGGCTTCTCGCCGGTGGCGGCGCCGGCCTGCTCCATCTTGATCCGCAGCCGCAGGTTGTTCGCGCTGTCGGCCTGCCGCAGCGCCTCGTCCTGCGTGATGGCGCCGGCACGGTAGAGCGCGTACAGCGCCTGGTCGAAGCTCTGCGACCCGTCCTGCGCGTTCGCCTCGATCGCGGCCTTCATCGCGGCGATCTCGCCCTTGGACATCAGCTCGGCCACGCGCGGCGAGTTCAGCATCACCTCGATCGCGGCCACGCGGCCCTCGCCCGAGGCCTTCGGCACCAGCCGCTGCGAGACGATGCCGCGCACGTTCAGCGCCAGCTGGCCGTACACCTGCGCGTGCTGCTCGGCGGGGAAGAAGTTCATGAACCGCTCGACGGCCTGGTTCGCGTTGTTCGCGTGCAGCGTGCCCAGCACCAGGTGGCCGGTCTCGCTGAAGTGCAGCGCGGCCTCGATCGTCTCCACGTCGCGCATCTCGCCGATCAGGATCACGTCCGGCGCCTGTCGCAGCGCGCTCTTCAAGCCCGAGGCGAACGACTCGGTGTCCACGCCGATCTCGCGCTGCGTCACCACGCAGCCGCGGTGCGGGTGCACGAACTCGATCGGGTCCTCCACCGTCAGGATGTGGCCGCGCGAGTTCCGGTTGCGGTGGTCGATCAGCGCCGCGAGCGTGGTGGACTTGCCGGAGCCCGTGGCGCCGGTCACCAGGATCAGGCCGCGCTTCTGCATCACCAGCTCGGTGAGCGCGGCGGGCAGGCCCAGCTGCTCGGCGTTCGGGAAGTCGATCGGGATCAGCCGCGCCACGAGCCCGGTCTGGCCGCGCTGCTGGAACACGTTCAGCCGGAAGCGGCCGACGCCGGCCACCATGCGCGCGGTGTTCAGCTCGTGCGTGCGGTCGAACTCCCGCGCCTCGTGCTCCGACAGCGCGGCGCGGATCACGGCGTCCACCTCGCGCGCGTTCAGCGGCCGGTCGGTGGCCGGCACGGTGGAGCCGTCCACGCGGTAGAGCGCGGGCGCCTCGGCGGTCAGGTACAGGTCGGAGCCGCCGCTCCGCTGCAGGCCGGCGAGCAGGTCTTCGAGCTGCATGGCGTCCTCGTCAGCGGCCGAACAGGCCGCGCTTGGGTTCCTCGGGCCGCGCGGCGGCAGCGGCGGGAGCGGCGGGCCGCGCCATGCCGGCGGCAGCGCCGGCCGGGGCCGCGGCGCCGGGGCCGGCGGCCGACTCGAACAGGCGCGGATTCGACGACTTCGACATCGCCACGTCGCGCGACAGCTTGCCCTGCATCACCAGGTCGCGCAGCGACTGGTCGAGGCTCACCATGCCGTGCTGCGCGCCGGTCTGGATCACGGACAGGATCTGCGCGGTCTTGTCCTCGCGGATCAGGTTGCGCAGCGCGGGCACGCCCACGAGCACTTCCAGCGCGGCCACGCGGCCCTTGCCGTCCTTGGCGGGCAGCAGCGTCTGCGCCACCACGCCTTCGATCGACTCCGACAGCATGGTGCGCACCTGCGCCTGCTGGCCCGACGGGAAGATGTCGATCAGGCGGTCGATGGTCTTGCTGGCCGAGTTCGTGTGCAGCGTGCCGAACACGAGGTGCCCGGTCTCGGCGGCGGTGATCGCGAGCTGCGTCGTTTCGAGGTCGCGCAGCTCGCCCACCAGGATCACGTCCGGGTCCTCGCGCAGGGCGGCGCGCAGCGCGTTCGTGAACGACTGCGTGTGCGGGCCCACCTCGCGCTGCGTGACCAGGCACTTCTTGGACTCGTGCACGAACTCGATCGGGTCTTCCACGGTCAGGATGTGCCCACGCTCGTTCTCGTTGATCCAGTCCACCATCGCGGCCAGCGTGGTCGACTTGCCGGAGCCCGTGGGCCCGGTCACCACGACGAGCCCCTTCTCGCGCGCGGCCAGCTGCTTCAGCACCGGCGGCATGCCCAGCTCGTCGAGCGACTTCACCTTGGTGGGCACCACGCGGAACACGCCCTGCTCGCCGCCGCGGCCCATCAGCACGTTCGCGCGGAAGCGGCTGACGCCCGGGATCTCGAGCGCGAAGTCCAGGTCGCGCGTGGCCTCGAAGATCCGCTTCTGGTCGTCGTTCATCACGTCGTACAGCGCGGCATGCGTCTCTTCGGGCGACAGCGCGCGCATGTCCAGCCGCACCGTCTCGCCGCGCAGCCGCAGCACGGGCGGCAGGCCGGGGGCGATGTGCACGTCGGAGGCGCCCTGGTCGCAGGCGAACGACAGGATGGCGGTGAGATCGAGGGGCATGGTCAGCTCGCCAGGGCGCGCGCGGCGGCGGCCGGGGTGGTGCGGCCGTCGCGCACGTCGTCGCCGAGCAGGTGGTCGAGGCCCATGAAGCCGTCGGCGCGCGCCAGCCCGCGCAGCGCGGGGGCCGCGGCGCCGGCGCGGATGGCCGCACGCAACGCGTCGGTCACGAACAGTACTTCGATGCGCGCACGCACGCCGGCCGGCTCGCCGGGCGCGGCGGGCACGAGCCGCTGCTGCAGCACGGCCTGCAGCCGCACCGCGGTCGTCGAGCGTGCGTGCGGACGGCGGCCCAGGTGCTCGAGCAGCGCGAACGAGTCGCTCCAGTCGGCGCGCGCGAGCACCAGCCGCCCGCCGCCCGCCGAGGCGGTGAGCGCGGCCACGTCTTCGCCCGCCACCGCGTCGTCCAGCACCACCACGTCGGGTTCGTGCGCGTGCACGAGTTCCTGCCACGTGGCGCGCACGTCGGCGCCCGGCAGCGCCAGCACGAGCCGCTCGCGCGGCGCCGCCGCCGGCAGGTCACCGAACACCATCGCGCTGCGCTCGTCGCGCAGCGCCTCGGCCAGCAGGCAGGCGAGCGTGGTGCTGGCGCCCGAGCGCGGCGGGCCGCTCACCACGACGAGCCCCGCGGGCTGGTGCAGCACTTCGCGCAGCCGCGCGAGGTCGGTGGCGCTCAGGCCGATCTGTTCGATCGTGGCGGGCGCGCCGCCCTCGGGCGGCAGCCGCAGCGTGACCACCGTGCCGCCGTCGCGCACGAGCAGCGCCACCTCGAACGGGATCGGATCGGTCGCGGTGGGGCATTCGAGCCGCGCCATGCGGTGCAGGTCGCCGCGGCCGTCGCCCACGGGCGCGCCGAGCAGCTCCAGCTGCGTGAGCAGCGCCTCGTGCGTCTCGACGGGCTCGCGCGCCACTTCCACCAGGCCACTCGCGCGCCGCTGCACCACGCGCACGTGCGCGGCGCCGGGCACGAAGTGCACCGCGGTCGCGCCGGCGCGGCGCGCGGCGAACAGGTGGAAGTGCAGGAAGTTCGCGCCCGAGCGGTCCCACACCACGGGCGAGTGGTCGCCCTCGTGGCGATGCCCCGGCGGCAGCGCGGCGGCGTGCGCGCCCAGCAGCGGCGCGAGCACGCGCCGGATCGCGGACGGCGTCGTGACGCTGGGCACGATCGAGCAGCCGGCGATCGCTTCGAGGTGCGCGTTCGCCTGCATGTCGGTCGGGTCGCTGAACGCCATCGACAGCCCGTCGTCCGTGCGCAGCAGCGGCACGGCGTGCAGGCGGTAGAGCAGCCCCGCGGGGAACTGCCGCAGCAGCTCGGGATCGAGCGACTCGCTCTGAAGATCCACCAGCGGCAGGCCCATCTGGCGCGCGAGCCCCCAGCCGATGTCCTCCTCGGTGGCGGCGCCGATCTCGACCAGCGTTTCGCCGATGCGCAGCCCGGTCTCGTGCTGGCGCGCGAGCGCGGCGTCCACCTGCTCGGGCGTGACGACCGCCGCTTCGAGCAGGATCGAGGCGAGTCCGTGGTAGGTGCGGTGTGCGGTCATCAGGGGTTTCCGGCATTTGCGGGCATGGGGCAGTGACAGACGCCCGGAGTCTCGGCCGGCGCCGGGCGGAGTTGAGGGACACGCCGCCGCGCGGGGGCGCGCGGACGGATGCGGGCGCGCGGCCGATCGGGCATGCTGCACGCCTCGCGCGCACCCGCCACCCGGCGGCATCGACCACCCACCGGAGGACCGTCGTGGAGGACTTCACCCGCCGCGCCGCGGCCGCCTCGGACCGCCTCGAACTGGCGCGCCTGCTGGTGGCGCACCTGCGCCAGGCGGTGTCGCCCGCCTGGGTGGAGGTCTGGCTGCGGCGCAGCGACGGCCGGTTCGCGAGCACGGGCGAGGGCCCGGCGGGCGAGGCCGCACTGCACCTGGACGCCGATGCGGGGCTGAGCGAGCGGCTGTGGCGGGGCGCGTGCTGGGACGGCGCGGAGCTCGCGGCGTCCGCCGGCGCACTGGGGCTGCCGCACGCGCCGGTGGGGCGCGTGCCGATCGTGGACCGGCGCGACCAGCCGGTGGGGCTGATCGCGCTGGGCCCCGGCGCGTCGGGCGCGTACGCGGACGACGACCGGCAGCGCGTGAGCGTGGCGGCGGGGCACGCGGGCGTGGCGTTCGAGGTGATCCGCCTGGCCGAACGACTCGCCGAGCGGATGGACCACGACCGCCGCATGGAACGCGAGCTGGGCATCGCGCGCGACGTGCAGTCGCGACTGTTCCCGGAGCGGCCGCCGGCGCTCGCGCACGGCGAGCTGGCCGCGCACTGCGTGCAGGCGCGCTCGGTGGGCGGCGACTACTACGACTTCCTGGCGCTGGGCCCGGGGCAGGTGGGGCTGGTGCTCGCCGACGTGTCGGGCAAGGGCGTGCACGCGGCGTTGCGCATGGCGCACCTGCACGCGCACCTGCGCAGCCAGGCGGGCAGCGCGCCGCAGGATCCGCTGCGCGTGCTGCGGCAGGTCAACCGGATGATGCACGAGTCGTCGCACCCGGGGCAGTTCGCGACGATGTTCCTGGGCGTGTGGACGGACGCGACGCGGCGGCTCTCGTACATCAACTGCGGCCACAACCCGCCGCTGCTGCTGCGGCGCGACGGCCGCGTGGAGTGGCTGCAGGCCACCGCCACGGTGCTGGGGCTGTTCGCCGAGTGGGACTGCGCGCTGGGTCGCGCGGCGCTCGAGCCGGGCGACGTGCTGCTGGCCTACAGCGACGGCGTCACCGAGACCGACGGAGAGGGCGGCGAGTTCGGCGCCGAGCGGCTGGTCGAGGCGGTGCGTGCGCGCGCCGCCGACGGCGCGGAGGCCGTGGTGGCCGAGGTGCTCGCGCGCGTGCAGGCGTACGGCGGCGGCGCGGCGTCGGACGACCTGACGATGCTGGCGATGCGCGTGCGCTGAGCGAAGCGTCGCGGCGGCCGGCGTCGCCTCGTCGGGCGGAGGCACGGGCGGGCGAGCGGTTCGCGCGCGTCCGGCACCGGACCGTCGCAACGAAACCGGCCGGGCCCGCGATGTGCGCGAACCCGGCCGGTTGCCGTTGCCCGTCGGAAACTACTGCAGCACGCGCTGCTCCTGGCGCTGCTGCGCCTCCCACCAGAACGAGCCGCGCGGCTTCTGGCGCGGGGCGATCTCGTTCATGGTCGTGGCCTCGTACAGCCGGCCGTTCAGCATCACGTGCGTCAGGCTCTCGGTGTCGCGGATGTTCGCGAGCGGGTTCCGGGCCATCACGACCAGGTCCGCCAGCTTGCCGGGCTCGATCGAGCCGATGTCGCGGTCGTAGCCCAGGTACTTCGCGCCGCCGATCGTGGCGCAGCGCAGCGCCTCCATCGGCGTCATGCCGCCCAGCACCATGCTCCAGATCTCCCAGTGCGAGCCGAGCCCCTCGCGCTGGCCGTGCGCGCCGATCTGCACGCCCACGCCGGCGCGGTGCAGCTTGGCGGCCTCCTCGGCCACGGTGATGTGGTTCCACTCGTCGTCGGGCGCGGTCTGCGGCCGGCGGGCGCGCGCGTCGAGCAGGCGGCGCGGCACGAAGCGCTGCAGCTGCGCGTCGTTCCACACCTGCGTCTTCGCGTACCAGTAGTGCTCGCCGTCCAGGCCGCCGTACGCCACGTTGAACGTGGGCGTGTAGCCCACCTGCGTCTGGCTCCACAGCTGCACCACGTCGTCGTACACGCGCGCGATCGGCAGCGCGTGCTCGATGCCGGTGTGGCCGTCGATCACCATGGTCATGTTGTGCGGGAACAGCGCGCCGCCTTCGGGCACCACGTTCATGCCCAGCTGGCGCGCGGCCTCCAGCACCTGCTGGCGCTGGTCGCGGCGCGGCTGGTTGTAGCTCTTCACGCTCTGTGCGCCGTAGGCCTTCATGCGGCGCATGTGCATGAGCGCGTCGCCCAGGCTGTCGACGTCGGCGCGGAAGTCGCCCTTGGCGCCGTACAGGATGGTGCCGGTGGAGAAGATGCGCGGCGCCACCACGAGCCCCGCGCGCTGCATCTCGGAGTGCGTGAAGATCTCGAACGAGTCGTTCGAAGGGTCGTGCAGCGTGGTCACGCCGAAGCCGAGCGAGGCGTAGTCGATCCACGAGCGCTGCGGGATGCGCTGCTCGGAGCCCATGCCGCCGTGCCAGTGGGCGTCCACGAAGCCCGGCGTGACGGTGGCGCCCTTCAGGTCGATCACCTGCGCGTCCTTCGGCACGGTGACCTGCGCGGCCGGGCCGACGGCGGCGATGCGGTTGCCGGCCACGAGCACCGTGGCGTTCTCGAGCACCTCGTCGCCCTTCATGGTGATCACGCGCGCGCCGGTCAGCGCGATCGCGCCGGTGGGCTTGTCGGCGGGCACGTCGAAGCCGATGTCCTGGCGCGCGGGCGCGGACGCGGCGAGCGAGTCCGGAGCGCCGGGCGCGAACGTGAACACGTCGCGCAGATCGCGCGTGAACCACTCCGGGCCGAGCGTCCAGTGCAGCGACTTCGAGTCGCCCGACCAGCTCAGCCAGTCGCCGGCGTCGCTCGACACCAGCTTGCCCGGCAGGTCGCGCATGCCGGGGCCGATGTCCACGGGCCGTCCGGCGCGCACGAACGGCGCCACCCACACCTTGTACTTCTCCTTGAAGGCGATCCACTTCTCGTCGGGCGACAGCCGCGCCTCGGTGAAGTAGACGCCCTTCAGGTGCACGTGCTCCTCGGTGCCGTCCAGCGCCACGCTGAACAGCGAGCGTTCGTCCTCGTCTCCGCCCGCGATGTCCATGAGGAACACGCGGTCGTTCGACGCGCCGAAGTGCGGCCACTGGCCCTTGCGCGTGATCAGCCGCCCGGGCCCGCCGGTCGCGCTCACGCGGTAGATGCCGGGATCGCTCGACCACGCGGGGCTCACCAGGTAGCCGCCCGTGGTGGCGCGATAGACGATCGTCGCGCCGTCGGGCGAGAACGCCGGCTCCACGTAGTGCCCGGGCTGCGAGGTGACCACGCGGCCCGCGCCGCCCGTGGCGGGGACGACGCGGATCGAGCCGAGCGTGGAGTCGTTCCACGTGGAGTAGACGATCGACTTGCCGTCGCGTGACCACGACGGGAACAGCTCCCAGTGGTCGGACTGCGTGGTGAGCCGCCGCGCCGCGCCGCCCGCGAGCGGCTTGATCCACAGGCTGCCCAGCGCCGAATACACGACGCGATCCCCCTGCGGCGACACGCTCGCCCAGCGCAGCTGCCGCGCGTGGAACACGTCGGGCGCCACCGCCACCGGGAAGCGCACCGCGTCGGTGATGCGGCGCTCGCCCGCGACGTGGAACGGGATGTCGCGCGCCGCGCCGGTGGCCACGTCCACGCGGTGCAGTCCGCCCGCGGCCCAGCACACGATCTCGCGCGAGTCGGGCGTCCACGCGATCGCCGGATAGGTGCCGTGGATGGCCCAGATCTCCTGCAGGTCGCGGTCGAGCTTGCCGTACACGGGGCGCTCCACGCCCGAGGCCAGGTCCATCACGTGCAGCACGCTGTGGAAGCGCACGCGGCGGATGTACGCGAGGCTCTTGCCGTCGGGCGACGGCGTGGGCCGGCACGCGCCGCCGGGGCCGCCGGCCACCTGCGTGATGCGGCCGCTCTCGCGGTCGAGGCGCTGGATCACGTAGATCTGGCCGTTGCCGTCCTTGTTGTACTCGAACGAGCCGCCGGGGGTGGCGTCCATGCTCCAGTAGAGGTAGCGCCCGTCCGGGGAGAACGCCGGCTCGCCCTCGTCCTTCTGCTCGGTGCGGCGCTTCGTCATCTGCACGCCTTCGCCGCCGGTGCGGTGGTACAGCCAGATCTCGCCGGCGCCCGCCGAGCGCGTGGACGTGAAGTGCTTGCGCGCCGCCACGTACTCGCCGTCGGGCGACCACGTGGGACTGTTCAGCAGCCGGAACGTCTCCTTGGTCACGGCCTGCGGCTTCGAGCCGTCGCGGTTCATCACCCAGATGTTGTCGCCACCGGCGCGGTCGCTGGTGAACGCGATGCGCTTGCCGTCGGGACTCCAGCGCGGCTGCTCGTCCCACGCCAGCCCGCTCGTGAGCGCGTGCGCTTCGCCGCCTTCGATCGGCAGCGTGTAGAGGTCGCCCAGCAGGTCGAACACCAGCGTGCGGCCGTCGGGGGAGACGTCCACCGACATCCACGTGCCCGTGCGCGTGTCCAGCTTCACGTCGCGGTGCGGCCCGGGCGGCGCGTCCACGTTCCACGTGCCGTCGGGCGACACGGTCGGCGCGTTCGCGCCCGAGCCGGGCGGCCCGCCGTTGGCTTCGGGGCGATCGTCGGGATCGCCACCGTGCACACCGTCCGCGAACGCCGCGGACACGAGGAGGGAGACCATGAAGAGCAGGGCGGCGGCGGACGCGGCGGGACAGCCGC
>JBGAMH010000159.1:0-11524 GCA_044223135.1 Candidatus Eiseniibacteriota bacterium | reverse complement strand
GCCCCGGCCTCGTGGACCGCGCCGCGCGCCAGGACGACGACGCCGCGCGCTCGCTGGCGTGGGCACACGTGCTCGAAGGCCGCATCGACTCCACGCGCACGGCCGCGGTCACGAGCCCGGCGCTGCGCGCGCTCGAGGCCCGGCTCGCGGCGGTGAACGCCCAGGCCGACGCGACGAACCGCGCCGACATCGCGCTGCGCGCGCGCGTGGCGCGCGAGGCGGTGGAACGCCGGCTCGCCGCGCTCGAGGCCGAGCGCGAGGGCGTGGACTACGGCCTCGCGGCCGCGGCCTACGGCCTGAGCGTGCGGCTCGATCGCCCGGGCGGCGAGACCGCCGGGCCGGTCGCGCACGTGGCGCCCGCCGGCGACAGCACCGGCACGTCGCCCGACGACGCGTTCGACGACCCCGAGACCGTGCGCTGGCGCGAGACCGCGCTGCAGGACCTGCGCGCGTTCCTCGCGCAGCACCCCGACTCCCCGCAGCGCGGCGAGATGCGCTTCCGACTCGCCGACGTGCTCGTGGTGGACGCGCGAGCGCGCTTCCGCGTGCAGATGGCCGACTACGTGCGGGCGCAGCAGGACGGCCGCCCGGCACCGAAGCTGCCCGTGCTCGACACCGCGCCGGCACTCGCGCTCTACCGGACGATGCTGGCGGAGGACCGCGGCTTCGCGCACGTGGACGCCGTGCTGTTCAACGCCGGCTCGCTGCTGGCCGACGAAGGCGATCCGCGCGCCGAGGCGTTCCTCGCCGAGCTGGTGCGCGACCACGGGGCATCGCCGTTCGTGCAGGAGGCGCAGCTGCGCCGCGGCGACATGCGCTTCGCCGAGAGCCGCTGGAGCGAGTGCGTGGACCTGTACGCCGCCGCGGCGCAGGGCGCCGATCCCACGCTGCGCGCGATCGCGCTCTACAAGAAGGGCTGGGCGCACTTCAACCAGGAGGACTTCGCCGGCGCGGGCGACGCGTTCCGCGCCGTGCTCGACGTGTACGGCGCCGAGGGCCGCGCCGCGCTGCACGTGGACCTGGAGAAGGAGTCCGAGCAGTACCTGGTGCACGCGCTCGCGCGCGCCGGCGGCGCGCCGGCGTTCGCGCGCTACTTCGACCAGCTCGGCGAGCGACCGTACGAGGCGCGCGTGCTGCGCGAGCTGGGCCAGCACTTCCGCCGCTACAGCCTGTGGGCCGAGGCGGCCGCGACCGAGGACCTGGCGCTGAAGCGCTGGCCGAACGACGGCGCCGCGCTCGCGAGCGCGCAGCGGCTGGTGGACACCTACGCGCGCTTCGACCGCGCGGCCGAGGCGCGCGAGGCGCGCCTGCGCGTGGCGCCGCTGTTCGCGCCGGGCGGCGCGTGGGCCGCGGCGCGATCGTCGAACTCGCTGCGCGGCCGGCGCGTCGTTCGCGCGCGGCGCGTGGCTCGCGGTGGCCGGCGAGCGGCTGAAACAGGCGCGCGAACACGGTGCGCGCGAAGACTGGAGCGAGGCGCTCGGGCTGATCACCACGCTGCGCGCGCGCTTCCCCGACGATCCGGAGGCCGCGCCGCTCGAGCTGGCCGCGAGCGAGGCGAGCCAGCAGCTCGGCGACTGGCCGGGCGCGCTCGCGCACGCGAGCGCGGCCGAGGCCGCCGGCCCCGACAGCGTGGCCGCGAAGGCGCGCTGGCAGAAGGTGGCGATCACCGACGCGTGGTACGAAAGCACGCGCGAGGGCGCCGCGCGCGGCCGCACCGGCCTGGGCCGCGAAGCGCTCGCGCGCGACGTGATCGCGCGTGCCGACGAACTGCTGAAGCACGAGCCGAAGCACCCGCGCGCCGCCGACCTGCGCTGGCGCCAGGGCAACCTCGCGTACGCGCACGGCTGGTGGGAGCGCGCCGCGGGCGACTTCGAGACGCTGGCCGCCGACCACGCCGGCGACGCGCGCGGGCCCGACGCCGCCGCGCTGCGCGCCGACGCGCTGTTCCGCATGCAGCGCTACGACGCCGCCGGCGAGGCGTGGGCGCGCACGGCCGAGCTGGCGCAGCAGGCCGGCCGCGACACGCTCGCGCGCCGCGCCGCCGCCGCGCAGCCCGTGTGCGCGTTCCGGCTCGCCGAGGCCGCCGTGGCCGCCGACTCGGGCGCGCACGCGCGCCACGCGAAGCTGTTCGAGGACGTCGCCGAGCGCTGGCCGGCCTACGAGCACGCGCCGCTCGCGCAGTACCGCGCCGGGCTCGCGTGGGCCGAGGCGGGCCGGGCGCGCGAGGCGGTGCTCGCGTTCGAGACGCTGGCCACGCGGTTCCCGAAGAGCGCCTGGGTGCGCGACGCGCGCCTGCGCGCGGCCGGCACGTGGGAGCGCGCCGACGAGCCGGCGAAGGCCGCCGACGCGTGGGTGGCGTTCACGAACGCCTACCCCGCCGACTCCAGCGCCGCGTCCGCGTGGCTGCACGCGGCCGACCTCTACGACGCCGCGAAGCTGAACGCGCGCGCCGACACGCTCCGCCTGGCGTACCTCAAGCGCTGGCCGCGCGACGCCGAGGGGGCGATGGAGATCCTCGAGGTGTTCGCGAACCGCGAGCTGGCGGCGGTCACGCCGGCGAAGCCGGTCTCCACGCTGCTCGCCGCGCCGAAGCCGGTGCGCGGCGCCGCGCCGGCGCCGCGTTCGTACGTGGCCGAGTACCTCAAGCGCGCCGCCGCGCAGCCGAAGCTCGCGTCCCGGTCGCTGCTCGCGCACGTGAAGTTCCTGGAGGGCGAGGAAGCGTTCGCCGCGTGCGAGGCCGTGAAGCTCACGCAGCCGCTGCCGGCGTCGATCGGCGCCCGCCAGAAGCGGCTCGACGAGACGCTCGCACGCTTCCGCCGCACGGTGGAGATCGGCGACTCCACGTGGACGATCGCGGCCACGTGCCGGATCGGCGACGCGCTGAATGCCTTCGGCG
Source organism: Candidatus Eiseniibacteriota bacterium (assembly GCA_044223135.1). GTDB lineage: Bacteria > Eisenbacteria > RBG-16-71-46 > RBG-16-71-46 > RBG-16-71-46 > JBGAMH01. Next base: position 8,628 of record JBGAMH010000159.1, on the reverse strand, counting down.
CCGCGCTGGAGTCGAGCGAGCGCCCGGCCGACCTGCGGGGAGCGGATCTCGCCGCGTACGAGGACGTGATCTTCCAGCAGGCGCGCGTGTTCCGCGGGCGGGCCCAGAACGTGTGGTCCGACCTGCTGCGCCAGAAGGCGCGCACCGCGCCGAACGACCCGTGGATCCAGCAGGCCCGCGCGTCGCTGTGGGGCGGCCTCGGCGACCGCTTCGCGTTCCGGCCCGAAGCCGACCATCCCACGCTCGACGCGCGTGCGCCCGAGCGCCCCGAAGACGACGCCCCGCCCGCGCCGGCCCCGCCGCGCAAGGGACGCGGCAAGACCCGCGGCACGGCTGCTCCGGAGGGAACCTCGCGATGACCGCACTTCGACCGACGATCGCACGTGCCGCACTGGCGCTGGCGCTGATGGCCGCCGCGGCCGGCAGCGGCGGCTGCGGCCTGTCGCTGCTGCCGCACCGCGGCGTGCAGGCGCCGCGCGCCGCCGCCGCCGAGCCGAAGCCCGACGCGAAGCGCGCCGCGAAGGCGGCGAAGCGCGCGCACGCGCCGGCGCCGTCGTCCGTGTCGGCCGACGCGCCGCGCACCAAGGGTGCGCCGCGCGACGTGGCCGACCTGCGCGAGCGCATGGCCTCCGAGCCCGCCGAGCCGTACTGGCCGTGGGCGCTCGCGGCGCGGCACGTGGCCGCCGACTCGCTGGCGCTGGCCGAGCGCGAGCTGCGGCAGGCGCTCGCGCGCGACCCGGACCACGCGCCGTCGCTGGCGCTGCTGTCGCGGCTGTGGTTCGCCTCGCAGCGGCACGCCGAGGCGCTCGAGATGCTGGAGGCCGCGCGCACGCGCGCCGCGCAGCGCGGCGTGCCGTTCGAGCCGGTGCTGCTGGCCGCGATCGCGCTGCACGACGAAGCGGTGGGCCGCACCGCCGAGGCGCACGAGGCGCTCGCCGCGGCGCCCGCTTCGGCCGCGGACGCGCTCGCGCCGGTCGCCGCCTACCTGGCCCTGCGCGGCACCGCCAGCACCGACTCGGCCGCCGCGCTCGTGCGCGACGCCGTGCACGCGGACGGCCGCAGCGCCGCGAACCGCAACAACGAAGGGCTCGTGAAGCTGCGCGCCGGCGACGTGGAGGGCGCGCGCAGGGCGCTGCTCGCCGCGATCGAGCGCGACCCGCAGCTGCCGGGGCCGTACTACAACCTCGCGATCCTCGAGAAGTTCTACGTGTTCGACGACGAGGCCGCCGCGCGCTGGTTCCGCCTGTACCGCGACCGCGCCACCGACGACCCCGACGGCCTCGCGCAGGTCTTCCCCGCCTCGCCCGCCGAGAAGGGAGGCCGCTGATGCGCGCGCTGCTCGTGGTGGTGCTGCTGACGCTCGCCTCGGTCGGGCCCGCCGTGGCCGCCGACGCCGCGAAGCGCCCGTCCCCCGCGCCGCGCCCGGCGCGCGCCGCCCCCGGCGCGAAACGCGCGGCCGACGATCCGCTTCGCGGGCGGTCCCCCTCGCGTGTGCTCGACGACGTGCACATCGAGGGCGAGATCCCCATGCCCCAGGTGTTGTTCATCACGGCGCGGGACCAGCGACGCTTCATGGACTTCGCCCATCGCCGGTATCTCCGGACGAGCCGCGAGCTGGCGGAGCGGACGGTCCCACCCACGTGGACGGTCGTGACGAGCGACGTCCCCAGTGACGCACGAAAGGAGAAGACCCCGTGAACGTGATCTCGACGCTGGCCACCTTCTACAAGGAAGGCGGCCCCTTCATGCACTTCGTGTTCGTGATCGCCATGTTGATCAACGCGATCCTCGTGGAACGGTTCATCGTGCTCACCAAGGCCATGCGCGTGAACGGCCGCAAGCTGGCCGACCAGCTCGTGCAGGCCGTGCAGCGCGGCGACCTGAACGGCGCGCGGCACATGGTGGCGAACGGCAGCACGCCGGTGGAGAAGGTGGCCGAGGCCATGCTGGTGGCCGCCCCCGCCGACGAGGAGACGCTGCAGGCCGCGGCCGACGACGCCTCGACGCTGGCGATGCCGGAGCTGACCACGCGCCTGTCGTACCTGGGCATGCTCGCGAACAGCGCCACGCTGATCGGCCTGCTCGGCACCATCACGGGCCTCATCACGGCCATCTCGGGCGTGGCCGTGGCGGACGCCGCGGCGCGCTCGGCGAGCCTGTCGGCCGGTATCTCGGAAGCGCTGCACACCACGGCGTTCGGCCTCGTGGTCGCGATCCCGACGCTGCTCGTGCAGGGCTGGCTGTCGAGCCGCGTGGACGGCGTCGCCGAGAGCATGGACCACCTGGCGATCCGCCTGGGCAAGGCGCTCGCCCGCCGGTCGGCGCCGCAGGGCGTGGTGACCACGGCCCCGGCGCACGCGCATGCCCCGGCGCACGCGCAGCCCGTGGCGATGCCGCGTCCCGCGCAGGTCGCGCCCGCGATGCCTCGCGCGGCGGCCGGCGGCGCCCACGGAGTGCAGTGACCCATGGCCTCCCGGTTCCGCAAGCGCAAGAAGCGCATGGACGAGGTCCAGCAGGAGCTGGAGCTCATGCCCATGCTGAACGTCTTCATCTCGATCATCCCGCTGCTGCTGCTGTCGGCGGCGTTCGTGGAGATCGCGGTGGTGCCGGCGTCGGTCACCGCCGGGTCGGCGGCGGCCGCCACGCCCGCGAAGGACGAAGCGCCGTTCGACGTGGCGGTGCAGGTGACCACGCAGTCGTACGCCGTGCAGGCGAACGGCGTCGAGACGGCGCGCGTGCCGCGCACCGGCGACCCGAACGCGGTGCGCGCGGCGCTCGTGGAGGCGCTCACGAAGGTCGCCGCCTCGCACCCGTCGCACCACGAGGTGCGCATCGTGGCGCCGTCGAACACCCGCTACGAGGAGATCGTGGGCGTGATGGACGCCTCGCGCGCGGCGGGTCTTCCGAACGCGGCGCTGGACGGCGACACGCAGGGAGACTCCTGACATGGACCGACGCGAACGACGGCGGTCGCGCTGGAAGAACGCGAGCAAACCCAGCGCGGGCGTCAACCTGATCTCGATGATGGACATCCTCACCGTGCTGCTGCTCTTCCTGCTGAAGAGCTACGTGGCGGACGGCGAGGTGATGGTGCCGCCCAAGGGCGTCACGCTGCCCACGTCGAACGCGCAGAGCACGCCGCAGACGTCGCTGGTGGTGGCGATCGACGGCGACGCGATCAAGGTGGGTGACGAGACCGTGGCCTCGCTGGCCGACGTGTCGGCGTCGCCCGGCATGGAGATCCCGGGGCTGTCCGAACGGCTGCAGGCCGTGCGGCAGGAGAAGGCCGCCGCGGGCGCCGACTCACCGGTGACGAAGCTCGCCACCATCCAGGGCGACCGCGAGATCGAGTACCACGTGCTGCGCAAGGTCATGTACACGCTGAGCGCGAATGGCTGGGAGAACGTCTCGCTCGCGGTGCTCCGCAACACCTGAGGACGGATCCGATGACGAGCCACGCCGCAACCCTTCGACACGCCCCCGACTACAAGCTGGGCGCCGACCTGTTCCACCGCTGCCTCGCCGGCTCGGCGGCGCTGGGCGTGATCACGCTGCTCGTGATCCAGCTCACGCCCGTCACGAAGCAGGTGATCCAGGCGGTGACGGCGGAACCCGTGCGCATGGCGCGACTGGTGGTGGAGCAGCCCCCGGTGCCGTCGCGCGTGATCCGCCCCGAACTGAAGCCCGGACTGGCGGGCCCCGGCGGCCCGGTGGCCGGCACGCCCGGCACGGGTGCGCTCGGCCGCACGCCGCCGCACCCGGTGGCCGACGCCGACGCCGGCACGAACCCGGTGCCGTCGCGCGGCGGTGGCGGCACGGGCACCGCACCCGGGCTGGGCTCGGGCGCCGGCGACGGCAACGGTGGCGCCGTGGGTCGCGCGCGCGCGGCCGCGGTGTCCGCGCAGGTGGCGAGCGCCACGAGAGCGCGCTCGACCGTTCCCTCGCCGGCCTCGACGCCGCGCTCGCTCGCGAGCGGCTCGTCGAGCCCGCCGGTGGGCGGCGGCCGGCGTTCGCGCGCCGTGGCCGCGGGCCGCAGCAACGCCGAGTTGGGCGGCGTGCGCGCCGACCTCGCGGCAACGGCGGCGGCGCGGACAGGTGGCAGCGTGGTGCCCGGCGCGCGTCTCGAGCATCGGCGCGCTCACGGGCGGTGGCGGCGGCGGCAGCGGCACAGGCGGCGGCTCCGGCGACGGGCCCGGCAGCGGCGGGATCGGCGGCAGGGCGGCATCGGCGGTGGCTCGGGTGGTGGCGTGGGCGGTGGCGTCGGCGGCGGCGCGGGCGACGGCTGGGCCGGTGGTGGCGCGGGCGGTGGCGGCGGTGGCGGCGCGGGCGGCGGCGGAAACGGCGGCCGCGGCTGGGGCGGCACGCCCGGCGCGGGCGGTCGTGGCGCGGCGCCTCCGGGTGTCTACCGCAGCAACGCCTCGCTGCTCGCCGTGATCCAGAAGTACCAGGCCGGCATCCAGTACTGCTACGGCAACGAACTCAAGAAGCACGACGGCCTGCGCGGCAAGCTCGTGGTGGCGCTCACCGTGGACGCCTCGGGCAACGTGACCGACGCGACCGTGGTGCAGAACACGCTGGGATCGCCCGCGATCGCGTCCTGCGCGCTGTCGCAGATCCGCGACTGGAAGTTCCCGGCGATCCCCGTGGGCGTGACGGCGTTCCAGGTGCCGTTCGTGTTCACGCCGCCGACCAACTGAAGCGGCGCTCGAATGCGACGGCCGGTGGCGCGCGCAGCGTCACCGGCCGTCGTCGTTCGGAAGTCCGTGTGCGCGCTCAGTGGCCCGCGCCGTGCCCCGGCTTCTTGGTCTTGTCGATGCACGGCGCCAGGTCGGGCCAGTACTTGCTGCGCTGCAGATAGGTGCCCAGCTCGACGAGCAGCTGGTCGATGTACTCGCGGTAGGTGTCGGGGCGCGCGCGCTCGAACATCTTGAACGCGAGCGCGTCCTCGCCCGTGTACAGCGCCGCGACCACGGCACTCATCAGGTCGGAAGCCGGTCGCGCGGGCAGGCCCTGGGTCCAGTCGAGCTCACGCTTCAGCCGGTCCGCCTCGTTCATGAGGCTGTCCGCGTTCACGGCGTGCAGCGTGAGTTCGCACGAGGCACGCAGCTGGCCGCCGAACCAGTCGAGCGACACGGGCGGCGCCGGGCTGCGCGCGAAGCCGCCGGGCCAGTAGGCAAACACCGGGTCGAGCGTCTGCGCTTCGAGCGCCGGGTCCTTGTCGAGGTTCCGCAGCCGCAGCGCGAAGTCGGCCGTCTCCAGCCGCTGCAGCACGCCCACCGTGTCGCCCAGCGTGACGATCGTGGTGGCGTAGCAGCAGTGCTGCCCCCCGGACCAGCTCCACAGCGTGACATCGGGCTGGCCGTCGGCGTTCACGTCGGTGCCGGGCGCCACGCGCGTGGTGTCGCGCCAGTAGCCGCCGATGCGCAGTCGGCCGTCCGGCGGCAGTTCGAGCACCAGCTTGCTGCCGCGCGTGATGCGGCACCACTGCGCCTGCTCGTCGGAGCCGAGCACACGGATCGTGTAGGGCCCGACGCGCACCGAGTCCACGACCGGCGCGGGCGGACCTTCGACGCGCGGCTTCGCCGGGGCGGCGGACGCCGCGGACGCGAACGAGCACGCCAGGAACAGGACCAGGCAGGCGAATGGCGGACGGTGCTTCATGGAGATCTCCTCGACCGGACGGGTGCGTCGCGGGGAACGGCGACGCTCGATGCCGGCACGCTACCGGCGCCGCCCGCGAGCGGCAACTGGGGCGCGCCCGTCCCGCGTGCTTCCCCGCTGGTCGGATGCCCGCCGCTTTCCGTTCGCCGGCGGCTGTCGCGGGCAGGTGGCGGCTGGTAGCGTGCCGCCGTGATCCGCACGCGTACGGGGGCGAGCCGCGCCACCGACGCTTCGCCATCAGCCACGGAGAAGCCATGCCGACCTTCCGCATGCGGTGGTTCGCCGCCGCCCTCGCCCTGCTCGTGGTCGCCCTGCCCGCCGTCGCGGCCGAGCGCAGCGCGATCGCCGACAAGTACAAGTGGAACCTCACCGACCTGTACCCGGACGAAGCCTCGTGGCAGAAGTCCCTGGCGGACCTGCGCCGGCGCGTGACCGAGCTCGAAAAGCACAAGGGCCACCTCGGCGACTCGCCCGCGGCGTTCTACGAGGCGCTGTCGGGCATGATGGACTTCGCGCGCGACTACCAGCGCCTCGCGACGTGGGCCAGCCAGAAGAGCGACGAGGACACGCGCGACAGCCACCAGATGGAGCTGGACCAGACCGCCGGGCAGCTCGGCGTGGACTTCGGCGCCGCGGTGGCGTACGTGCGCCCCGAGATCCTCGGGCTCGGTTCGGCCAAGGTGCACGAGTTCATGGCCGCCGAGCCGCGGCTGGCGCCGTACCAGCCCTACCTCGACGACCTGCTCCGCTACGAGGCGCACACGCTGACGCCCGGCGAGGAGAAGATCAGCGCGATGGCGGGCCGCATGGCCGGCGCCGGCAGCACCATCCGCGGCATCCTGAACAACGCCGAGATGCCGTGGCCCACGATCACGCTGTCCACGGGCGAGAAGGTGCGCCTGGACGACGCGGCCTACACGCAGTACCGCCAGTCGTCCGTGCGCGCGGATCGCGACAGCGTGTTCCGGGTGTTCTGGCGCGCGCACCGCGACTTCCGCGCCACGTACGGCGCCACGCTGAACGCCGGCGTGCAGGGGCATCTCTTCAACAAGGACGTGCACAAGTACAACTCGTGCGTCGAGGCCGCGCTGTTCGGCAACAACATCCCCGTGCAGGTGTACAAGCAGCTCGTGTCCGACGTGAACGCGAACCTGCCCGTGCTGCACCGCTACCTGAAGCTGCGCCAGCGCATGATGGGCGTGGACCAGCTCCGCTACGAGGACCTTTACGCGCCGCTCGTGAACGAGGTCGAAACCAAGTACACGCCCGAGCAGGCCATGGAGATGACGCTGGCCGCCGTGAAGCCGCTGGGGCAGGCGTACGTCGACACGCTGGGCTGGGGCATGACGCACGGCTGGGTGGACTGGTTCCCCTCGCCCGGCAAGCGCTCCGGCGCGTACAGCACCGGCGCGTACGGCGTGCACCCGTACCAGCTGCAGAACTTCACGGGGCTCTACGACGAGGTCGGCACGCTCGCGCACGAGTCCGGCCACTCCATGCACACGTTCTACGCGAGCAAGAAGCAGCCGTTCGTGACGGCCGACTACGCCACGTTCGTGGCCGAGGTGGCCAGCACGCTGAACGAGAACCTGCTGTTCCACTACATGCTCGACCGCACCACGGACAAGTCGGCGCGGCTGTCGCTGCTCGGCAGCCGGCTCGAGGACCTGCGCGGCACCATGTTCCGGCAGGCGATGCTCGCGGAGTTCGAGCTGGCGATCCACGAGATGGCCGAGCGCGGCGAGCAGCTGAGTGGCGACAACATGTCGAAGGTCTACCTGGACATCGCGCGCCGCTACTACGGCCACGACCAGGGCGTGTGCAAAGTGGACGACCTGTACGGCATCGAGTGGACCTACATCCCCCACTTCTTCTACAACTTCTACGTGTACCAGTACGCCACCAGCATCATCGCCTCCACGTCGATCGCCGACGGCATCCGCCACGAGGCCGGTCTCGATCTGCCGATGAACAAGCGCCCGAAGAAGGCGCCCACCGTGAAGCGCGACGCCTACCTGAACATGCTCGCCTCGGGCTCCAGCCGGTACCCGATCGACCTGCTCAAGGCCACGGGCGTCGACATGACCACGTCGGCTCCGTTCAACGCCGCGATGAAGGAGATGAACGCGGTGATGGACGAGATGGAGAAGCTGCTGAAGTAGCGCCGCTCCGGACGGCGGCGACGGGACGGGGGCGCGGCGAGCGATCGCCGCGCCCCCGTCGTGCGTGAAAGGTCCCGCTCAGCGGGCCGTGCCCGGGCCCGGCTCACCGAACACCGCCACCGCACGCACGGGCGAACCCGTGCCGCCGCGGATGCGCAGCGGCAGGCCGATGAACCGGAACCGCCCGCGGCCCACCAGCCGGTGCAGCTCGACCAAGTTCTCGTAGTGCGTGAAACCCATCTCCCCGCAGATGCGGTGCACGTCGCGGTTCGAGACGTGACGCACGCCCGGCGCCATCGTCTCCACGCCGAACGCCGCGATGCGACGCTCACCGAGCCAGCGCGCCGCCGCCGCGCCGAGCCCCGGGCCGTTCGGCCAGTCCGGCGTTCCGAACGCGCGGCGATGGTGATCCGTGTACAGCAGCACGGTGTCGCCCGCGCGGATCTCGCCGCCCGCGGCCGCGAGCGCCTGTTCGAGGTCGGCGGGCTCGATCACCTCGCCCGGGCCGTGGCGCGAGAGGTCCAGGCAGATCGCCTCGGTGTAGAACGTCGACAGCGGCACCGTGTCGATCGTGCGACCGCGCAGGTCGCGTGCCATGTGACTCGGAGCGTCCACGTGCGTGCCCGTGTGCTCGCCCATCTCCAGCCGGTTCACCGCCGGCGACACCACGTCGTCGCCGGTGATGCCGTCCCACTGCTCGTGTGTCGCGTGCACCGTGACGCGCACCTCGGGCATGCCCGGGAACACGAACATCCCCGAGTGGATCTCCTGGCTCAGGTCGATCAGCTCCACCACGGCACCTCCC
>JBGAMH010000158.1:0-11105 GCA_044223135.1 Candidatus Eiseniibacteriota bacterium | reverse complement strand
GGTCGTGCCCGACCACTGCACCACCGTCTCGCCGCGCACCGGGTTCGGCGACACGCGCAGCGCGAGCGGGGTCGCGTGCGGCGGCGGCGCGACGACCGCACCCATCGGCACGCCGACGAGCCGGAACGCGAGCGCCGTCGACGGCTGCTGCACCCACGGCCCGTCCGCCGCGGGGCGCGCCCAGAACTCGCCGATGCCGGTGTCGAAGTCGGGGCCCTCGGTGCCCGTGAGGTGGTGCAGGCGCACGCGCACCTGGTGCTCCGTGCGCAGCAGCAGCCAGTAGTCGTGGCCGGGCATCAGCGTGACCGCCGCCTCGAAGTCGACGTGCGACGACCACGTCTCCGTGGGAAGTGCGTCCCAGAGCGCGATGTCCGCCTGGACCAGCGGCGGCGAGGACAGGGCCGGCGCACTCTGCCCCTGCGCGTCGTACACGGCGAGCGTTCCGGGTGTGTAGGGCCAGCTCAGCGGGGAACGATCGAGCACGAACTCCACCCAGTTCAGCCGCGTGAGCACGGGCACACGGAAGCGCTGAACGATCGCGTCGTCACTGGTGTCGCGCGAGGCGTTCACGTGCCCGACCACCTGAACCAGCCGCAGCGCCTGCAACGAGGAGTCGCCGAGGCAGAGCTGGTGGTCGAGCACCGGATGCGCGCCGGCGAGGGGCGTGGGGGGCGCGGTGTCGTGGAACGCGGCGGGCTCTCCCGCGGGACCGGCCGCGGCGAACGGCACACGCTGCGTCCCGGGCCCCCCGAACGCATACGTGTTCCGCCACCGCCAGGCCAGCGTCGACCGGGGTGGGTCGGCGACGTGGTCGACGGCCCGGCTCACGACCGGCGGAACGAACTCGAAGTCGAGCCACCCGTACTGGAGGTTGGAGATGTCGTAGTAGCGCGACCGCACCGCGACCGCGGTGGGATCGGGCGCCAGCGCGACGGGATCCCACTCGACCAGCGTCAGCGTCGCACTGGAGTACTCGGGATACGTGGGCACGACGGAGGGGCGAACGGACACCAGGTTCCGACCCGGCGACACCGGCTGGTACAACCCGGAGCCCGGCTGCAGGGTCAGCGTGTCGGGACCACCGCCCTGACCGCTCGTGGCGCCGCAGCCGATCGCCACGGACACGGAGCGCACGGGTTCCGCGCGCGAGGCGGCCGCGGCGAACACGACGGACAGCCCCGCGAGCACGCACGCGAGCGCGAGCGAGGAACGAAGCGAATGCGTTCGAAGCATGGACGATCTCTCCGGCGGACGCGGCGAACGACGGCGGCGCGTCGAGAGGGTGGAACTCCTGCCGGTCCCGGGGGGATCGCTGCGTGCGGCGGGCGGCTGCCCGGGAATCGTAGGCCCGGGCGCGCGCGAGCCGGAAGTGGAAACTTCAGCGCGGCTCGGCGGACCGACCGGCCACGCGCGACGTGACGCGCACGACGTACCCGAGCGCGGTGTGCTCCCCGCCCACGGGCGCCGAGTTGCCGCGCAGCAGCATCCACAGCGCGCCGTCGGCGGCGAATCGCAGGTCCACGGGGCCGGGCACCAGCGACACGCCGAACACGCCGTGGCGGTCGGGATGCGCCGGGTCGAGCCAGCGGATCTCGTTCCAGCAGTATTCGCCGAACAGGTAGCGCCCGGCCCACGCGCTCCCGAGCGCGCCGCCCGTGGCCGGCACGAACGCGCCACCGGTGATCGCGCAGCCCGCGTCGTGCCCGTAGGCGTAGAGCGGCTCGCGGTAGCGCTCCACGGCGGACGGCCCCTCGAACAGCGGCCAGCCGTAGTTGCCGCCGCGCACGACGTCGTTCACTTCCTCCCACGCGTTCGCGCCCACGTCGTTCACGAACAGCCGTCCGGTCCCGGGCTCGAAGTCGAGCGTGAACGGGTTGCGGAAGCCGCGCGCCCAGATCGCGCCATGATGCCCGACCGTGTTCGCGACGAAGGGATTGTCCGCGGGGATCGCGCCTTCGGGGCGCAACCGCAGGATCTTGCCGAACGTGGAGCCCAGGCTCTGCGCCAGGTCCTCGCGCTCGTCGTCGCCCGCGCTCACGTAGAGCATCCCGTCGGGTCCGAACCGCAGCGCGCCGCCCACGTGCGCGGTGGCGACGTGCGGGTCGCCCTCGAAGAGCAGCGTGTCGGAGCCGGCCACGGCGGTGTCGCCGTCGGCGGTGAAGCGCACGAGGCGCTCGTGGCGTGGCTCGTCGGCGCAGGTGTAGAGCACGTAGACGTGGTGCGTCCGCGCGAAGTCGGGCGCCACCGCCACGCCGAGCAGACCCTCCTCCACCTCGGCGTGCGCGGGCACGGTCACGAACGGCCGCGCCAGCACCCGCCCGTCGCGGATCACGCGCACGCGCCCCGCCTGCTCGCACACGAACGCGCGCCCGTCGGGCACGAGCGCGAGGCTCACCGGGCTGTCGAGCGAGTCGGCGACCACGGTCTCCACGAGCCCGGGGGCGAGCCGCGACACGAAGCGCGCACCCGACACGACGCGCGTGGGATCCACCGCGCGCGAGGCGGCGTGCGCGGACACGACCAGCCCGGACAGCCACAGGGCGAAACACGCGACGGCACGCGAAGCGGGGCGCACGACGGGGTCTCCTCCGGGGACGGAATCGCGGAAGCGCGGCGCAGGATACGCCCGCCCCCGGGTGAATGCGCGTTTGCGCGGGGCTCGGCGGTGCGGCAGGCTGCGCGCCTCCGTCGCACGATCGACCCACTCCGGAGCGAGCCGTGACTGAAACCAAGCCCACCTGGCGCTTCCCGCGCGCGTTCTGGACCGCGAACGTCTCCGAGCTGTTCGAGCGCGCGGCCTACTACGGCACCTTCATCGCCCTGCGCACCTACCTGCTGCGCGTGGTCGGCCTCGACGACGTGCAGGCCGGCTTCGTGGCCGGGCTGTTCGGCGCGCTCATCTACCTGTTCCCGTTCTTCACGGGCGCGATCGCCGACCGGCTCGGCTACCGCAACTCGCTGCTGCTGGCGTTCGGCCTGCTGGCGGCCGGCTACGCCTCGCTCGGCGTGGTGCACGCGTTCACGCCGGTCATGGCAGGACTGCTGTGCGTGGTGCTCGGCGGCTCGTTCGTGAAGCCGGTGATCACCGCGACGGCGTCCCGGTCGTCGGACGAGAGCAGCCGCGCACGCGCGTTCAGCATCTTCTACATGATGGTCAACATCGGCTCGTTCACGGGCAAGACCATCGTGGCGCCCATCCGCATCGAGATGGGCGTGCAGAAGGTGCCGTTCTTCTCGGCGGCCGCGGCGCTGGTGGCGTTCTTCGTGGTGCTGTTCGCGTTCTGGCCGCGCGAGGAGAAGGACAAGCGCCCGCACGGCCTCGGCGAGACGCTGCTCGGCATGGTCAAGGTGATGAGCAACCTGCGGTTCACCTCGCTCATCCTGATCACCGCGGGCTTCTGGGCGATCCAGGGCCAGCTCTACGCGTCGATGCCCGACTACGTGATCCGCATGGCCGGCGAGACGTACAAGCCCGAGTGGTACGCGAACGTGAACCCGCTCGTGGTGGTGCTGTGCGTGGTGGCGGTCACGCAGCTCGTGCGCAAGTGGGCGCCCGAGGCGTCGATCCTGGTGGCCATGGTGCTGATCCCGCTGTCGTCGCTCGCGATGTCGGCCGCGCACCTGTTCCACGGCAACGTGAACCTGCTCGGCGCCTCGGTCCACCCGATCACGGTGATGATGGTGGTCGGCATCGCCATCCAGGGCTTCGCCGAGTGCTTCCTGAGCCCGAAGTACCTCGAGTTCGCCTCCAAGCAGGCGCCGGTGGGGCGCGAGGGGCTGTACCTGGGCTACGCGCACATGAACACGTTCTTCGCCTGGCTGTTCGGATTCGTGTTCGCGGGCTACATGCTCAAGGCGTTCTGCCCCGACCCCAAGTCGCTGCCCGCGGACGTGCAGGCGGCGCACGCGCTGGCGCTGACCGGGCAGGGCCCGATGCCCGAGGCGTGGGCGCATGCGCACTACCTCTGGTACGCGTTCGCCGGCGTCGGCGCGATCTCGCTCCTGGCGATGCTCGTGTTCATCGGCGTCACGCGCTCGCTGGACCGCAAGCGGGCCTGAGGCCCGATTCGCGATTCCGGCGACCCCGGAGTTCGCCGTCACTGAACGCGCCGCGCGGCACCCGCCCGCGCGGCGCGTTTCGGCTTCGCGGACATCGCCGCCGGCCCCAGTCTCGGGCGTCCCCCGGAAAGGAGCCCCGATGCCCCGTCACGCACCGGCCGGACTTCGCGTGGAGAGCCCTCGCGTGGTCGCCCTCGTCGCACTCGCCCTGTTGCTCGCCTCCACCGCCGGCAGCCCGGCGCCCACGCCCGATTCGCGTGCCCGCGAGATCTGCGGCGCGAGCGACGAGACGATGCGGCAGGAGATCGCCGCCTGGTACTCGGCGCACCCGGCACACGGCGCGTCGCCCGCCGCGGCCACTCCCGCCGACACGTTCCTCACCTCGAGCTTCCGCTTCAATGCCGACGGCAACACCGCGACGCAGATCGACACGTCGCGCGTACTGGCCGGGCAGAGCGTCATGTTCAAGTGGGTCACCGGCTTCCACACGGCCACGAGTGGCCAGCCCACGGACCTCGACGCGGGTTCGCTGTTCGACCTGCCCGTGGACGGCACCACGCCCGAGAACGCCGAACAGGTCGTCGTGTTCGACACGCCGGGGACGTATCCGTTCTTCTGCCGCCCGCACGGCGCCGCGTTCAACATGAAGGGCGTCGTGGTGGTGAGCCCGAATCCCGCGGGCGCGCCGGGCGCCGACGCGCCGCGCGCGAGCGGCCTCGTGGGCGCGCCGTGGCCGAATCCCACGCGCGACGGCGCGACGTTCCGGTTCGCGCTCGCGCGGCCCGGCCGCGTCTCGGCCGACGTGCTCGACGCGAACGGCCGCCGCGTGGCCGCGCTGTTCGACCGCGAATGGGGCGCCGGCGCGTGGACGGCCGGCCTGGGACGGGCCGCTCAATGTGCTTTAATCCGCGGCGCCGGGCGTGTACTTCGTGCGGCTGCGCACGGCCGACGGCGCCAGCACGCGGCGGCTGACCGTGATCGAGTAGAAGTGCCCCGGCGCGACCGGGCGCCGGACACGCGAACGCCCCGGGGGCTCACGTCCCCCGGGGCGTCTCGTTCGCGGGCGTCAGGCGGTCGCCCGCTCCGCGAAGCGCACGCCGCGCATGTCGCCGTCGGTCGCGAACTTCTCGTGCATCGCGAACGCGTGCTTCACCGAGAACGGCTCGTGTCCCTTGCCGGCCATGGCGAGGAACTCCCGGAGCTGGTCGCGGTACTCCGGCGCCGCGCAGCGGTCGATGATCGTCTGCGCGCGCTGGCGCGGGTCCTTGCCGCGCAGGTCGGCCACGCCGTGCTCCGTGGCCACGATCTGCACCGAGTGCTCGTTGTGGTCCACGTGGCTCACGAGCGGCACGATCGTGGAGATCTTGCCGCCCTTCTGCGTGCTGGGGCACGAGAAGATCGACAGGTAGGCGTTGCGCGTGAAGTCGCCCGAGCCGCCGATGCCGTTCATGATCTGGTGGCCCATCACGTGCGTGCTGTTGACGTTGCCGAACAGGTCCATCTCGAGCGCGGTGTTCATGGACACGATGCCGAGCCGCCGCACGATCTCGGGATGGTTCGTGATCTCCTGCGGCCGCAGCACGAGCCGCTTGCGGAAGTAGTCCAGGTTGCCGTACACGCGGCGCATGGTCTCGGGCGACAGCGTGAGCCCGCACGTCGACGCGAACTTCACGCGCCCGCTCTCGAGCAGCGGCACGACCGAGTCCTGCACCACCTCGGTGTACATGGTGAAGTCCGGGATCTCGCGGCTCGCGCCGAGCGCGGCCAGCACCGAGTTCGCGATGTCGCCCACGCCGGACTGCAGCGGCAGGAACCCGCGCGGCATGCGGTCGGCCTTGATCTCGTCCACCAGGAACTCGGCGATGTTGCGGCCGATCCGCTCGGTGACGGGCGTCGGCTCGCCGAAGCCCGTGCTCTCGTCGTCGAGATCGGTGAGCACGACGCCGGCGATCTTGCGCGGATCCACCAGGCACACGGGCGAGCCGACGCGGTCGGCCACGTCGAACACCGGCACCTCGCTGCGGGCCGGCGGGTCCTTGGGCTCCCAGATGTCGTGCAGCCCGAGCAGCGCCGCGGGGTGCCGGGCGTTCAGCTCCAGGAGCACCTTCTCGGCGCAGCTCAGGTACGTGTTCGAGGCGCCCACGGACGTCGTCAGCACCACGGCGCCACCGGCGGTGACGTCGGCCACCTCGACGATGCCCCAGTGCACCGGGCCCAGGAAGCCGTAACGCACGTTCTGCGGCAGCAGCGACAGGTGCATGTCGAAGAACTTCACCTCGCCGGCGTTGATCTGCTGGCGCAGCAGCGGGTCCGACATGTACGGCGTGCGCATGCGGATCGCGCGCGCCTTCGCCAGTTCGCCGTCGAACGAGGCGCCGGTGGACGCGCCGGTGAGCAGGCTGATCTTGAACTCGCGGCCGGCTTCGTGTTCGGCCTCGGCGCGGCGAGCGAGTGCACGCGGCACCACCTTCAGCGAACCGGCCGCGGTGAAGCCGCTGCAGCCGAGCGTCTGGCCGTTCTGGATCATCGCGGCCGCCTCTTCGGCGGTCAGAATCGGAAACGGAAGAGACATGACGGAGCTCCGCGCATGGAAAGAAGGGACGACGACTCGTGGCGCCATTCTCGCGCGCGTCCGGAGTGTCGACCAGTGCGATGCGCGTGGCGAGCCCCGCGCGGGAAACATGACAGAGGCGAAACCTGCCTGTTCCGGGTGGAGAACGGGCGCGGCGGGGAGGCCCTCCTCCGGCGATAGCCTTTCGGGGTCGTCCCCCACCCGATGGAGGTCTCCATGTCCCGTTCCCGCATGATCCTGATGCCGAATGCGCAGCCCACGGGGCTGCCCCGCCGCAACTTCCTCGCGCGCATCCTCGGAGTCGCGATGGGAGGTGCTCTCTTCGCGCAACCGCGCGCCGCACGCGCGTCCACGCTCGCGTACGAGCCGTTCCTCGGCGAACTGGCCCTGTTCGGGTTCAACTTCGCCCCCGTGGGATGGGCGCAGTGCAACGGCCAGCTGCTCACCATCAGTTCGAACTCGGCGCTGTTCGCGCTGCTCGGCACGACGTACGGCGGCAACGGCGTCAACACGTTCGCACTGCCGGACCTGCGCGGCCGCGTCCCGCTGGGGATGGGGCAGGGCAGCGGGCTCACCTCTCGCACGCTCGGCGAGACGAGTGGTGCGGAGAGCCGGACGCTCGGCGTGTCCGAGATGCCCTCGCATACGCACGGCGTGTACGTGAGCAACGCCCTCGGCACCGGGGACTCGCCGGAGGGCGCGTTCCCGGCCCGGAACCCCGCGGGCATCCCGTCGTTCGGGGCGAGCGGGACCGTGCTCGGCGGCGCGGGGCAGATCGCGTGGGCCGGCGGCAGCCTGCCGCACGGCAACATGCCGCCCTACCAGGTGCTCAACTGGTGCATCGCCACGTCGGGCATCTTCCCCATCCGTCCGTGAGGCCGCCATGCGCACTCCCGGAACGCGGGCGTTCGCCCGCCTGATCGCGTGCCTGCTCGCGACGGCGCTGCTGGCCGGCGCGGCGCACGCGAGTTACGTGTACTGGCTGCAGACCACGTGGGGCGCACCCACGCTGGAGCGCGTCGACGCCGGCGGCGATGCCCCCATGTCGCTGGCGCTGCCCGCGGGGTCGCTTCCCGAAGGGCTCGCACTCGATGCCACGCACCGGCAGCTCTTCTGGACCGAGTCCGCGTGGACGGGCGCACGGCTGCGGCGCTGCGACCTGTCGCTCACGGACGTGGTCGACGTGAGCACCGGATGGTCGGTGCTGCGCGGGCTGGCGCTGCATCCCGGGTCGGGCCAGCTCTACGCCACGAGCAGCAACCTGGCGGCCGGCTCGGCCATCCGGCGCTGGAACAACGACGGCACCGGCGCCGCCGCGATCACGTCGCTCGGCCCCGCGGCGAACCCGCGCGGCATCGCGATCGACGTCGCGGGCGGCCGCATGCTCTGGGCCGACTTCGCCGGCGGAACCATCGCCTCCGCGCCGCTCGCGGGCACTCCGATCAGCATCTTCTCCGGGCTGCCCGCCGGCGGGCGTCCGTGGGGTGTCGCGATCGACTCGGCCGCGGGCCAGGTCTACTGGACCGACTGGGCGAACGGCACGATCAGCCGCCGCGCGCTCTCGGGTGGAGCCGTGACGACGGTGCTCGGCGGGCTCTCGAACCCCTCGTGGCTCGCGCTCGATCCGGCGGTCGGTCGCATGTACTGGATCGACGCGGGCACGGGTCGGTTGCGCCGCTCGGCGCTCGCGGGCGGCACCATCACCACCCTCGTGACCGGCATCCCGGCCACCGGCGGCATGGTGTTCGTGCCGTCGTCGGTGTACGTCGACGCGGAGTCCGCGGCGCCGGTCGCGCTGGCGTTCGCGATCCGCTCGGCGAATCCCGCGCGCGGCGCGGTGACCGTGGAGTGCGCGCTGCCGGCGGAGACGCGCGTCCGCGTGCACGTGCTCGACGTGCAGGGCCGCGAGCGCGCGCGGCTCGTGGACGGCACGCTGCCCGCGGGACGCCACGCGCTCACGTGGCAGCCGGGCGGCGTCTCGGCGGGCGTGTACTTCGTGCGGTTCGAGGGCGCGGGCCGCACGCTCACGCGGCGCGTCTCGATCACGCGGTGAGTGCGTGGCGGCGGCGGTCGCGCCCCATCGCGATCGCCGCCGCGCGGACCTGCGCCGAGCGTCCGCGATCGCAGTCTCGCGGCGCGGCGCACCGTGCGCCACGGTTCTCCCGCCGGAGCGCTCGCCCTTCCCTTCGGCACGTGCGCCGTGCTTGGATCGCGGCGTGATCGGCGCATCGTGCGCCGGCTCCGGAGACCTTCGACATGAAACTCGGCGGCTGGCTGACGCTGATCGCCATCGTCCTCACGCTGTTCCTCGGCCGGCACCAGCGCGTGACCGGACCGACCTATCCCATGAGCGGGCGCTCGACGCTCGCCGGCAAGACGTTCGCGTGGGAGCTCAAGCGCACGCACGCCGGCGCCGGCGACCAGCGCGTGGAGGTGAAGCCCGGGTCGCCCGACGTCACCGGCGTGACGGAGTTCCGCAGGCACGAGACGAGCGATCCGTGGACCGCGGTGCCCATGGCGCGCGAGGGCGACGTGCTGGTGGCCGCGCTGCCGCACCAGCCCGTGGCGGGCAAGCTCGACTACCGCGTTCAGCTCAGTGGCGGTGGCGAGCAGGTGACGCTGCCGCCCGGCGGTTTCGCCACGATCCGCTTCCGTCTCGACGTGCCGATCTGGGTGCTGCTGCCGCACATCGCGTTCATGTTCGCGGCGATGCTGCTGTCCACGCGCGCCGGCCTCGAGGCGTTCCAGCGCAAGCCGAACTTCGGCAGGCTCGTGAACCTGACGCTGATCACGTTGTTCATCGGCGGCTTCCCGCTGGGCTTCGCGATGTCGGGATACGCGTTCCACGAGCCGTGGGGCGGCTTCCCGCTCGGCAACGACGCCACCGACAACAAGACGCTGGTCGCGTTCGTGGGCTGGCTGATCGCGTGGGCCAGCGTGCGCGCCGGCAAGGGCGAGCGCTTCTGGGTGCCGTTCGCCGCGCTGGTGATGTTCCTCGTCTACCTGATTCCGCACAGCCTCGCGATGCCGAAGTGACGCCGTGCGGCGCGGGGCCGCCTCCGTGACTCACTTCGTCGGCGGCTGGGCGGCGCGCAGGCTCGCCACGGTCTCCTGGATCGCCTGCAGCGCGTCGGCATTGCCGGGATCCTCGCGCAGCGCCGCCTCGCAGCACGCCAGCGTCTCCAGGGGCAGCCCCTGGAACCGGCGCACGCGCGCCTGGTACACGAGCGCCCGCGCCCGCTCGGCCGGGGTCTGCGCCACCGTGCGCATCGAATCGAGCAGCGCGATCGCGGTGCGCTCGGCGTCCGCGTAGTCGAGGCTCGATCGCAGCAGGTAGCGCTGTCCCATGCGCGCGCTCGGCACGGGATTGCGCATGTTGTGCTCGGCCAGCGCGAGCTGGTTCAGCGCGACGACGTTCCTCGGCAGCGCGCGCGACAGCTTCGTGGCCAGGCGCAGCGCCTCGGGCCAGTCCTGCCGCGTGTTCGCGTCGATGAGCCAGCGCGCCACGATGCGGATCGAGTCGTCCGACATCGGCGCGGCGGCCACCGGCGCCGCACGACCCGGCGCCCCGTGCCGCGCGCCGCGCCACCACAGCGCCGCGGCGGCCAGCGCGACCACGCCCACGACCAGCGCGAGCACCGCGACGGGCGGCCCCCCGGGACGCGGCTTCGGACGCGGCGCCGGTGCCGCACCACGCGCGGGTGGCGTCTTCGACGAGGCGCTCCCCCGGCGGCGTTCGCGGCTCATCGCGCGCCTCCTTCGGGAGCGATCGCGATCACGACCTCGCCCGCGCCGGCGGGCGTCACCACCCAGCGACCGCCGGGCCGCACCGTCGCGCCGGCGCTCGCGCTCGTGGCGACCTGGCCGTCGGGCACGCGCACGCGCACGGGCGCCTTCGCACCGCTCCAGCGCGCTCGCAACTGGGCGGGCGCGGGCCGCGCGAGCGACAGGTCGAGCAGGCCGTACGGCGTCGGCGTGCGCGCCAGCGACGCACCGTCCCACCACGCGAGCGGCGCGCCCGCGGCCAGCACCAGCGTGTCGCCGTCCTCCACCGCGAGCAGGCTCTGCACCAGGTCCACGAGGTCGGCGGCGGACGTCACGTGCGGCGGCAGGTTGCGCCCGAAGCCACCGCCCGCGTGGAACGTCTCGGCCTGCCCGAGCGTGCTGCTGGAGTGATCGAGCAGCGCATGCAGCGTGGTCCATGCACCGGCGGCGTCGCCGCGCAGCAGTGCGTTCATCGCCAGCTCGTGGCCGAGATACGTGTGCAGCGTGTCGGCGGGGCCGTAGCTCACGAGGCCGGCGACCGGGCTGCGCCCGCGCACGCGCGCCTCGGTGGCGAGCACGCGCGGATCGCCGGGCGCGAGCACGCGCGTGGGATACGCGAGCTGCAGGTTGCCCCAGTCGCGGCCGTCGCCGCGCCACGACGCCGCCACGGCCCCGCCACCGAAGCGCGCGAGCGCCGCGTCGAAGTCCG
>JBGAMH010000157.1:0-11245 GCA_044223135.1 Candidatus Eiseniibacteriota bacterium | reverse complement strand
CGTCGGGGTGCCGCTGACGCCCAGCGTGGCGCTGCGGCCCGCGGTGCAGGACGGCGTGCTGCCCACGATCGGCATGGCGGTGGGCCCCGGTGAACTGGCGTACCTGGCGCAGCTGCGCGAGGTGTTCGAGGCGGTGGGCGTGGAGCCCGCGGCACCCGTGCCGCGCTTCGGCGCCACGTGGCTGCCGGCCGACGCGGTGGAACTGATCGAGGCGGCGGGCACCGAACCGTGGCGCGTGGTCGTGCAGACCGACGCGGTGCTCGCCTCGTTCGCGGAGTCGCAGGTGCCCGCCGAGGCGCGCGCCGCGCTCGACCGCGCGCGCGACGAAGCGCGCGCCGGGCTCGATCGGTTCGCCGACGCGGCGCGCACGTTCGACGCGAGCTTCCCGCAGATGGTGGAATCGGCGCGCGGCAAGGTGGACTACCAGTACGCGCGGCTCGCCGAGGGCCTCGCGCAGAAGGGCCGCGCGCGGCTCGACCGCGAGCACCCGGCGTGGCGGCGGCTGCGCTACGTGCTGCTGCCGGGAGACAAGCTGCAGGAGCGGCGCCTCGCGTCGCTCGAGCCCGTGGCGCGGCGCGGCCGCGGCGTGGCGAGCGACCTGGCGGAGGTGGCGCGCGAGCACGCGAGCCGGCTCGCCGGCGGCGTGCAGGAACACTGGCTGCTGGAGGTGTGATGGCGCTGGATGCGCTGTTCGTGGGCGCGCACCCCGACGACGTCGAGCTGACGAGCGCCGGGCTCGCCGCGTTGCTTGCCGCGCGCGGCATGCGCGTGGGGATCGTCGACCTGACGCGCGGCGAGGCCGCGAGCCGCGGCACGCCGGAACAGCGCGCCGAGGAGGCCGCCGAGGCGGCACGCCTGCTGGGCGTGGGGCTCCGCGAATCGCTGGGCCTGCCCGACGGCGGGCTCGACGGCGGCGATCCGGAGCAGCGTGCCGCCATGGTCACGTGCCTGCGCGTGCACCGCCCGCGGCTCGTGGTGGCGCCCGACGCCGACGACGCGCATCCCGACCACGTCGAGGCCGCGCGTCTGGTGGCGGCCGCCTGCTACCTGTCGGGCCTCGCGCGCCATCCCGCGCGCGGCGAGCGCTGGCGCCCGAAGCAGCTGCTGCACGCGATGTACCGCGGCGCCGGCCGCCCCGACGTGGTGGTGGACGTGACCTCGGTGTGGGAGCGCCGCATGGACGCGCTGCGCGCGCACCGCAGCCAGCTCGACCCCGTCGCGGGGCCGTCCACGTACCTGACCGCCCCGGGCTTCCTCGCGGAGGTCGAGTCGCGTGCGCGCGTGTTCGGCGCGCTCGCGGGCGGCACGTGGGGAGAAGGCTATCGTTCGCGCAATCCCGTCGTGATCCACGATCCGCGTGCCCTGATCGGAGAGGAGCCCACCGCATGAGCCCCGAGCGCAAGACGCGTCGCGCCGCGAAGAGCCCGAAGCGCAAGAGCGCCGCACGACCGGCTCGCGCCGCGGCCCCCGCCGCGCGCACGCGCCGCGAGGACGCCACCGGCGCGCCACGCCGCAAGCTCGCGCGCCGGCCCATGCGCATCGGCATCAGCTGCTACGCGCACTTCGGCGGCAGCGGCGTGGTGGCCTCCGAACTGGGGCGCGAACTGGCGCACCGCGGCTACGAGGTGCACATCATCGCGTCGCGGCTGCCGTTCCGGCTGCGCTCGTTCGAGACCAAGCTCTACTTCCACGAAGCCGCGCCGGCGCACTACCCGGTGTTCGAGGACGCGCCGAGCAACCTGGCGCTCGCGTCCAAGATGGTCGAAGTCGCCGAGAACCATCACCTCGACGTGATGCACGTGCACTACGCGATGCCGTTCGCCACGAGCGCGTACCTCGCGCGCCAGCTGCTGCTGCCGCAGCACCTCGGTCTCGTCACCACGCTGCACGGCACCGACATCACCGTGGTCGGCGCGGAGCCGGCGTTCTTCCGGATCACGCAGTTCAGCATCCAGTCCAGCGACCGGATCACCGCCGTGAGCCGCTTCCTCGAGCAGCGCGCGCGCAGCACGTTCGGCATCACCAAGCCGATCGACGTGATCTACAACTTCGTGGACCCGTCGGTGTTCGCGCCGCGCCGCGGCTCGCGCCTGCGGCTGGCGCCGCCCGACACCAAGGTGCTGATGCACGCGTCCAACTTCCGCCCGGTGAAGAACATCCCGGTCGTGATCCAGACGTTCGCCGAGGTGCGCAAGCGCATGAAGGCGAAGCTCGTCATGGTGGGCGACGGCCCCGAGAAGCCGGGCGCCGAGGCGCTCGCGCGCGAGCTGGGCGTGCACCGCGACGTGCTGTTCTTCGGCAACCAGGACTTCATGGAGGAACTGCTGCCGCTGGCGGACGTGTTCCTGCTGCCGAGCTCGTCGGAGAGCTTCGGCCTCGTGGCGCTCGAAGCGCTGAGCGCCGAGGTGCCGGTGGTGTGCTCGAACGCGGGCGGGCTGCCCGAGGTGATCGAGCACGGCGTCACCGGCTTCCTGCACGACCCGATGCACGTGGGCGGTTACGTGGGCTCGGTGCTGCGGCTGCTGTCGTCCGACGCGCTGCGCCGCACGATGGGCAAGCGCGGGCGAAAGATCGCGCGCGAGCGCTTCAACACGGACGAGATGGTGGCGCGCTACATGCGCGTCTACGACTCGTTGCGCTGATGCTGGGCCGCCCGCGACGACTCGTGCTGCTGGCCGAGGGCGCGTTCACGCCGACGGAGGCGAAGACGGCCGAGGGCGTGCTGCGCTATCGCGCGGGCGAGGTGGCGGCGGTGCTCGACTCCACGCGCGCGGGCCGCACGGCGGGCGAGTGCGTGGGCGTGGGCGGCGACATCCCGGTGGTCGCGACCGTCGCCGCGGCCGCCGCGCATGGCGCCGACTCGCTGCTGATCGGCATCGCGCCGCAGGGCGGCGGCCTGCCGCCGGCGTGGCGCCGCATCATCCTGGACGCGATCGAGCGGGGCTGGGACGTGCTGTCGGGCCTGCACCAGTTCCTGTCCGACGACCCCGAGCTGGCTGCCCGGGCCGCGGCCCGGGGCGCCCGGCTGCTGGACGTGCGGCGGCCCCCGGCAGGCCGGCTGACGGGCGGCGGGCGGGCGGCCGCACTTCCAGCACTGGTGGTACTGACCGTCGGAAGTGATTGCAACGTCGGCAAGATGACCACCTCGCTCGAGCTGGTGGACGAGCTCCGCCGGCGGGGCCGGGGGGCCGCCTTCGTGGCCACCGGGCAGACCGGGATCTTCGTGGCGGACGCGGGCGTGGCCGTGGACGCCGTGGTCGCCGACTTCGTGGCCGGATGCGTGGAATCCGAGGTGGGGAAAGCCGCCCAAATGGCCGAAACCGTGGTCGTGGAAGGTCAGGGATCGATCCACCACCCTGCGTACTCGGGAGTCACCCTGGGGCTGCTGCATGGCTGCTGCCCCGGCGCGCTCGTGCTTTGCCACGAACCGGGTCGCGACGCGATCCGCGGCGAAGCCGGCGCCCTCGCGCCCCCGATCCGGCCATTGCCGCAGATCGTGCGGGACAACGAAACCGCCGCCGCGTGGCTCCGTCCCGCGCCGGTGATCGCGCTGTCGCTGAACACGCGTGCGCTGGGCGAAGCGGCCGCGCGCGCCGCGATCGACGCCGCCACGCGCGAGACCGGGCTGCCCGCCACCGACCCGGTGCGCTTCGGCGCCGGGCCCCTGGCCGACGCGGTGATCGCGTTCCGCAGCGGGAGGCCCGCGTGAAGCTCACGTTCGAGCCGCTGCCGCTGGAGACGGTGTTCGAGTTCCGCATCGCGCACGGCGCGCACCGCGGCCACGTGAACACGCTCGTGCGCATCGAGCACGAGGGCGTGACCGGGCTCGGCGAGGCCGCGCCCAGCCACTACTACGGCGAGACCACCGCCATGGTGGAAGAGGCGCTGCGCACGTGGGCGCCGCACCTGGGCGACGATCCGTTCGCGCTCGACGCGATCCACGCGCGGCTCGACACGGTGCTGCAGGGGCACTCGGCCGCACGCGCCGCGATCGACACCGCGCTGCACGACTGGATCGGCCGCAAGCTCGGCGTGCCGACGTGGCGCCTGCTCGGCGCCGACCCGGCGCGCACGCCCGTGTCGTGCATGACGCTGGGCATGGCGTCACCCGAGGAGATGGAGCGCAAGCTCGACGCCGTGCGCGCGTTCCCGAAGCTCAAGGTGAAGCTGGGCGGCCCCGGCGACGTCGACAACCTGCGGCGCATCCGCAAGGGCTTCGCCGGCGCGATCCAGGTGGACGCGAACGCCGCCTGGAACGCGGCCGACGCCGTGCGGGTGCTGCGCGAGATCGAGCCGCTCGGCATCGACCTCGTGGAGCAGCCCGTGGCGCGTGGCGACCTGGACGGCCTCGCGTGGGTGCGCTCGCGCAGCGGCATCCCGGTGTTCGCGGACGAGAGCTGCCATCACCTGTCGGACATCGGCCTGCTGGCCGGTCGCGTCGACGGCATCAACCTGAAGCTGATGAAGTCGGGATCGCTGCGCGAGATGCTGCGCATGATCCACGCCGCGCGCGCCGTGGGCCTGCGCGTGATGCTGGGCTCCATGGTGGAGTCGAGCCTGGCCCTGAGCGCGGCGGCGCAGCTCGCGCCGTTCGCGGACGTGCTCGACCTGGACGGCCACTGGCTGATCCGGCACGACCCGTTCGTGGGCGCGCCGCAGGAGCTGGGCGAGATCCGGCTGTCGGACGATCCCGGCCTCGGCGTGCGCCCGGCCGCGGGGGCCGCGTCGTGAACCGGCAACTGAAGCTGTACGTCGGGCTGGTGGGCGTGGCCGCGATCGCGCTGCTCGCCACGCACGTGCCCGACCGCGCGCTGCTCGACTGGGGGCACTACGTCGCGTGGATCGTCGTGTGCGTGGTCTCCGACACGCTGTGGATCAACACCAGCCTCGGCGCCACGCTGAGCCTGTCGTCCACCGCGGGTGTCGCGGCGGTGGTGCTGTGGGGCGACGCCGCCGGCATGTGGGTGGGCGCCATCAGCACGCTGATCGGCGAGTTCTTCGTGCTGCGCAAGCCGGCGGTGCGCACGCTGTTCAACGCCAGCCAGACCACCGTCACGGTGTGGATCGCGAGCCTCGCGTACGCGTGGGCGGGCGGCCCCCGCGAGGGGCTCGAGGCGGCGCCCACGCTCGGCGGCTCCGAGATGGCCGTGCGCATGGGCGCGCCGGTGCTGCTGCTCTGCTTCCTGTACTGGATCATCAACCGGTCGCTCGTGGTGCGCGCCGTGTCGTGGGCCACCGACCGCAGGTACTTCCGGGTGTGGCGCGAGGACTGGCTGTCGGCGCAGCGGCTGATCACCGACTCGGCGGCCTTCCTGCTGTCGCCGCTCATGGTGATCTCCTACCATGCCATCGGTTACCCGGGCGTGGTGCTGTTCTATGCGCCGCTGTTCATGATCCACGAGTCGGACCGGCGCTACACCGACCTCAAGCGTGCCGAGGAGGAGAACACGCGGCAGGCGGTCTGGGTGGCCAAGGGCGAAATCGCCGCGCGCACCGGGCACGAGATGAACAACCGGCTCGTGGCGATCAAGTCGCGCGCCCAGATGCTGCTGGCCGACGCGGCGAACGCGAAGTACGACAACGTCACGAAGTACGCGCAGATCATCGCCGACCAGGCCAAGCTGATGGAGGTGATGGCGCGCGGTCTCATGGACTACACGCGCATCGAGGTGCACGTGGAGCCGATGGACCTGAACGCGCTCATCACGAACACGATCGAATTCGTGAAGACCAACAAGAGCATGAACGGCGTGGAGTGGCAGGTGGAACTCGACACCTCGCTGCCGCTGCTGCAGGTGGACGTCATGCAGATGCAGGGCGTGTTCCTGAACCTGTTCAACAACGCCGGCGACGCGATGCACGGCCAGGCCGGGCGGCGCGCGATCGAGGTGACCACGCGGCGCGACGAGCGCGCGCGCAGCGCCGTGATCGACGTGATCGACACCGGGCCCGGCATCCGTGCCGAGCATTTGCCGCGCATGTTCGAGTTCATGTTCACGACCAAGCCCGACGGCCACGGCTTCGGCCTGGCGATCTCGCACCGCGCCATCGAGAACCACGGCGGCCGCATCAAGGTGCAGAACGCGCCCGGTCGCGGCGCGCACTTCACGATCCACCTGCCGCTCGCCGGCCCGGTGGGGGCCCGCTGACCGAGCTCCGCTCGGTGCCCGACGGCGCGCGCGAGTCCACCGCGCCCGGGGCGCCGCCGCACCCGGTCGTCGCCACCGTGATGCGCGTGGACTTCGGCGGCATCGTGCTGCTGGCCGACGACGGCGCGCACGTGGACGCCACGGTGCCCGGCCGCCTGCGCGGACGTCGCAAGGCGCTCGGCAACGCGGTGGTCGTGGGCGACCGCGTGCACCTGGGCTGGGAGCACGAGCGTGCGGTGGTGAAGGAGGTGGAGCCGCGGCGCAACGCGTTCTCGCGCCGCGCCGCCGGCGAACGCGCCGAGGAGCAGGTGGTGGCGGTGAACCTGGACCAGGTCGTGGTCGTGGCGTCGGTCGCGCAGCCGGAGTTCAAGGCGGGCCTCGTCGACCGCGTGCTCGCGCAGGCCGACGCCTCGGGCGTGGCCGCGCGCCTGGTGCTGAACAAGACCGACCTCGGCTCGCCCGCCGAGGTGGCGGCGCTGACCGACGACTACACGCGCGCCGGCGTCGCGGTGCACGCGGTGAGCGCGAAGTCGCGCCACGGTGTCGAGGAGGTGCGCGCCGCGTGCATGGGGCTGCGCTCGCTGTTCGTGGGCCACTCGGGCGTGGGCAAGAGCACGCTGCTCACCGCCATGGCGCCCGGGCACGAGCTGCTCGCGGGCGACGTGAACGCGGTGACGGGCAAGGGGCGCCACACCACCACGGCCGCGCTGCTGCTGCGGCCCGAGCCGGGCTGGGAGTTGATCGACACGCCGGGCGTGCGGGCATTTGCACTCTGGGGGATCTCGCCGGAGGATCTGGCGCAGCACTACCCGGAACTGCGTCCACACGTCGGCCACTGCCGCTTCGGCGATTGCCGGCACGACCGCGAACCGGGCTGCGCGCTGCACGCGGCACGGGACCGGGGTGACATCGCGCCCCGGCGCTTCGACTCCTTCCGCAAGCTGCGCGACGAGCTCGTCCAGGAGATCCGTCGCTGGTGACACCCTCGCCGTTCAGCCCCGCGCTGGAGGCGCTCGACTGCCTCGCGTGCGGGCGCTCGCTGGACCTGTCGGAGCCGCGGTCGGTGTGCGACGGCTGCGGCCAGCCGCTGGTCGCCCGCTACGCGCTCGCGTCGCTGAAGCAGTCGCTGCGCCGCGACGACCTCGCGCGCTTCGGCATCGACCTGTGGCGCTACCGCGCGGTGCTGCCGTTCGCGCCGGACTTCGCGGCCGTGCGGCTGGGCGAGGGCGGCACGCCGCTGCTGCCGCTGGCGCGGCTCGCCGACGACGTGGGCGTGGGTGAGTTGTGGATGAAGGAGGAGTCCGGCAATCCCACGTCGTCGTTCAAGGCGCGCGGGCTCGTGATGGCCGTGAACGGCGCGCTCGCGTGGGGCAAGACCGGCATCGCGCTGCCGAGCGCGGGCAACGCCGGCAGCGCCGCCGCCGCGTACGCCGCCGCCGCGGGGATCCGCTGCCGCGTCACGGTGCCCGACGACACGCCCGAGGGCTTCGTGCTCGAGCAGCGCGCGTTCGGCGCCGAGGTGAAGCTGGTGCCCGGCACGATCGCCGACGCCGGCCGCGCGCTCGCCGAGTTCGCGCCGCCGGGCGAGTGGTGGAACGTCGCCACGTTCCGCGAGCCGTTCCGCCTGGAGGGCAAGAAGACGCTCGGCTGGGAGATCGCCGAGCAGGGCGGCTGGCGGCTGCCGGACGTGATCCTGTACCCCACGGGCGGCGGCACGGGGCTGGTGGGCATGTGGCGCGCGTTCGACGAACTGCGCGCCCTCGGCTGGGCGGAGGGCCGCCCGCGGCTCGTGGCCGTGCAGGTGGAGGGCTGCGCGCCGATCGTCCGCGCGCACGACGCCGGCGCCGACCGGGCCGAGCCGTGGGTCGGGGCGACCACCGTGGCCATGGGCCTGCGGGTGCCCTCGCCGCTCGCGGACCGGCTGATCCTGCGGGCGATCCGCGAGACCGGCGGCACCGCCGTGGCCGTGAGCGAGGCCGACATGCTGGACGCCATGAACGAGGTGGCGCAGGCTGAGGGCGTGTTCGTCTGCCCCGAGGGCGGAGCGACGCTGGCGGCCCTGCGCCAGTTGCGGCGCAGCGGCGAGATCGGCGCGCGGGAGAGAGTCGTGATCTTCGACACCGGCAGTGGGCTCAAGTATCCGGACGCCTGGCGCCTCGCGCTCGCGCGTCGCGCCGGCGGAGGCGCGTCGTGAGGCGCGCGCGCGCCGTGGGGCGCCGCATCGTGCGCGTGGCTGGCGCATTCGCGTTGATCGCAGGCCTCGCGCTGCTCGCGACCTCGGCGGTGGCGAAGCGCGAGGCGGCCGGCCCCGCGGCCGACTCGGCGAGCGCTCGCCGAGTGCTCGCGATCCGCCTGGAAGGCCCGGTGTCGCCCGTGATGGACGAAGCGCTCGCGAACGCCATCGAGCGCGCCGAGCGCGAGCACTACGAAGCGCTGCTGATGGAGATCGACACGCCCGGCGGGCTCGAGAGCAGCATGCGCAAGATGATCCAGCGCCTGCTCGCGAGCGAGCGGCCGGTGATCGCGTGGGTCGGGCCGCCCGGCGCGCACGCCGCGTCGGCCGGCGTGTTCATCGTGATGGCGTGCGACGTGGCCACCATGGCGCCCGGCACCAACATCGGCGCCGCCACGCCCATCAACCTGCAGGGCCCCATGGACTCCACGCTCGCGCGCAAGGCGACGAACGACGCGTCGGCGTTCGCGCGCACCGTGGCCGCGCAGCGCGGGCGCAACGTGGTGTGGGCCGAGCGGGCGGTGCGCGAGGCGGTCGCGGCGAGCGAGACGGAGGCGGTCGACGAGAACATCGTCGACCTGGTCGCACGCTCCGAGACCGACGTGCTCGACAAGGTCGACGGCCGCACGTGGCGCCGCGGCGAGCGCGTGGACACGCTGCGCGTGCGCGGCCTGCCCGTGGACCGCATCGAGCCGGGCTTCCGCCAGAAGCTGCTCGGGCTGTTCGCCGATCCCACCGTGGCCTACCTGCTGATGATGCTCGGCTTCTACGGGTTGATGTTCGAGCTGCAGAACCCCGGCGCGATCCTGCCCGGCGTGGTCGGCGGCATCTGCCTGGTGCTGGCGTTCCTCGCGTTCTCGACGCTGCCCGTGAACAGCGCCGGCGTGGCGCTGATCGTGCTCGGCATCGCCTTCCTGCTCGCCGAGATCAAGGTGGCCAGCCACGGCCTGCTGGCGGTGGGCGGCACCGTCGCCTTGCTGCTGGGGTCGCTGATCCTGTACGAGGGGGACTTCGTGCGGCTGTCGCTGGCCGTGATCCTGCCGGTGGTGGGCTCGACGCTGCTGTTCTTCCTGTTCGTGATCGGCGCGGGCCTGCGGGCGCAGCGACGCCCGGTGGCGACCGGCGCGGCCGGCCTGGTGGGTGCGCGCGGCGTGGCCGTGGGGCGGTTGTCGCCCACGGGGCAGGTCCGACTGGGTGACGAGTTGTGGAACGCGGCGTCCGAGGCGGACGTCGAGGTGGGCGCCTCCGTCGTGGTGACGGGCGTCGAGGGACTCACCCTGCGGGTTCGGCCCGCGGGCAAGGAGGCGTGACCATGGCTGGAGCCGGCATCGGTGTGCTGCTGTTCCTGCTGTTCCTGGCGATCGTGATCATCGCGAACTCGATTCGCGTCGTGCGGGAGTACGAACGACTGGTCGTCTTCCGCCTGGGCCGTCTCGCGGGCGTGAAGGGGCCGGGCCTCGTGCTGCTGGTGCCGGTGA
Organism: Candidatus Eiseniibacteriota bacterium; assembly: GCA_044223135.1. GTDB lineage: Bacteria > Eisenbacteria > RBG-16-71-46 > RBG-16-71-46 > RBG-16-71-46 > JBGAMH01. Next base: position 1,385 of record JBGAMH010000157.1, on the reverse strand, counting down.
TCGACCGCGCGGTCAAGGTGGGCCTGCGCACCGTGACGATGGACGTGCCGCCGCAGGACATCATCACGCGCGACAACGTGACCGTGAAGGTGAACGCGGTGATCTACTTCCGCGTGGTGGACGCGTCGCAGGCGATCGTGCAGGTGGAGAACTACCTGTACGCCACGTCGCAGATCGCGCAGACCACGCTGCGTTCCATCCTCGGCCAGCAGGAGCTCGACGAGCTGCTGTCCGAGCGCGACAAGCTGAACCTGGCGCTGCAGCAGGTGATCGACCGCCAGACCGAGCCGTGGGGCGTGAAGGTGACCACGGTCGAGGTGAAGAACGTCGACCTGCCGGTCGAGATGCAGCGTGCGATCGCGCGCCAGGCCGAGGCCGAGCGCGAGCGTCGCGCGAAGGTCATCAACGCCGAGGGCGAGTACCAGGCGGCGGCGCGACTGGCCGAGGCCGCGGCGGTCATCGCCCGCGAGCCCGCCGCGCTGCAGCTGCGCTACCTGCAGACGCTGGCCGAGATCGCGACCGAGAACAACTCCACCACGATCTTCCCGGTGCCCATCGACCTGCTCGGGGCGCTGATGAAGACGCTCGACAAGAAGCCGTCCTAGCCGCCGACCCGCCGGCCCGTCCCCCGCGGGGCGGGCCGGCCGGGTGCGATCCGCCGCGGCGCCGACGCGGGACAACGTTGCGCAAGGCTGCCGCACGCCCGGCTGGCGCGTCCCACCGGGTGTGACCACGCCTTCCACGCTCGCCGGCCCGTCGCCCGTTCCGGGGCGTGCGCCGGCCGGCCGTCCCGCCGCCGAAGCCGCGCCGCGTTCCATCGTTCGAAAGGCTCCCGTGACCGCCACGTTCGTGCGTCGCGTCGACCTGCCGGTGCCCGCCCGCGAGGCGTTCGCCTGGCACGAGCGGCCGGGCGCGTTCGAGCGGCTGCTGCCGCCGTGGCAGCGCGTGCAGGTGGTGCGCGCCACCGGCGGTATCCGCGACGGCGCGCGCGTGAGCCTGCGCCTGCCGCCCGGGATCGCGTGGGAGCTCGAGCATCGCGACTGGATCGAAGGTCGCCAGTTCCGCGACGTGCAGCGCTCGGGCCCGTTCGCGCGATACGCGCACACGCACGCGTTCGCCGACGCGCCGGGCGGACGGTCGCAGATGGAGGACCGGCTGGAGTTCGCGCTGCCCGGCGGCCCGTTCGGCGCGCTCGCGCAGGGCTTCGTCGCGCACGAGTTCGACCGGCTGTTCCGCTGGCGGCACCGCGTGACGGCGCTCGACCTCGAGCTCGCGCGGCGCCGCGGCGGCACGGCGCGCCGCATCGTGGTGAGCGGCGCGAGCGGGCTCGTGGGCACGGCGCTCGTGGCGTTGCTGCGCACGCAGGGCCACCGCGTGCAGGCGCT
>JBGAMH010000156.1:0-11297 GCA_044223135.1 Candidatus Eiseniibacteriota bacterium | reverse complement strand
CGAGGCCGCGAAGCGGATGGTCGTGACGCGGTGACGCCGCGCGCGGTTCGCGCGGGGCCTCGCGAGCGATCGCGGGGCCCTTCGCGCGGGCGGCCGTCGCCCTAGGGCAGCAGCACCCAGCGCCGGGTCACGCGCGCGCCGCCCGACTCGGCGGCCACGAAGTAGAGCCCCGCGCGGAGCGCCCGCGCGTCCACGGACACCCGCGCGACGCCCGCGGTCACGTCGCCGTCGAACAGCCGTCGCACGCGCCGGCCCGCCACGTCGAGCAGGTCCACGCGGCCGCGGCCCGCCGCCGGCCACGTGACGTGCGCGACCGTGGGCCCGCGCGAGGGATTGCGCTCCACGGCCAGCGCCAGGCGCCGCGGCGCGATCGCGCCGGGTGCGTCCAGCGTCAGCACGGTGTCGAGGGCCAGCCGCGTGCCCCACGAGAACACCGGCACGCCGGTCACCGTGACCTCGCCCAGCGCATCCGCCTGCACGATGCCGGACCGCACCGTGGTGGTGTCGATCACGCTCACGATGCGGTAGTGCACGGGCTGGTACGGCGCGACGGTGAACCGCTGCACGCGGCGCGGTGTCACGTCCACGAGCGCCGAGTCGGGGGCGTACAGCACCTGGTCCAGCCGGATGATCCCGCGCGTGTGGATCTCCGTCTCCCAGCGGTCGTGCTCGTCCACCACTTCCGGGTTCCACTCCACGAACGCGTTGATCGCGCCCACGCTGTCGCCGCTCGTGGCGTGGCCGTCGCCGGGGTCGTCGTCGAGGTTGCAGTTCGTCAGCGCCGGGTAGCTGCGATTCAGCCGGAAGCGGTGCAGGTACGCGGGGTTTTCCATCGGGATCCACAGCTGGTCGCCGCTCGTCAGGTGGCCCCGCATGTCCCAGAAGAACGTGCCGCCGCGGCGGTGGTCGCGCATCGCCTGGAAGAACGGGATCTTCTCCGCCCAGCCGCTGATGTTGTCGAGCTTGCCGCTCACGGTGAACACGGGCGGCAGGTTGCGCGTGGACGGCGTGCCCGCGAGGTACGTGTCGTTCAGCAGGTCGAACACCGGCAGGCCGCCCGGCGTCGGCAGGTTGTCGGCGACCGTGCCCCAGAGCTGGTCGGTCACGTAGCGCATGGAGCGGCCCGGGTTCGCCCAGCTCGTGGTGTCGGGATCGGTGAGGAACGAGAAGTCCACCTTGCCGACCACGCCCATGCCGGCGGCGAAGCGGTCGGGGTGCTGGAACAGCAGCTGCAGCGCGCCCATGCCGCCCATCGAGTAGCCGAACACCACGACGCGGTTCGGGTCGATGGGGAAGCTGCGCAGCATCCAGTCGAGCGTGTACAGGATGCGGCGCGAGGTGTAGTCCACCACCACGCCTCCCGCGGGCACGCCGTTCACCTCGCGCGTGATGTCGTAGTCCGGGTGGTAGCCGAACCAGTACGTGTTCCAGCCGCTCGGCAGCGTGTCGTCCATCGTCAGCAGCCACTCGCCCGGCTCCGACGTGCCGCGCACGACGTCCATGAAGTTGCCGCGCGAGTGGTGCAGGCGCAGCAGCAGCGGGCCCGGCGGCGAAGCGCCGCCGCCGTGCATCGCGAAGTCGTAGGCGATGCTGCCGCGGTTCGCCATGGCCGGGGTGTCGGGCGTCTCGCGGTCGCTCGCCCACATCGTGTACACGCTGGACGTGACGTCGTTGAACGCGACGAGCGACTGGAACACCGGCCGCACGGGCGCCACGACCTCGCCGACCGACGCGGCGAGGGCGTTGTCGCCCGGCGTGACCACGCGGTCCTCGGGGAATGCGCCGGGCTGCGACGTGACCGCGTACCAGCCGCCGCCGTTCGCCGTGCACGTGGCCACGAACAGGCCCTGCGCGGGGTCGAGCGACGGCGCGAGCGAGTCCACCGAGAACCCGCGCACGATGCCCGTGCGCGTGGCGAGCCGCCGGTCGTACGCGGACGAGTCGCCCGCCGAGCCCAGCAACGTGGCCGCGTCGAGGTCGGCGGCCGACGTGATCGGCGAGTTCGAGCGGTACACGCGGTACGTCCAGCCGCTGCCCGGCGGGCACGTCCACGTGAGAAACGTCTGCCCGTCGTGGTGCAGCGCGGCGAGTGCGCTCGCGCGGGTCGGCTGCGGCCCCTGCGGCGTCAGCTTGTCCGCCGCCACGTCGAGCCCGGTCACCGCCGCGTTGCGCGCGTCCGACCACGCCACGTGCGCGCCGCCGGCACCGTCGGGCACGAGGCGCGCGTCGCGCTGCGCGCCGGGCGCCGCCGAGAGCGCGAAGCCGGCGGCCGGCCAGCCCGCGGCGATCGCGCCGTCGGCGAGCACGCGCTGCACGCCGATGTCGAGGCCGGTCGCGCCCGCGCTGCGCGCGTCGGTCCACGCCACGAACACACCGCCCTGCGCATCGGTCGCGAGCGAGGGCGCCGCGGGATCGGCCGCCGTCGCGCCGGCCGTGCGACCGCCGGCAGGCCAGCCCGTGACCGGTGCGCCGTCGCTCCCCAGCCGCTGCACGACCACGGCCGGCGCGCCGCGGTTCTCCTGCCACGCCACGAACGCGCCGCCCGCGTCGGCGAGCAGCGTGGCCGTGCCCTGCGCAAACGGTCCCGCGGCCACGGCGGCGCCGTTCGCGGTCCAGCCGCCCGCGACCGCGCCCGACGGCAGCACGCGCGTCGCGTACACGAGTCCCGCGCCCGAGCGCGCATCGATCCACGCCGCGATGACGCCGGTGGCCGCGCCGGGCGGAGCCGCGCCGTCGGCCACGAGCACGGGCGCGAACTGCGCGCCGGCCGCCGCGCACACCGCCAGGCCGCGCGCGGACCAGCCGGGCGCGGGCGCGCCGTTGGCGTCGAGCCGCTGCAGCGCGACGTCGGAGCTGCCGGCCCGCGCGTCCTCCCACGCGATCCACACGCCGCCTTCGCCGTCGGCCGTGATCGCGGGGCGCGCGCCGGCCGCCGCCGAGTCCGCCACCAGCACGCCGTCGAGCAGCCAGTTCGCGTGCGGCACGCCGTTCGCGAGCACGCGCGCGGCGCGGATCTGCGGGCGTCCCGCGCGCTGGTCGAGCCACGCCACGAACGCGCCGCCGGCGCCGTCGGCGGCGACCGCCGGGCGCGTCTGTTCGCCGCCCGCGCGGCAGAGCGCGAGACCGTTCACGGGCCAGCCGGCCGACGGCACGTGCGCCGCGGTCATGCGCTGCACGTAGATGTCGTTGCCCGTGCTGTTGGGGCAGCGCACCTCGGCCCACGCCGCGAACACGCCCGCGGCGCCGTCGGCCACCGACAGCACGCCGTCCGGCGCCAGCGCCAGGTCGCGCTTCGAGCAGGTGATGTAGGTGACGCCGACGCCGTCGGCGGGCCACCCGGGCGCCACGGCGCCGGACGCCCGCACGCGCTGCAGGTAGACGTCCGTGTTGTAGCCCAGCCGCGGATCGATCCACGCCACGTACGCGCCGCCGGCCCCGTCGCTCGCCACGACCGGCGCGCCCTGGTCGCCGGGGGCCACGCACAGCGGGCCCGCCCACGCGCGGTCCGCGGCGGACGCGACGGCGAGCGAGCAGGCGAGCAGCAGTGCGATCGCGGCCGGGCCACGGCGCATGGTCAGGGCGGACTCCAGCGGGTGAGGGGTACCTGGGGCGCAGGGATCACGGGGGGAGCAAAACGATAACCCGGCGGCGGCGCGGGCGGGCAGGGGAAACCCGCGGGAGGGGGGCGGAATCCGGCGGGCGGGACGGCCCGGGTGAACCGGCGCGCGGCCGCCCGGGGCGCCGGTGAGAGGCGCGGGTCGGGCGCGGCCCGGGGCGCCGCGGGCCGTGGGCGCCCTCGCGGCCCGTGCGCTTTGCGTGCGACGGCGTGCTCGGCCACATTGCGGCGCATGCGCTACGCCGGAGAGTTCGCCGCCCTGGGCACCGCCTGCTGCTGGTCGATCGGATCCAACTTCTTCGCCGCGGCGGGGCAGCGCATGGGATCGGTCGTGCTGAACCGCCTGCGCATCACGACCGCGCTCGTGTTCCTCGGGCTCGCGCTCACGATCACGCACGGCTCGCCGCTGCCGTTCTGGGCCACGCGCTGGCAGGTGGGCGTGCTCGGCGTGTCGGGGCTGATCGGATTCGTGTTCGGCGACACGTGGTACTTCCGCTCGCTCGTGATCCTGGGGCCCGGCCGCGCGGCACTGCTCGCGTCCATGGCGCCCATCTTCACCGCGGCCATCGCGTGGCCCACGATCCACGAGCATCCGGGCCCGCTCGTGTGGCTGGGCATGGCGCTCACGGTGGGCGGCATCGCGTGGGTGATGTGGGAGCGCGACCAATCGCGGCCCGCGCACCCCGAGGGCTCGCCGGTGATGGGCGTCGTCGCCGGCGTGCTCGCCGCGCTCGGGCAGGCGGGCGGCTACGTGCTCAGCAAGATGGCCCTGCGCACCGGCATCGATCCGCTGTCGGCCACCGTGTGCCGCGTGGGCGCGGCGTGCGTGGCGATCTGGCTGCTGGCGGCGCTCGAGCGCAAGGTGCGCCCCACGCTCGCGGCGCTCGCCGACCGGCGAGGCGCGGGCTTCATGGTGGGGGGCGCGTTCTTCGGGCCGTTCATGGGCGTGACGCTGTCGCTGGTGGCGCTGCGCTTCATCGAGTCCGGCGTCGCGGCCTCGATCACGGCGTTCTACCCCGTGCTCACCATGTTCATCGCCGCGCGCTTCCACCGCGAGCGCCTCACGTGGCGCGCGCTCGCCGGCGCGCTCGTGGCGGTGGCCGGCGTGATCGTGCTGTTCCGCCGGTAGCGGCGGGCGGCCCGGCCGCGCCCGAAAACACGTCGGGCCCGGCGCGCGAACGCCGGGCCCGATGCGTCACCGCCGGACGTCAGGGCTTCGACTTCGTGTGCGAGATCTCGCGCACGTACGAGATGAGGTCCTTGATCTGCGCGGGCGTCATGGTGACGTTCCACGCCGGCATGAACACCGCCTTCTTGAAGTGGCCGCCGCCCAGCGTCACCACGGCGAACAGCTCCTTGTCGGTGCGCGTGGCCATGTAGGTGGAGTCGGTGAGGTCGCGCACGGTCACGTTGTGCTCCTTCTTCAACGTGGCCGCCGTCGGGCCGTCGCCCTTGCCCTCGTAGCCGTGGCACGCCGAGCAGTGGCGCGCGTACAGCTTGTGGCCTTCCACCGGCACGCCGTCGGGCGTGCTGAAGTAGTGCTCGAGCGTGGACAGCGGGATCGCGGGATTCTCCTGCGGCAGGTCCAGCACGAACGCCACGATGTCGTCGATCACCGGCGCTTCGAGCTTGTTGCCCCACGCGGGCATCACGTTGGAGCGGTTCGTGTGCGCGCCGCCCTTCGCGATCACCTCGCGCACCTGCTTCTCGGTGAGCCGTCCCATCGTGTACAGGTCGTTCAGCCGCGCCACCTTCACGCCGGTCTGCTGCAGGCTCGCCGACATGTCGCCGTCGCCGTTGCCGCCGTCACCGTGGCACATCGCGCAGTACGCGACGAAGGCTTTGTGACCACGCTCGATCTGCGCGATCCTGGCCAGCGAGTCCGCCACCGCCTTGGCCGAAGGCTGTCCCGTCGTTCCCGTTTCCTGCGTGCGCGGCTGGCAGCCGAGCGCCGCCAGAACCGCGAACGCGGCCACCGCACACACCATCCACCTCGCGAACCTCATCGCACCCTCCTTCGGGGAGGCCGAGCGGCCATCGCCCCGCGGCTCCAGAGTCGGCCCCGGACCGGGGCCGGATCAATGCCACCTTCGGATAGCCCGCCGTGACGAACGGCGAGAGTGGTGTTGCAACTCCTGCGGGAGAACGCCGCAACTCAAGGCTGCGGCGCACCCACCACGAGCCGCAGGGTGTCGCGCGCGATGATCAGCTCCTCGTTGGTGGGAATCACCAGCGTCCGCACGCCGGCGCCGTCGGCCGACACGTCGGCCTCGGTGCCGCGCACGGCGGCGTTGCGGGCCGCGTCCAGCCGGACCCCCATGAACTCGAGCCCCGCCAGCGAGCGCTCGCGCACCGCGGGGGCGTTCTCGCCGATGCCGCCGGTGAAGATGACGGCGTCCATGCCGCCCATGGCGCCGGCGTAGGCCGCCACCGTCTTGCGCACGCGATAGCAGAACATGTCGATCGCGAGCTTCGCGCGCTCGTCGCCCTTCGCCTCGGCGTCGAGCAGTTCGCGCATGTCGCCCGAGAGGCCCGACACGCCCTGCAGTCCCGAGTGCTTGTTCAGCAGCGTCGTGGCCTGGTGCTCGCTCAGGTCCTCCTTGTGCATCACGTGGAAGACCACCGACGGGTCGATGTCGCCGGTGCGCGTGCCCATGAGCAGGCCTTCGAGCGGCGTGAAGCCCATGGACGTGTCCACCGAGTGCCCGTGGCGGATCGCGCACACGCTGGCGCCGTTGCCCAGGTGGCACGTGACGAGCCGCGTCTCCTCGCGCGGGCGCCCGAGCAGGTGCTTCGAGCGCCAGCCCACGAAGCGGTGCGAGGTGCCGTGGAAGCCGTAGCGGCGGATGTGGTGCCGCGAGTACAGCACGTACGGCAGGCCGTACAGGAACGCGTGCTTCGGCATCGACTGGTGGTACGCGGTGTCGAACACGAACGCGTGCGGCACGTCGGGCAGGATGCGCCGCGCGGCCTCGTAGCCGCGCAGGTTGTGCGGGTTGTGCAGCGGCGCCAGTTCGGAGCACTCGTCCACCGCTTCGAGCACCTCGGGCGTGGCCAGCGCGGACGCCGTGAACCGCTCGCCGCCGTGCACGACGCGGTGCCCCACCGCGCCGATCTCGCCGGGCGACGCGATCACGCCGCGCTCGGGATCGGTGAGCATGCGCACGATCTCGCCGAGCGCGAGCCGGTGTTCCAGGATCTCCTTGGAGTCCACGATCTTGTCGCGGCCCTCGGCGCGGTACGTGTGCAGCGCGCTCGAGGTGCCGATGCGCTCCACCATGCCGCGCGCCAGCGTGACGTCGGCGTTCGCCTCGATCGCCTCGAGCGACGTCTCGATGAGCTGGTACTTCACCGACGACGAGCCGCAGTTGAGCACCATCACCTTCATCGGGAGATCTCCACGGCCGAGCGCACGCGCTCACCGTTCTCGTACACGAAGAACCCGCGCCCGGTGCGGCGTCCCAGGTGTCCGGCGCGCACGAGCTTGCGCAGCAGCGGGCACGGCCGGTACTTGAAGTCGCCGAGTTCCTCGAACAGGTGCTCCATCCAGCCGAGCACGCGGTCGAGGCCCATGCGGTCGGCGTATTCGAGCGGGCCCACCTTGAACTCGTAGCCCAGCCGGATCGCGCGATCCACGTCGTCCGCGCTGGCCACGCCCTCCATCACGATGTGCATGGCCTCGTTCAGGAACGGCACCATGGCGCGCGTCACCACGTATCCGGGGTACTCGAAGACCTCGATCACCTGCTTGTCGAGCGCGGTCGCGAGCGCCTTCGCGCGTTCGAACGTGGCGTCGCTGGTCTCGTTGCCGCGCACGACCTCGACGATCGGGCTGCGCGTGACGGGGTGCATGAAGTGCATGCCCACCACGCGGTCGGCTCGGCCGGAGGCGTTCGCGATCTCGCTGATGCTGAGCGTGGACGTGTTCGTGACGAACACGCGCTCGGGCGGGCAGGCCTGGCCCAGCTCCCACATCACGCGCTTCTTGGCCTCGAGATCCTCCTGCACGGTCTCGATGACCAGGTCGCCTTCGGCGGCGCGGGCGATGTCGTGCGTGAACGTCACGCGCGACAGGATCACCTTCTTCTCCGACGCCGTGATGCCCCACTTGCGGAGCTCTTCGTCGAGATTGGCCGCCAGCTCCTCGCGCGCGAGCACCGCGCGCTCCTCGGAGACCTCCACCACGGTCACGTCGATGCCGTTGGAGGCCACCTTCTGGGCGATGGACTTGCCCGTCATCCCGCCGCCCACGATGCACAACCGGTGGAATTCCACGTCGGTCCTCCCGGCGGAGCGGGACATCCGCTCCGCGCGCCGCCACGGCGCCGCGGCAGTGTAAGCGATCGGCCTCGGCGGCGCGCGCGGCCGCACTCTCCGTTCGGTGAGCACGGGAGCGCGAATCGCTCGCGCGCGCGGCGGAGAGCGCGCGTGCGTTCGCGGCGTCGCCGCGAGTCGGGTGAGAACGCGCAACCGCGGCGCGAGAACCGGCGGCACGGGCTTGACCGCGCCCGCCGTGGACGCGAGCATGTCGCCTCCACACTCAAGCAGGAGTTCGTCATGCACCGGAAGAAACTCGCGATTCTCGTGGGCGGCGGTCCCGCCCCTGGCATCAACGCGGTCATCGGCGCGGCCACGATCCGCGCGGCCGTCGACGGCGTCGAAGTGGTGGGCGTCGAGGACGGATTCGAGTGGTTGATGCACGGCAACATCGATCACGTGCGCCCGCTCACCATCGAAGGCGTCAGCCGCATCCACTTCCGTGGCGGTTCGCACATCGGCATCGCCCGCGCGAATCCCACGACGAAGCCCGAGTACCTGGAGAACACGATCATCTCGCTGCTGCGAATGAACGTGACCGACCTCATCACGATCGGCGGGGACGACACCGCGTACTCGGCGCTCAAGCTCGACCAGCAGTCGCAGGGCCGCATCCACGTGGTGCACGTGCCCAAGTCCATCGACAACGACCTCGACCTGCCGCCGTACGTGGACACGTTCGGCTTCCAGACCGCGCGGCACTGGGGCGTGGAGATCGCGAAGAACCTGCTCGTGGACGCCAAGACCACGTCGCGCTGGTACTTCGTGATCGCGATGGGGCGCAAGGCCGGGCACCTGGCGCTCGGCATCGGCAAGGCGGCCGGCGCCACGCTCACGCTGATCCCCGAGGAGTTCCAGCAGCGCCCGATCCGTCTCGCCACGCTGGTGGACACGCTCGTGGGCGCGATCATCAAGCGCCTGAACGACGGCCGGCGCGACGGCGTGGCGGTGATCGCCGAGGGCGTGGTGCTGGACATCGACCCGAACGACCTCGCGCAGGTCGAGCAGGCCGAGCGCGACGCGCACGGCCACCTGCGCATCGCCGAGGTGAACATCGGCGAGATCCTGAAGCGCGCGGTGGACAAGCGACTGAAGGAGTTCGGGCTCAAGACCACGATCGTCGAGAAGAACATCGGCTACGAGCTGCGCTGCGCCGACCCGATCGCGTACGACATGGAGTACTCGCGCGACCTGGGCTACTGCGCGGCGAAGTACCTGCTGTCGGGCGGCCACGGCGCCGTGGTCACGATGCAGGCCGGGCGCTTCGTGCCCGTGCCGTTCAGCACGCTCGTGGACGAGGGCACGGGCCGGCCGCGCGTGCGGCTGGTGGACGTGACGTCGAACCGCTACGCGATCGCGCGCCGGTACATGATCCGGCTGCGTCGCGACGACTTCGAGGATCCGCACCAGCTCGCGAAGTTCGCGGCCACCGTCGGCATGTCGCTGGAGGAGTTCCGCGAGCGCTTCGCCTACCTGATCGCCGACGAGCCGCCGCCGCTGCACTTCGACGGACTCGGCGACGTGGGGCTGCCGATGCCCGAGGCGCAGCCGAAGTGATCGTCGATCCCGCGAACGCCTCGCGCGGGGATCTGTACCGGCTGCTGATCTCGTTGATCGTGCCGCGGCCGATCGCGTTCGTCTCGACGCGGTCGGCCGCGGGCGTCACGAACCTGGCGCCGTTCTCGTACTTCGTGCCGCTGTCCAGCCTGCCGCCGATGCTGGGCATCGCGTTCAGCGACCGCCCCGGCGATCCCAAGGACACGCTGCGCAACATCCGCGAGACGGGCGAGTTCGTGGTGAACGTGGTGAGCGAGCCGCTGCTGGAGCGCATGGTGCGCACGGCCGGCGACTGGCCGGCGTCGGTCAGCGAGTTCGACGTGACCGGCCTCACGCCGTCGCCGTCGCACCAGGTGGCGCCGCCGTCGGTGGCCGAGTCGCCCGTGCACCTGGAGTGCCGCTTCGACCGCGAACTGCCGGTGGGCAACAGCGTGTTCGTGATCGGGCAGGTGGTGCTCGCCCGGGTGGACGACGCCGTGCTCGTGGACGGTCGGCCCGATCCGGCGAAGCTGGCCGCGGTCGGCCGGCTGGGCGGCGAGTCGTATTCCCTGATGCACGACATCGTCACCGTGCCGCGCCCGAAGGTGTCGCGGGACACCGGCGAGGAGCACGCGTGAACCTCTCGGTGCCGCGCCCGCGGACGGCCCCCCGCACCTGCCGGTGGGCGGTGCTCGTCGGCCTGGCGCTCGCGGTGGTTCCGGGACCGGCCGCTTCGGCCCGCGCGGAGGGGGGCGAGGACTTCCTCGCGCGCTACGCCGCCACCGACCGCTTCCGCAGCGGCGCGCCGCGCGCGATCCGCGTGACGCCGAAGGGCGACGCGGTGCTGTTCCTGCGCTCGGGCCCTCGCGATCGGCGGCAGGACCTGTGGACGCTGGACCCGCGCACGGGGCGCGAGCGGGTGCTGCTGACCGCCGCGCAGCTTCTGAACGGCGCGGACGAGACGCTCACGCCCGAGGAGCGCGCGCGGCGCGAGCGACTGCGCGAGACCGCGGCGGGGCTCGTGTCCTACGAGCTGTCGCGCGACGGCACGAAGCTGCTGGCGCCGCTGTCGGGCAAGCTGTACGTGGTCGATCGCGCGAGCGGCCGTGTGCAGGCGCTGGCGAGCGCGGGCGGACCCGCGCAGGACGCGCACTTCTCGCCCGACGGCGCGCGCGTGGCCTGCGTGCGCGACGGCGACGTGTGGGTGACCGAACTGGCCACCGGCGCCGAGCGGCGCCTGACCACGCACGCCGGCGACGACGTCACGTGGGGCTCGCCCGAGTTCGTGGCGCAGGAGGAGATGTCGCGCTTCGAGGGCTGGTGGTGGACCGCGGACTCGCGCGCACTGATCGTGCAGCGCACGGACACCCGGGACGTCGAGCGCATGCGCATCTCCGACCCGTCGAACCCGGGCGCGGCGCCGCAGGAGTGGCCGTACCCGCGGCCGGGCCGCGCGAACGCCGAGGTGCGCCTGTTCCGCATCACGCTCGACGGCGCGGGCGCCCCCGAGGAGATCGCGTGGGATCGCGAGGCGTTCCCGTACCTGTGCACCGTGCGCGCGGACGACGACGGCGTGCGGCTGCTGGTGATGGATCGCGCGCAGCAGCACGAGGTGCTGCTGGCGTGGACGCCCGGCGCCGCGCCGCGGGTGCTGCTGGAGGAGCGCGACGCGGCGTTCCTGAACCTGGCGCAGAGCACCCCGAAGGCGCTGCCCGAGGGGCGCGGCTTCCTGTGGATCGCCGACCGCGACGACAGCGGGCCGTGGCTCGAGTGGCGCGGCGCCGACGGCGCGCTGCGCGCGCGGCTGACGCCGCCGGGCGTGCGCGTG
>JBGAMH010000155.1:0-11422 GCA_044223135.1 Candidatus Eiseniibacteriota bacterium | reverse complement strand
CATCCAGTCCGTCCGTTCGGCGTGCACGAGGTGCCCGATCACGTCGTGGGGCGACCACGTCCCCTCGCCTTCCGTGGCACGCAGCCACGATTCGGGCAGGCCGGACAGCATCGCGGTGAGACTCGCGGGCGTGCGCGCGAGCAGCGAGACCGCTTCGTCGAGTCGAAAGTCGTCGGCGGACATGACGGTTCTCCCGGGTGAGGCGGCCCGCGTGTCGCGACGGAACGGCCGTCCCTGCGGGGGATCCGCGCGATCACGTGCAGGATTGCCGTCCCCGACACGCCTCGCAAGCGGTCGCCCGGGGCGATCGCGGCGAGCCTCGGGACGCAGACCGGTCGCCGCGCGCGGCGCGCGAGCGCTGGCGTGAACCGGGGCCCGGGGCGGGCCCCGCACCCTCGCCCGGTGCGGATCGACCGTGCTATAGCTCCCGATCCAATCGCGTGCGCACCGCGCGCCCCGTTCCCCGGAGAAGGTGAAGCGTTCCATGGCCAAGACCCAGCCCCGCACCATGCCCGGCGTGATGGAGCTGCTGCCGCGGCAGCAGGTGGCGTTCCAGCGCATGCTCGACACCATCCACACCACGTACGAGCGCTTCGGCTTCGTGCCCGTCGAGACGCCGGCCATCGAGCTGTCGAACGTGCTGCTCACCAAGACCGGCGGCGAGACGGAGCGGCAGGTGTACTGGGTGCAGTCGGCCGGCTCGCGCGCGCAGGGCTACGAGCCCGACCTGGCGCTGCGCTTCGACCTGACGGTGCCGCTCGCGCGCTACGTGGCGCAGCACGAGCACGAGCTGGCGTTCCCGTTCCGGCGCTACCAGATCCAGCGCGTGTACCGCGGCGAGTCGGCGCAGAAGGGCCGTTACCGCGAGTTCTACCAGTGCGACATCGACGTGATCGGCAAGGACAAGCTCGATCCCGCGATCGACGGCGAGATTCCGGTGGTGATCGGGCACGTGTTCCGCGCGCTCGACGTGGGCGACTTCACGATCTCGATCAGCAACCGCAAGCTGCTGCTGGGCCTGCTCGAGTCGCTGGGCGTGGACGACGCCGAGCGCCGCACGCTGGTGCTGCGCGAGGTGGACAAGCTCGACAAGCGCGGCCGCGACGCCGTGCGCGAGTCGCTGACGCGCGAAGGCGCCGCCACCGAGACGGCGCCCGCGCGCCCCGCGCTGCTCGACGCGGCGGCGGCCGAGCGCGTGCTCGCGTTCGTGGAGACGCCGGGCGCGCCGGCCGAAGTGATCCGCGCGCTCGAGGGCATGGGCGTGGCGCACGAGACGTTCGCGCAGGGCCTCGCCGAGCTGCGCACGGTGGTGGAGACGGTGGATGCGCTCGGGCTGCCGGCGAAGAACTACCGGCTGAACCTGGCGATCGCGCGCGGGCTCGACTACTACACGGGCACCGTGTACGAGACGTTCCTCGACGCGCACCCCGGCATCGGCAGCGTGTGTTCGGGCGGGCGCTACGACAACCTGGCCGAGCACTACACGAACTCGAAGCTGCCCGGCGTGGGCATCTCGATCGGCGCCACGCGGCTCTTCTACCAGCTGCTCGAGGCGGGCCTCGTGAAGGAGCCCGAGAGCAGCGTGACGGTGCTGGTGGCCGAGTTCGACGCCGCGCAGCGCGCCGACAACCTGGCGCTCGCGTCGCGCCTGCGCGAAGCGGGCGTGAACACCGAGGTGCACCTGCAGGGCGCGGGCCTCAAGAAGCAGTTCGCCTACGCCAACAAGGCCGGCATCCCGTTCGTGGCGATCCAGGGCCCGGCCGAGAAGGAGAAGGGCGTCGTGCAGCTGAAGGACCTCGCGGCCGGCTCGCAGCAGGAGCTGACGCCCGACGCGCTCGTCGCGGCGCTGAAGGCGCGCGCGGCGCGGTAGCGGCGGCGCGGGGCTCGCGCCGGCGTGCGGTTCGAAACGCCGCGGGCGGCGCGTCCCGCGGCGCGGCGAGGGGCGCCGGGCCGCCCCGCGGGCAGTCGCCCGGCCCTGACGCCTGCACGCCTTTCGGCTATCTTCCCGCGGATTCCCAACCCACTGTCCGGGTCCGCCGGCCGCGCCCCGCTGCGCGCCGGCCATTCCGCCGGGAGACGCATGTCCGACATCACGTTCAAGACCGCGGCCGCGCTCCGCCGCGAGTTCCTCGACTTCTTCGTGCGCCACGGCCACGCCGAGGTGCCGTCGTCCCCGCTGGTGCCGCACGGCGACCCGACGCTGCTGTTCACCACCGCCGGCATGGTGCAGTTCAAGCCGTACTACTCGGCCACCGGCGACGTGCCGTACACGCGCGCGACCTCGGTGCAGAAGTGCCTGCGGCTGGTGGACCTCGACAACGTGGGGCTGACGCCGCGCCACGACACGTTCTTCGAGATGCTGGGCAACTTCTCGTTCGGCCCGCGCGCCAAGGGCGCGTACTTCAAGGCCGAGGCGATCGATTTCGCGTGGGAGTTCGTCACGAAGACGCTCGGCCTGCCGGTGGAGCGGCTGTACGTGTCGGTGTTCGAGGGCGAAGGCAAGCTGCCGCGCGACGACGAAGCGATCGGCATGTGGCAG
This sequence comes from Candidatus Eiseniibacteriota bacterium, assembly GCA_044223135.1. GTDB lineage: Bacteria > Eisenbacteria > RBG-16-71-46 > RBG-16-71-46 > RBG-16-71-46 > JBGAMH01. Next base: position 8,883 of record JBGAMH010000155.1, on the reverse strand, counting down.
AAGAAGGGCGTCAAGGCGGACCACATCGTGGCGCTGGGCCGGAAGGACAACTTCTGGGGCCCCGCCGGTGGCGCCGGCGCCTGCGGCCCGTGCAGCGAGATCTACTTCGACCTGGGCGAGAAGCGGCCGGACTACCTGCCCGAGGGCGCGTTCTGGGGCGAGTCGCCGGGCGACCCGGGCGACCGCTACATGGAGTTCTGGAACCTGGTGTTCCCGCAGTTCGACGCGCAGCCCGACGGCACGCTGACGCCGCTCGCGAACCCCGGCATCGACACGGGCATGGGCATCGAGCGGCTCGCGCTGATCCTGCAGGGCCGCAACACGATCTTCGAGACCGACGTGTTCGCGCCGCTCGTGGATTCCGTGCTCGCGCACGCGAAGCTGACCGACGCCAACCGCAAGGCGGCGGTGCGCGACGCGCGCATCATCGCCGACCACGTGCGCGCGCTGACGTTCGCGATCGCCGAGGGCGCGCTGCCGGGCAACGAAGGCGCGGGCTACGTGCTGCGCCGGCTGCTGCGGCGCGCCGTGACGCGCGGGCGCTCGCGCCAGAGCCTGGGGCTGCACGAGGCGTTCCTCGCGCCGGTCGCCGAGAAGGCGATCGACCTGTTCGGCGGGCACTACACCGAGCTCACGCGCAACCGCGAGCGCATCGAGCGCGTGCTGGCGCAGGAAGAGGAGAACTTCGGCCAGACGTACGAGGCGGGCATCACGCGCCTCGAGGAGCTGATCGAGAAATCCGGCGGACGGCTGGCGGGCGCGGACGCGTTCACGCTGCACGACACGTACGGATTCCCGATCGAGCTCACCGAGGAGATCGCGGCCTCGCGCGGCGTGCAGGTGGACAAGGACGGTTTCGAGCGCGCGATGGACGAGCAGCGCCAGCGCGCGCGCGCGGCCAGCAAGTTCGCGAAGGACGACGCGGGCGAGCGGCTGCCGTGGACCGTGGTGAAGACGGGCGCCGACTCGGCGTTCCTGGGCTACGACGCGACGAGCGCCGACGGCCTGTCGCTGATGCGCTGGCGCGAGCGCGGCGAGGAGCTGGAACTGGTGCTCGACCGCACGCCCTGCTACGCCGAGTCGGGCGGCCAGGTGGCCGACCGCGGCGTGATCGTGGGCGGCGGCGCGCGCGTGGAAGTGACGCACGTCTACAAGGAGGCGGACGGCATCGTGCACCGCGGCCGGCTGGTGAGCGGCACGCGCGACGCGCTGCTCAAGTCGGGGCAGTCGGGCTCGCTGAGCGCGCTCGTGGACCCGGGCCACCGCCTGCCCACCGAGCGCCACCACACGGCCACGCACCTGCTGCACGCGGCGCTGCGCGGCACGCTGGGCACGCACGTGCACCAGGCGGGCTCGCTCGTGGCGCCGGATCGGCTGCGTTTCGACTACGCGCACTTCGAGGCGCCGAGCCCCGAGCAGCTCGCCACGATCGAGCGGATCGTCAACGAGTGGGTGCTCGCGAACCGGCCGGTGTCGTGGAAGGTGATGCCGATCGACGAGGCCAAGAAGCTGGGCGCGATGGCGCTGTTCGGCGAGAAGTACGGCTCCGAGGTGCGCATGGTCACGGTGGACGGCGTGGGCGACGCGATCGCGCCGAGCCGCGAGCTGTGCGGCGGCACGCACGTGGGCGCCACGGGCGAGATCGGCGCGTTCACGCTGGTTTCCGACGCGGCGATCGCGAGCGGCGTGCGGCGCGTGGAAGCGCTGGCCGGCGAGGCGGCGCTCGCGTGGCTCAAGGGCGAGCGCGAGACGCTGGCGCGCGCGGCGCACGCGCTGCAGACGGCGCCGTCGCAGGTGCCCGAGCAGATCGAGAAGCTCAAGGCCGAGATCGCGGCGCTCAAGAAGTCGCAGGCCGAGCAGTCGAAGATGGGCCTGGAGCAGGAGTTCGAGAAGCTGGTGGCGGGCGCCACGGCGGCGGCCGGCGGCAGGTGGATCGTGGCCGAGATCACGGCCACGGCCGACACGAACGCGGTGCGCGACGCGGCGGACAAGCTGCGCGGACGGCTCGGCCGCGGCGCGGCGGTGCTGGCCATCCAGAACGACGGCAAGCTGTCGTTCCTCGCCGCGGTCACCGACGACCTGGTGGCCGAGAAGAAGCTGCGCGCCGACGAGCTGGTGCGCGCGGTGGCGCAGGTGACGGGCGGCTCGGGCGGCGGCAAGCCGCACCTGGCGCTCGCGGGCGGCAAGGACGCGGGCAAGCTGGCGGCGGCGCTCGACGAAGCGCGGCGCCGGCTGACGGAAGCGCTGGGCGCGGCGTGATCACGCCGCGCGGCGCGGCGGCGTGCTCGACCGGCGCCCGGAGGAGGGCCTGATGTTCGGACTGAGCTGGGGCGAGATCATCGCGATGCTGGTGGCGGCGATCGTCGTGATCGGCGGACTCGTGTACCTGCGGAGGATGGAGTGAAGGCACTCGTTCTGGCGGGCGGGCGCGGTACGCGCCTGCGGCCGATCACGCACACGCGGGCCAAGCAGCTCGTGCCGGTGGCGAACAAGCCGGTGCTGTTCTACGGACTCGAGGCGATCGCCGCGGCCGGCATCAAGGAAGTCGGCATCATCGTGAGCGACCCGCGCGAGCTGCTGCAGCCCGACCACCGCACCGGCGAGCTGGTGACCGTGCTCGTGAACAGCCAGGCCGAGATCCGCGCCGCGGTCGGCGACGGCTCGGCGTTCGGGCTGAAGGTCACGTACATCGAGCAGGAAGCGCCGCTCGGGCTGGCGCACGCGGTGAAGATCGCCGAGCCGTTCATGGCCGGCGACTCGTTCGTGATGTACCTGGGCGACAACCTCATCAAGGACGGCGTCACGCCGTTCGTGCGCGAGTTCGAGGCCGAGAAGCCCGACGCGCAGATCCTGCTCGCGAAGGTGGCGCGCCCGTGGGAGTTCGGCGTGGCCGAGCTGCAGGGCGAGCGCGTGGTGCGGCTGGAGGAGAAGCCCAAGCAGCCGCGCAGCGACCTGGCGCTGGTGGGCGTGTACCTGTTCACGAGCTCGATCTTCGACGCGGTGCGCGCGATCCAGCCGAGCCCGCGCGGCGAGCTCGAGATCACCGACGCGATCCAGCACCTGATCACCAGCGGGCGCAACGTGCGCTCGCACGTGATCCGCGGCTGGTGGAAGGACACGGGCCGCGTCGAGGACCTGCTCGAGGCCAACCGCATCGTGCTCGCGGACCTGGTCACCGAGATCCGCGGCAGCGTGGACGAGCACACCGTGATCGAGGGGCCGGTGTTCGTGGGCGAGGGCGCGGTGGTCACGCGCTCGCACCTGCGCGGGCCGCTCGTGATCGGCGCCGGCGCGAAGCTGGACGAGGCGTACGTGGGCCCGTTCAGCGCCATCGCCGACGGCGTGGAGCTGACGGGCTGCGAGGTGGAGCACTCGATCGTGCTCGACCGCAGCGTGATCCGCGACATCCCCGGGCGCATCGAATCGAGCCTGATCGGCCGCGACGTGGTGGTGACCAGCACCGAGGCGCGCCCGTCGGCGCACCGCCTGATGCTGGGCGACACGAGCCGGGTGGAGCTGGCTTGAGGGTGATGATCACCGGCGCGGGCGGCATGCTCGCGCAGGCGATGCGTCCCGCGCTCGAGTCCCGCGGGCACGAGGTGATCGGCGTGTTCGAGGACGACGCGCAGTCGGCGCGCTTCGCGGGCGTGCTCGCGCAGCGGCGCGTCTACGCGCTGGGCAGCGAGCCCGACGGCGCCACGCTGCGCGCGATGGTGCGCGTGGACCGGCCCGAGTGGATCCTGCACTTCGCGGCGTGGACCGACGTGGACGGCTGCGAGGTGGATCCGCGCCGCGCGTACCTGGCGAACGCGGCGGGCAGCGAGCACGTGGCGCTCGCCGCACGCGACGCGGGCGCCGACCTGCTCGCGATCTCCACCGACTACGTGTTCGGTGGCAATGGCGCGCGGCCGTGGCTCGAGGACGACCCGATCGCGCCGCAGTCGGTGTACGCGCGCACGAAGTGGCAGGGCGAGGAGGCCGTGCGCGGCACGTGCGAACGACACACGATCGTGCGCACGGCGTGGCTCTACGGCGCCGGCGGGCGCAACTTCGTGGACACGATCCGCGGCCGGCTCGTGCAGGGCCAGCCGGTGTCGGTGGTGAACGACCAGCGCGGCTGCCCCACGTGGACGGCCGACCTGGCCGAGGGGCTGTGGCGCCTGATGGACGCGCGCGCGCGGGGCACGTACCACCTGGTGAACTCGGGCGAGTGCACGTGGTTCGAGTTCGCGCAGGCGATCCGCGAGGCGGCGGGCGCGACGGCGGCGGTGTCGCCCACGACCTCGGAGGCGTTCGGTCGGCCGGCGGCCCGGCCGGCGTATTCGGTGCTGGATTGCGGGAAGTTCGAGCACACGACGGGCTGGCGCATGCCGGACTGGCGCGATGCGCTGGAGCGTTACCTGGCCACGCTCAGTTCGTGAGCCGTTTCGGCCGATAGGGAGGGATCATGGCGGTGCGACGCAGGGAATCGGGTCCGCTGGAGCGGGCGGCGCGGACGACGCTTCGCGACGCGGGGCGGGCGATGGCGCGCCTCGAGCGGGAATGCTCCGAAGCGGTGGCCGCGGCCGCCGAAACGCTCATCGCGTGCCTGGAGAACGGGGGCACCGTGTACTTCTGCGGCAACGGCGGCAGCGCCGCCGACGCGCAGCACCTGGCGGCCGAACTGCAGGGCCGCTACTACCTCGACCGCCCCGCGCTCGCGGCCGTGGCGCTCACGGTGAACACTTCGTCGCTCACGGCGATCGGCAACGACTACGGCTACGCGCAGGTGTTCTCGCGCCAGCTCGAAGGGCTCGGCGCGCCGGGGGACGTGCTCGTGGCGATCACCACGAGCGGCGGCTCGGAGAGCATCCGCCGGTGCGTGCACGTGGCGCAGAAGCTGGGCATGACCGTGGTGGGCCTGACGGGCGAGAAGGGCGGCGAGTTCGCGGCGTCCTGCGATGTGGCGCTGGTCACGCCCAGTGCGATCACGCCGCGCATTCAGGAGGGCCACATCGCCATGGGCCACACGGTGTGCGAACTGGTGGAGCGCGCGCTGTTCCCGCCGCCGCCGTCCGCGCCCGCGAAGCCGAAGCGGCCCGCGCGGGCGCGCCGGGCGGCCACGCCGCGCGGCGGGCGCAAGCGCACGCGGGGAGCGTCCCGGTGATCCTCGCCGCCGTCGAGGCCCTGCGCCCCAAGCAGTGGACCAAGAACCTGCTGCTGTTCGCGGGCGTGATCTTCTCGCAGAACCTCGCCGACGGTTCGCTCGTGGCGCGCGCCGCGGCGGGCTTCGCGGCGTTCTCGCTGCTGTCGGGATCGGTGTACGTGCTGAACGACCTCATGGACGTGGAGGCCGACCGCCAGCACGTGAAGAAGCGCAAGCGCCCGATTGCGTCGGGCCGGCTGCCGGTGCCGGTGGCGTGGGTGATGCTGCCGCTGCTCTACGCGGCCGTGGGGGCGATCGCGTGGTGGCTCGGCGCGCCGTTCGCGCTCGTGGCCGGCATCTACCTGGTGAGCAACCTGCTCTACAGCTTCTGGCTCAAGCACCACGTGCTGATCGACGTGTTCCTGATCGCGAACGGCTTCGTGCTGCGCGCGATCGCCGGCGTCGAGCTGCTGCGCCCGATCGACGCCACGATCCAGCTGTCGCCGTGGCTCATGGTGTGCACGTTCTTCGGCGCGCTGTTCCTGGGGCTGTCCAAGCGCCGCCGCGAGCTCGCGAACGCGGGGCAGGGGGCCACGCAGCAGCGGGCCGTGCTGCGCAACTACACACCCGAGCTGCTCGATGGCCTGCTGAACGTGTCGGCCTCGGCCGCGCTGATGGGCTACGCGCTGTACACGATCTGGCCGGGCACGGTGGACAAGTTCCACACCGAGGCGCTGCTCTACACGGTGCCGTTCGTGGCCTACGGCCTGTTCCGCTACTTCTACCTGGTGCGCGTGTCGGAAACGAGCGAGGACCCCTCGATGGTGCTGCTCACCGACCGCCCGCTGCAGATCACGGTGGTGCTGTACCTGGCCTCGGTGGTCTGGCTGCTCTACGGCCGGCACTGATGCGCGCGCGCCGCACGCCGCCGCGGCGCGTGCTGGTGGACGCGCGCGCCAAGCTGAACCTGGGACTCGTCGTGGGGCCGCCGCGCGGCGACGGCTTCCACGAGCTGGTCACGTTCTTCCAGTCGATCAGCCTGCACGACACGCTGGTGGCGGAACGCGCGCGCTCGGGCTTCACGCTGCGCGTGCGCCACGAGAACGCCGCCGTGCGCGGCGTGCTGCCGGCGGCGGCGCGGCGCCACATTCCCGCGGGCGACGACAACCTGGTGCTGCGCGCGGCGCGGCTGACCGCCGAACGGCTGGGCCTTCCCGGCGGCGCGCGGTTCACGCTGATCAAGCGCATTCCTTCTCAGGCCGGGCTCGGCGGCGGCAGCGCCGACGCGGCGGCCGCGGTGATCGCGATGGCGCGGCTCCACGGTGCGAGGCCGAATGCCGCCGAACGACTCGCCATCGCGGGTGCGCTGGGCTCGGACGTTCCGTTCGCGATCTCCGGCGGGAGTGCGCTGGGGCTCGGTCGCGGTGAGCGACTGCGTCGCGTGCGTTTGATCGCGAACTTTCGCGCCGTCGTCGCGATGCCGCGCTGGCACGTGTCGACGCGAGACGCCTTCGCGCGCATCGATGGAGCCAAATATGGCTTGACAGCATGGGGCCGCCACCTAAGATCCGCGGCGAACCTTGCGCGCGCGCGTGTAAGTCCTTCTCGCGCACTCGCTCTGGGCAACACGTTCGAACGGGTGCTTGGTGATCGTCGGGCCGACTTCGAGGATCTGAGCGCGCGGCTGCGCGAGGCTGGTCTCGATTCGACTCGGCTGACCGGAAGCGGTTCGGCCGTTTTCGGTCTGGTCCCCCCTCGCACCTCGATCCGCGCGATCGTGTCCCGGTTCCGTGGGGACGAGCCGCTGTACGTGGTGCGTTCCATGGCGACGGGTTCGCGAACGAAGACGCTGCTGTGACTTGAGCCGGAGGCACGGATGCCCTACACAGCTCGAGCAAGCCAGGTCCCGCTACGGATCGCCAGGGCGCACTCCCACGGTGTGCCGCCCAAACCATGGAAGGCTCCGAGGTGACTTCATGATCGAGATCACCGAGGTCAGGGTCTCACTTCGTTCCGACGACAAGCTGAAAGCTTTCGTCTCCATCACGTTGAACAACTCCTTCGTCGTGCGGGGGCTCAAGATCATCCACGGCAACTCCGGTTTGTTCGTCGCGATGCCGAGCCGCAAGCGTCCGGATGGCCAGCACCAGGATCTCGCCCATCCGATCAACGACTCGACTCGGAAATACCTCACCGAGATCGTCATGGCGGAATACGAAAAGGAGATGGCCAACCCGTCTCCCCGCCACCACGAGGAATCGCAGGCCTACTCGGACTGACGAGCCCGCCAGAGCCCCTCGAAGCCGCCTACGGCCCCCGCCGCGGGCGGCCGTTTCATGTCCGGCGGGAGGCTTCCCGGGCCGGGAGACCGGTGCGCGGAGGCGCGCGGCGCCCGGGGCCACGCGCCGCCATCGCACGACGTTGCGCGTCCCGCCGCCCGGTCGGTGGCGCTCGCCCTCCACGGACGGGCCGCCCGGGAGCGACGCGACCCGCTCGCGCACCCCGCCCGGGTGGCCGGACCGGGACCCGGATGGCGCGGCGGCTTTGACTCCTTCCGGCGCGCCCCGTAGACTCCCGCCCGCTTTTCCCTTCCCAGCTGTTTCTCTGGGCCATCGGCTTTCACCCCGGCTCCCTGACTTCGCTCGCGAGGGAGACGGACCGTAACGGGATGCCCGTTCTGTTGGTGGGGCGTGGCCAAGCGGTAAGGCACGAGACTTTGGATCTCGCATTCGGAGGTTCGAATCCTCCCGCCCCAGCCATCTTCTGGGCCCGGAGGTCGGACTCCGTCTGTCGAATCGACGCGGCGTAGGCCCTCCGGGCCCGCGTTCGCGTGTATCGCTCCCCGCCGCGCTCGCGCGTGGCGAGGGGATCACTTCGTTCGGGCGCGGGGCCGGGAGCTCCGCGAAGTCGATCACGCAGCAGGACTCGGGAGGTCTCCGCTTGGACCCGTGTCGGGTGTTTGCGGGCAACGCCAGCCGACCGCTGGCGCAGGCGATCTGCGACAAGCTCAAGGTGCCGCTCGGTGACGTCGCCGTGGCGACGTTCGAGGACGGCGAAGTGTCGGTGCGCTTCAACGAGAACATCCGCGGTGGCGACGTGTTCATCGTGCAGGCCACGAACGCACCGGCGGATCACCTGATGGAGCTGCTGGTCATGCTCGACGCCGCCAAGCGTGCGTCGGCGCGCCGCGTGACCGCCGTGATGCCGTACTTCGGTTACGCGCGCCAGGACCGCAAGGACCAGCCGCGCGCGCCGATCACGGCCAAGCTCGTGGCCAACGTCATCACGGTGGCCGGTGCGGATCGCGCGCTGACCATGGATCTGCACAGCGCGCAGATCCAGGGCTTCTTCGACATCCCGCTCGACCACCTCTACGCGGCGCCGGTGCTCATCGAGTACTTCCAGAAGCTCGAGCTGCCGAACCTGGTGGTGGTCGCGCCCGACATCGGCAGCGTGAAGATGGCGCGCGCCTACGCGAAGCGGCTCGGCGCCGAACTCGCGCTGGTCGACAAGCGCCGGCCGAAGGCGGACTCGGTCGAGGTGATGAACATCATCGGCGACGTCGACGGCAAGAACGTCGTCATGTTCGACGACGTCGTCACCACGGCGCGAACGCTCTGCCAGGCCGCCGCGGCCATCCGCAAGCAGGGCGCCAAGGACATCTACGCCGGCGTCACGCACGGCGTGTTCTGCCCGGGAGCCCTCGAGCGCATCGAGGAGTCGCCCATCAAGGAAGTCGTCGTCACGGACACGATCCG
>JBGAMH010000154.1:0-11431 GCA_044223135.1 Candidatus Eiseniibacteriota bacterium | reverse complement strand
CCACTCGAGCCCACTCGCCCCGTGGCGGCCATGCACGCGCCTCGCGCTCCGCTCGCGAGCGCCACGAGTGGCGCGACCCGTCGACGGGTGCGAGTGGGCATGCGCAGCCCGGACGACTCATGAAATGCGAGCCGAGAGGGCGAGATGTCGCCCAGTCGCAAGGCGCGGTAGCGGGGCGCACCGCAGGGGTGGGGGCGGGCCAGCCGAGGAGCGCCCCGCTTCCGCCACCCCGCGAATGGACGGCAGATCGCACTCGAAGGCCGCGGGCTCATGAGTCGTCCGGGCTCGGACGACCCGGGCGAGGTCGAGCCGCCGCCGCGACGTCGTGTGCGCGGGGGCGGTCGGTGGAGTCCCGGAACGACGCACACACCCGCGCACCGGCGGAAGGCAGCCGCCGGCGAGCCGGATGCGGGCGGGCAACGAGGGCCGCGGTGACGGTGCGCAGCGCGCCGCGCCGCGGCGCCCGCTCGAACGATGCGACGTGGCGGCCCCGCGGCGGAAGTCCGCGCGCGGCGCCCCACGCTCAGTGCGCGGTCTCCACGCCGGCCGTGTCCGGTGCCGCGCCATCCGGGTCGACGCCGGGCCCGGCGCCTTCGGAGTCGGCGGCCGCTTCGGCGGCGAGGCTGTCCATCAGGCCCTGCACCGTCATCTGGAAGCGCTCGCCCGTGTGGTCGCGGGTGCACACGTCCACCGGCGCGGCGGCGGCGCGGAACAGCACCGGCAGCGCGCCGAAGCAGTACGGCCCCGCCTTCATGCCGCTGTAGGCGTCGATCGTCACCTCGACCACGTCGGTGCGCTGCGGAAACTCGATCGGCGGGAAACCCTCGAGCGCGCGCCGCATGATGCGCGCCCACACGGGCAGCGCCATGCCCGCGGCCGCGCGCGGCAGCGGGCGCGGCACGTCGTAGCCCACCCACACGCCCGCGGCCAGCGTCGGCGTGACGCCCAGGTACCACGCGTCGCGATTGTCGTTCGTGGTGCCGGTCTTGCCGCCGACCGGGCGATCGAAGCCGTACGTGCTCACGAGCGGGCGCGACAGGCCGTAGCGCACCACGTCGCGCAGCATGCCGATCACCTCGGCGGCCGTGGTTTCGTCCAGCAGCCGGTCCGCGCGCGGCGCGTTCACGCGCACGGCGTGGTTCGCGCCGTCGACCAGCGCGCGCACGGAGTTGGGCTCGATGCGCGTGCCGCCGTTCGGGAACGTGGAGTACGCCGACACCAGCGACAGCGGCGTGACCTCGAACGAGCCGAGCCCGAGGCTCAGCACCGCCGGCGGGCGCCCGAGTCCGTAGCGTTCGATCGCGCGCGCCACGTTGGCGGGCCCGAGGCTGTCCACCAGGTTCGCGGTGGCCACGTTCTGCGACAGGCACAGCGCCTTCACCAGCGTGATGCTGGAGTGGTAGCGGTGGCTGGAGTTCTGCGGCGTCCACGCCTGCTCGCCGCGCCCGAACGTGCGCCGGATGTCGGCCACCGTGCTGCCCGGCGTGAAGCGCGGACCCGGCCACTTCGGGTCGAGCGCGCTCGAGTACACGATCGGCTTGATGCTCGAGCCCGGCTGCCGCCGCGCCTGCACGGCGCGGTTGAACTCGCCCGGGTCGCTGCGGCGCCCGCCGACCATCGCGCGCACCGATCCCGTCGCCGCCTCGATCAGCACGAACGCGCCCTGCAGGTCGCCGCGACGGCCGCGCGGGTCCTCGGCGTCGAGCGACGCGCTCATCTCCTCTTCGGCGATCTGCTGCCACGCCGGGTCGAGCGTGGTGAACACCGACAGGCCCCAGCCCTCGAGCGCGTGCTTCGGCAGCTGGCGGCCCACCTGCTGGCGGAGCCAGCCCGCGTACGCCGGGAAACGCTCCGGCGCCCAGCGGCCCGGCTGGATGCCGAGCGGCGCCGCGGCCGCTTCGCCCGCCGACACGCTGTCGATCACGCCCATCGCGAGCAGGTCGCGCAGCACCGCGGCGCGACGGCGGAACGCGGCCTGCGGGTTGCGGATCGGCGAGTAGCCGTTCGGCGCCGGGATCACGCCCACGAGCATCGCCGCCTGCGGCAGCGTGAGCGAGTCCACCGGCACGCCGAAGAAGCGCTCCGACGCCTCGGCCACGCCGGCGATGCCGCCGTGCGAGTCGCGGCCGAAGTACACCGAGTTCAGGTACATCTCGAGGATGCGGTCCTTGGGCAGCACCATCTCGAGCCCCAGCGCCAGCACCAATTCCTGGAGTTTGCGCCCCATCGTGCGCGCGTTGCCCAGGAACAGCCCGCGCGCCAGCTGCTGCGTGATCGTGCTCGCGCCCTCGCGCACGCCGCCCGCGCGCAGGTTCACGAGCAGCGCGCGCACGCCGCCCTGCGGGTCGATGCCGTGGTGCGAGAAGAAACGCCGGTCCTCCGAAGCGATCGCCGCCTGGCGCAGCACCTTCGGCATGCGCGCGAGCGGCACCCACTGGCGCATCACGCGCGAGGAGTCCATGAGCACGCCGAACACCACCGGCTCCAGCCGCGGCGGGTTCGCGGTGTCGGGCGGTGCGCCGCCGCGGAAGCCGCCGAGCCGCTCGACCTGGCCCGCGAAGCCGCCCTCGAAGTGCACGCGCACGCGCTCGGGCCCGCCGTGCCCCGCGGGGTCGCGCGCGTCGGCGAAGCCGCGGAGCCCGATCGCGAGTGCGTCGCCTTCGTCCACGTACTGCCCCGGGCGCGGCGCGTGGCCCGACACCGCGCGGTAGCCGCGCGCTTCGAGCTCGGCGAGCACGTATGGACGCGGCAGCGGCATGCCCCCCACCAGCGGCACCGCGTCGGTGTAGAGCCGCGACGGGAACGACCACGACGGCCCGACCGCGCGCCGCGTCTGCAGCAGGTACACGCGCCACGCGAACACCCCGAACACCGCGGCGGCCGCCACCACCAGCACGAGCACCGCGAGCAGCAGGCGCCTGGGCACGCCCGGCAGGTGCACGATCGGCCGCGCGGGCTTCACGTCGGCCCGGCGCAGGAACGGCTGACGAGGAGGCTCGGTGCTCATCGGAGCGCGGCGCGGCCGGCGTCCCGACGGATCGGGGCGCGACGCGGCGCGGCGTGCGAGGTGCGGGCGGGCGTCATGGGGACTCTCCGGAACTCCGATCGAGGGCCACGGCCGGGCACGGTCGAGCGGAGGCCGCGAACAGTGGCCGAACGCCGCGCCGGGCACAAGGGCATGGACGCTCGCCGCCCTCCGCTGCGATGCTGCCGCCCTCGGCGCCCGCCTCGTTCCGTGGCGAGCACCGCGCCCGCGACCCGTGACCGTTCCGGAGGAGTGCATGCCCCCGATCCACCGCTTTGCGCGCCGCGCCGCCTTCGCGCTCGCGATCGCCCTGTGCGCCCCGACCTTCGCCGCCGCCGCCGGCACGCACGTGATCTCCCCCGAGGACGTCGTCACGCTGGCCGCGCCCGTGGACCTGGCGCTGTCGGCCGACGGGCGCTGGGCCGCGCTCGCGCTGGGACAGGCCGCGCGCGACACCAGCGCGAAGCCGTCGGAGGACGACAAGGACGCCGGCTGGAAGCGCACGCGGCAGATCGTGCTGGTGGACCTCGCCACGCGCGCCACGCGCACGCTGACGTCCGGGCCCGACCGCGCCGGCGCGCCGCGCTTCTCGCCCGACGGCCGCACGCTCGGCTTCACGCGCAAGGGCGCGCTGTGGCTGCTGCCGCTGGCCGGCGGCGAAGCGCGCAAGCTCGACACCGGCAAGCTCGAACCCGGCGAGTGGCGCTGGTCGCCCGACGGAAAGCAGGTCGCGTTCCTCGCCGAAGCCGCCGCCACCGACGCCGAAACGGAAGCGAAGTGGAAGCGCGGCGGCGCGATCGAGTGGGACCGCGAGTGGAAGCCGACGAAGCTGTGGACGATCGGCGTGGATGGCGGCACACCGCACGCATGGACGGCCGACAGCCTGAACGTGGTGGAGTTCGCGTGGTCGCCCGACGGCACACGCTTCGCCGTGGCCACCTCGCGCAGCAGTGATCCCTACGAGTCGTTCGGCTCGCTCGCCGTGCGCGTGCTGGGCGCCGACGGCGGCGTGGCCGCCACGATGCCGAACGTGCACGCGTCGTACGGCACGCCGTACCGCAACGTCGCCTGGACGCCCGACGGCCGCCAGGTGGTGGTGATCGGGCTGAACGACGGCCTGAGCAACTACAACGCGCTGTTCGTGTGGGACGTGGGCACCGGCGCCGTGCGCGACCTGGCGCCCGACAAGAACCTCACGTTCGACTCGTTCGTGCTGGTGGACGGCGGCCGCGCCGCGCTCGCGTGCGTGGCGGCTCGCACCGAGACGAAGCTGCTGCGCTTTCCGCTGGCCGGCGGCGCGCCGCAGGACGCCGGCTTCGCGGGCCGCGTGGTGGGCACCACGCCGCTCGCCGACGCCGCGGGCAGGCGCGTGGCGTTCCTGTCGAGCACGCCGCGCGAGCCGCAGGACGTGACCGTGTTCGACCTCGCCACGCGCAAGGCCACCGTGGCCACCACGCTGAACCCGCAGGTCTCCGACTGGGCCGTGGGCGAGACGCAGGTGGTGAAGTGGACCTGCCCCGAGGGCGTGGAGCTGGAAGGCCTGCTCACGCGCCCGCCCGGCGCGACCGGCGCCACGCCACTGATCGTGATGCCGCACGGCGGGCCCGACGAGACCACGCGCCAGGCGTTCAGCTCGCAGACGCTGCTGTTTGCGTCGCACGGCTACGCCGTGTTCCGCCCCAACTACCGCGGCGGCACCGCGTACGGCTTCGACTTCTATGCCGCGAACCGCAACCGCTTCGGCGAGATCGAGCAGATGGACATCGAGAGCGGCGTCGACATGCTGGTGGCGAAGGGCCTCGCCGACCGCGAGCGGCTCTTCTTCGGCGGCTGGTCGTGGGGCGGCTACATCACCGCGTGGACGATCGGCCACGTGCAGCGCTACAAGGCCGCCGTGGTCGGCGCCGGCGTGAACGACGCTTCGTACGCGTACGTGAGCAGCGACATCAACCACGGCCTCGCCGCGCAGTGGGAGTACAAGGGCGACCCGTGGCGGCAGACCGAGCACTTCGACCGCGCGAACCCGATCCGTTCCGCGAAGGACATGCGCACGCCCACGCTGATCCTGCACGGCCAGAGCGACGACCGCGTGCACTTCATGAACGGCGTGACGCTGTACCGCGCGCTGGCGGACGTGGGCTGCGAGGTGAAGTTCTTCGCCTACCCGCGCGAGCCGCACGGTTTCGCCGAGCCCGCGCACAATGTGCACCGGCTGACCGAGTGGCTGAAGTGGTACGACACGCACGGCGGCGCCGGAGAGGCGCGGCCGTGAGGGCGCGGCGCGCGGACGGCGCGACGCAGCGCGGGCCGGCGTGGTGCGTGGGCCGCGAGGCCGCCGTGTCCGCGCGTGTGCGCGCCGGAGCACGGGCACGATGAGCGACGTGGCGATCCGCCCCGCCACCGCCGCGGACGTTCCCGCGGTGGCCGCCATGGCGGGCGAGTTGTACGCGATGCACCACGCGTGGGACGCCGTGCGCTTCTGGGACCTGGGCGGCGACGATCCCGCGCGGCGCGCCGGGCGCGAGCGGTTCTTCCGCTCGCAGGTGGGCGCCGAGGACACCGCGCTGCTGGTGGCCGAGCAGGACGGCGCGCCCGTGGGCTACGCGTACCTGACCGTGGAGGGCCCGCTGTACGAGGACCTGCTCGAGTCGAGCGTGTGGCTGCACGACGTGTACGTGAAGCCCGAGGCGCGCGGCACCGGCGCGGCCGACGCGCTGTTCGAGGCCGCACGCGCGTGGGCCGAAGGCACGGGCCAGGTTCTGCTGGTGTTCACCGTGGCCGAGGCGAACGCGCGCGCACAGGCGTTCTTCGGCAGGCACGGCGCACGCGTGACGATGCGCGAGATGGTGGTGAAGCTGAAGGACGCGCCGCGCGGCTAGTCGCGCAGCTGCCGCTCCACCCACGCCACCGCCCCCTCCACGTCCGCGAACTCGCCGTCCAGCTGCGCGTCGTAGGCGCGCGCGAGCAACTCGCCCATCGCGGGCCCCGGCGCATGGCCGCGCTCCAGCAGGTGGCGGCCCATCAGCAGCGGCGCCGGCGCTTCGTTCAACACCTGCAAGTGCGCGGCGCGCGCGAGCCAGCCCTGCAGGCTCGCGGGCGGATCGGGCGGCAGCGGCGGGCGGCCGGCACAGTCGGCGCGGATCACCACGGCGAGTTCCTGGATGCTCGACGGCTCGAGCCGCCGCGACAGCCGCCGCACGGCGCGGTCGGTGGGCTCCTGCAGGTGCATCATGTGCCACCGCACCAGCGGCTTCACGCGCTCCACGATCGCGCCGGGCGCGCCCAGCCGCGCGAGGAACGCCTCGGCCAGCGGTTCGCCCACGTTCTCGTGACGGACGCTCGTGATGCGCTCCACGCCGCGCACCACGGTGCGCTCGGTGCAGGGCGGCTTTCCGGTGTCGTGCAGCAGCACCGCGAAGCTCGCGATCGCGCGCGACTCGGCGTCTTCGGCGAGCCACTCGGGGTCGCGCACGAGCGCGTCCAGGCAGTGCAGCGTGTGCACCCACACGTCGCCCTCGGGATGCCACGCGGGCTCCTGCGGCGTGCCGGGCAGCGCCGCGAGCTCCGGGAAATGCGCGAGCCAGCCGCACGCGCGCAGGAACTCCATCCCCTTGCTCGGCACGCGGCTGCGCGTGGCCCACTTGAGCCACTCGTCCCACACGCGCTCGCGCGGCAGCTCGGCGTACGTGTCGCGGATGCTGGCGCACAGCGCCACCGTCTCGGGCGCGACGTCGAAGCCGAAGCGCGCGGCGAACTGCATCGCGCGCAGCACGCGCAGCGGGTCTTCGGTGAACGCGTCGCTCGTGTGGCGGACGAGGCCGGCGTGCAGGTCGGCGATGCCGCCGAAGTGGTCGATCACGTCGCGCGTGCGCGGGTCCCACTGCAGCGCGTTGATGGTGAAGTCCCGCCGGGCGGCGGCCTCGCGCGGGTCCAGCTCGGGATCGGCGGCCACCGCAAAGCCGCGATGCCCGGCGGCCACCTTGCTGTCGCGGCGCGGCACGCCGAAGTCCACCACTTCGCCGCTCTCCAGCGTCAGCTTGATCACGCCGAAGCTGCGCCCGATCACGTCGGTGGCGCCGTGACGCGCGAGCACGCGCGCGAGGTCGTCCAGCGCCACGCCGTACACCTCGACGTCGAAGTCCTTGCCGGGCTCGCCCCGCAGCGCGTCGCGCACGCAGCCGCCCACCAGCAGCGCGCGCTCGAACACGGCGTCGGAGGCGAGCACGCGGGCGAGCGCGGCGGGCACCGCGAGGTTCAGGCTCTGGCGGACGGGCGAAGTCATGGGCGCGGATTCTCGCATGCCCGGGCGGCGGCACGCAGCGGCGGCGCGCTCACCCCGGCGGGGCCGCCGCCCGCGACACGGCGCCGCGGGCGACGCGCCCGCGCCGGGCGCGGCGACTTCGCTCCGTCAGCGCGGGGGCGCCGAAGCGGCTGCGCGCGGGGCGAACAGCGCGTGCGCCGGCACCGAGAACGTCTTCGAGAACGCGAACACGCCGGCCACGACCAGCGCCACGGTCGCCGCCAGCACCAGCCACTGCGCCGCCGACGTGCGGGTGATGTCGGCGCGCGTCCGCACGTCGCACACCTCGCCCGGGCACAGCGTGGGCTCCCGGCGGTACACGAGCTTGTAGAACTTGCAGCCGAGGCAGATCCCGAACGCCGCCTCGAAGAACAGGAACAGCAGGCACACCAGGCACGTGATGCCGGTGATCGGGCCGTAGGTGTTCATCACCACCATGAGCACGAACATCAACCCCGAGAGCGCGATGCCGATCATCCACGCCAGCCGCTTCGGCTCCGCGGCCACGTACTCGGGCGCCTGGTGGCCCACGGCGAGCCGGCCCAGGATCAGCGCGGGCGAGAAGCGCGGGCTCACGAACACGCGCACCACGAGGTCCGCCAGGAAGACGGGGATCACGATCTTGATGAGCAGGAACTTGTTCGCGAGCAGGATCAGCAGCAGCGACAGGAACGTCGCGACGAACAGGATGCCGGCGGCCGCGCGGATCTCGCGCTCGTTCAACACGGGCACGGCGTAGCCGTCGACCACTTCTCCGAACTGCACGATGGGCTTCACGATGGCGCTCCGAGCAACAGGCGGCCCCGGCGCGCGGCGCAGCGCGGCCCGAGGTCCTCGACAGCGGGGAGTGGACGGCGCGCAGTCTGGCACGGGCCGCCCGCACCCGCCATGCACGCGCGATTGGCGCGAACGCCGCCCGGGCCGCGCGGCGAGCCGCTCGCGAACACGACCCGCCGCGCGCCTGCCGGGCGCTACCTCGGCACGTAGGGGCGCGCGTACAGCGCGTCCCACGCGCTCAGTGCGGGCTTGGGGTTCAGGTCGGCGTCGACCATGCCCATGTGCGCGAACAGGTCGAGGATCGGCGGGATGGGCGGCGGCCAGCTGGTCAGGTCCAGGTCGGTGAACGTGAGCTGGAAGTACGCGATCGCATTCGCGGCGGCCAGCATCTGCCCCTGCTTCTCGATGTAGAGGCGCTGCATCTCGGGGCTCGACACCAGCGTGTCCAGCGTGATCGACGACCAGCCGCCCTCGGTCACGAACACCGGGACGGTCGGCCGCGTGGTCATGAGCCGGCGGTAGTAGTTCACCGACAGGCTGTCGGGGTGCTTCCAGCCGGCCAGGTTGGGATACGACGACAGGCCCAGCTCCTGCGCGAACGGGAAGTGCGCGAGGTCGGTCTCCACCTCGTGCTCGCCGAGCCCCAGCAGCGCGATCTGCGCGAAGTCGGCCTGGATGCTGATGCTCTGCTTCACGGTCGCGTCGCGCGCCCGCACGTCGGCCGCCGCGTCGGCGGCCACCTGCCGCACCGCCGCGTACAGGTCGGGCGGCGACATCCGCCGGACCAGGTTCGTCTCCATCGCGAAGCCCATGTGCGAGGGCCGGACGATGCTGTCCATCACCACGCACCAGCGCCGGTACAGCTGCTGGATCTCGGCTTCGCGGATGCTGCGCCCCAGGGCCTGCAGCTTGTTCGAGTCGGCCGACCGGTCCACGCCGTTCGCCGGGTCGACGTACACCCACACGTCCATGCCCTTCGCGCGCCAGTAGTTGGCCAGCGGCAGCTTCTCGCGCACGACGATGCTCTCGGGCGGCACACCGGCCAGCAGCGAGTCCCACGGCGGCTCGTCGGTGAACGTGGCCGCGTCGGCGCGCGTGCTCCACATGTTGATGGCGGCCACGGCCTGCGCCTGGTCGTAGCGCGGCGGCACGCCGCTGAAGCCCATGCGGTACGAGCGCGTGGCCAGCGTCGGACCGGTGGGCGAGCCCTTCGAGCCGCACGAGGCGAGCGAGCCGGCCAGCACGAACGCGGCGAGCAGCACGGCCGCCCGCGTGGCGGCCCGGGCGAGCGAGCGGGGCGCGGCGGACCGGCGAACCGAGGGTGCATCCGTCATGAAGCGTCTCCCGGGAAGGGGCCGAACCGGAACGCGGGGAGGCGCGCCGGGCACCATAGGAATCGGCCAGCGCCCCCCGCGACGCAAGGTCCGCGTTCGCCCGGCGGGCCGTGCAGCCCCGCCGGCCCCGCCGGGGCGCGCGCGCGCGCGCGTCCGCAGGCCCGCCGCGCCCGCGCTCCCGCGAGCCAACGCCGCGAGGCGCTTCGGCTTGAACCCCCGCGCCCCGGCCTTTACCCTCCCGGCCTTCGCATCATGCCCGGACGTACCCGCGTCCCGGGAGACCGGGTCGCCCATACTTTCGAGGAGTCTCCATGCGCGCGCGTCTTCGCCTCGCCCTGCCCGTCCTGGCCGCCCTGATGGTGGCGGGCGTGGCGGTGGCCGAGCCCATCGGCTCGCACTTCGAGCTCACGCCGTTCGCCGGCTTCACCGTGTTCGACGGCAAGCTCGTCTACCCCGGCTCCAGCAACCCGCTCCAGGACAACCTCTACATGGGCGGCCGGCTGGGCTACCAGTTCAACTCGTGGCTGGGCCTCGAGGGCGCGGCGGGCTTCACCGCCACGTCCGAGGACCCGCCGGTGGCCACCAACCCGCGCGACTTCGACTTCTCGCACTTCTCCGGCAACCTGGTGATCTCGCCGGCGCAGGGGCGCTGGGGCGGGCCGTACGCGTTCGTGGGCGGCGGCTACAACCAGCTCAAGCCCAGTGCGGGCGCGCTGAAGCAGGAGACGGGCGGCATCGAGTTCGGCGGCGGCCTGAAGTTCTGGCTCAGCGACGAGGTCGGCCTGCGCTTCGAGGCGCGCGACGTGTCGTTCAAGCCGCTGAACGACCTGGGCCCGCAGACGAACCTGCACAACGTGATCCTGGGCGCCGGCCTCACGCTGGCGCTGGGCGCCACGCCGCGCGACACCGACGGCGACGGCGTGCCCGACAAGAAGGACAAGTGCCCCGGCACGCCGAAGGGCGCCAGGGTGGACGCCACCGGCTGCCCGCTCGACACGGACGGCGACAAGGTGTTCGACGGCCTCGACGCGTGCGAAGGCACGCCGCGCGGCGCCACGGTGGACGCGAAGGGCTGCCCGAGCGACTCCGACGGTGACGGCGTGTTCGACGGCATCGACACGTGCCCCGACACGCCCAAGGGCGCGACGGTGGACGCGAAGGGTTGCCCGAGCGACTCCGACGGCGACGGCGTGCTGGACGGCATCGACCAGTGCGCGAACACGCCGAAGGGCGCGACGGTGGACGCGAAGGGCTGCCCGATCGACTCGGACGGCGACGGCGTTCCCGACGGCCTGGACAAGTGCCCCGACACGCCGGCGGGCCTGAAGGTGGATCCGACGGGCTGCCCGATCGAGGTGATGGAGCGCGAGACGGAGCTGCTCGACACGGGCATGATCCGGCTGCAGGGCGTGAACTTCGAAACGGGCAAGGCGGACATCCTGCCCGAGTCGTTCGCGACGCTCGACGCGGCGGGTGCGGTGCTCAAGAAGTGGCCCCAGCTGAACGTGGAAGTGGGCGGTCACACGGACTCGCGCGGCGGCAAGGCGAAGAACATGGTGCTGTCGCAGGCGCGCGCGGACTCGGTGCGTGCGTACATGCTGCGCCGCTTCCCGGAACTGAACCCGGCGCAGCTGACGACGAGGGGTTACGGGCCGACGAAGCCGGTGGCGCCGAACACGAACCCGCTGAACATGGCGAAGAACCGCCGCGTGGAGTTCGTGGTGATGAACAAGGACGTGCTGCGGAACGAGATCGAGAAGCGTCGCCTGCTGCAGAAGGGCGAGGGGGCTCCGGCGGACTCGACGCAGAACAAATAGTCGCTTCGCTCGCGACGGTGCACGGCCCGGGGCGGAAACGCTCCGGGCCGTTGCGTTGGGTGGCGGCTTCTTCCGGCGGGCGCGAGAACCTGGGCCTGCACGTTCCAGGGGGCGCGGGGCGGAGGGTGGTCGATGGGGGGCACGTGCTGCGGCCGCCTCCTGCGGCCTCCGCACTAAG
>JBGAMH010000153.1:0-11529 GCA_044223135.1 Candidatus Eiseniibacteriota bacterium | reverse complement strand
ACCCGTCGACGGGTCGCGCCACTCGTGGCGCTCGCGAGCGGAGCGCGAGGCGCGTGCATCGCCGCCACGGGGCGAGTGGGCTCGAGTGGGTGACCGCGGCCGAAAGCCGGATGATCGCGAGTCCGAAGCGGCCGATGCCCAGCACGAGCAGCGTGCTCAACGCCACCGGCTGGTACCAGCGCGGGGCCCGGGCTCGTCCCCGGGACCGCAGCATCTTCGTTCCCATGCCACCTGCCTCCGACGCCGCGGTCGCCGGAACCCAAGGCAATGTGCGTGCCGGGAAGCAGCCCGGGTGACAACCCCCCGGAACGTGCGCGGAATCGCGCAGGGACGAGCGGGGAGAACGTCCGGCGGTGCGGCGGGGTGTCACCCGGTGACAACTCCGGTTGTGAAGGGGTGACGGTGTGCGAGCCAGTTCGCGCACGCCCGCTCGCGGCGCCGGCGGGCGGGCGGCCCGGCGTCGGCGAGCCGTTCGAAGGGCGAAATCACCCGTGCGCGGCGCACAGGGTTTCCGGGGCGGCGCAAACAAAGGTTGAGCCGTTGCCCCGTCAGTCCTTAGCCTCAGTCTGGAAATCATCCGGGCGCCGCGCTGCCCGTCTCACATCCTCGGAGGAGACCGTGTCCCTCTCACGCATCCTGCGCCTCCCCGCGCTCGTGCCCCTTCTGCTTCTGCTCGGCGCCGCATCGGCGGGCGCCGTGACGTTGCCCCCCAACTTCGCGGCGGAGAACGCCGTGCCCGGCACGTCGTTCATCGTGCCCACGAGCGTCGCGTTCCTGCCGAACGGCGACTTCCTGGTGGGCGAGAAGCGCGGCACGGTGTGGATGGTGCGCAACGGCGTGAAGCTGGCCACGCCGGTGTGGTCGAACGTGAACCAGGTGCTCGACTACCAGGACCGCGGCCTGCTCGGCGTGGCGGTGGACCCGAACTACGCCACGAACCACCGGGTGTACTTCCTGTACACGGTGGATCCCGACAGCAACGGCGTCGACGACAACATCCTGGGCTTCGGCCGCCTGGTGCGCTTCCAGATGAACGCGACCGGCGACACGAACACCGTGAACCTGTCCACGCGCGCGGTGCTGATGGGCGTCGACTGGCGGCACGGCCCCCTGATCGCGTCGCTGTCGCACACGGTCGGCTCGCTGCGCTGGGGCAGCGACGGCAGCCTGCTGGTGTCCGCCGGCGACGGCGGCAGCTTCACCGACACGGACGCGGGCGGGCTGTACCCGTCGGCGTTCGGCCCGGGGCTCACCGACCCGAACGAGGACATCGGCGCGTTCCGCGCGCAGGACATCACGAGCCTGTGCGGCAAGATCCTGCGCATCAATCCGACGAACGGCTGGGGCTACGCGAGCAACCCGTACGCGGTCGCGGACCTGCAGGCGAACCGCTCGAAGGTGTTCGCGTACGGCCTGCGCAATCCGTTCCGCTTCACGTCGAGGCCCGGCACCGGCAGCACGAACCCGGCGGACGGCAATCCCGGCCAGCTGATGGTGGGCGACGTGGGCTGGAACCGCTGGGAAGAGCTGAACGTGGTCACCGTTCCGGGTCAGAACTTCGGCTGGCCGTGCTGGGAGGGCGCGCTCGAGAACGACCCGTACATGGCGGCGACGCCCGCGCACAACGGCTGCGGCAGCGTGGGCTCGGGCACGAACCCGGCGTCGTTCCGGCTGCCGCTGGCGTGGTGGCACCACTCGTACGACTTCCTCGGCTCGCCTCCCGGCTTCACGGGCAACGCCTCGGTGGGCGGCGTGTTCTACGGCGACACGCTGTACCCGGCCAGCTACCACGGCCGCTACTTCTTCGCCGACTACGGCGGCAGCTGGATCCGCGCGGCGACGTTCGATCCCGCGGGCAACCTGCTCGCGGTGGCGGATTTCGGCAGCGACATGGACTGGCCCGTGGACCTGCGCACGAGCCCGGTGAACGGCGACCTGTACTACGTCTCGATCACCACGGGCGAAGTGCGGCGCATCCACTACGGCGGCCCGAGCGGTGGCAACACGCCGCCCGTGGTGCAGATGTCCGCCACGCCGCTCGCGGGCGTCGTGCCGCTGAACGTGAACTTCTCGAGCGCCGGCAGCTTCGACCCCGACGGCGACACGCTGAGCTACGCGTGGACGTTCGGCGACGGCGGCACGTCGACGCAGCCGAACCCGTCGCACCTCTACCAGGTGGCGGGCGACTACACCGCGATCCTCACGCTCGACGACGGCCACGGCGGCCAGGCGCAGGCGTCGGTGGTGATCAGTGTCGGCGTCAACGCGAACTTCCCGAGCACCGCGGTGCTCGACAACTTCAACCGCGCGAACGGCCCCATCGGCGGCTCGTGGGTGGACGACAACAGCACGCTCGTGATCCAGGCCAACACCATGCGCCAGACGGGCGGCTCCGCGACCACGGTGTGGAGCGGCGCGCAGTTCGGCTCCGACCAGGAGGCGTACATCACCCTGCTGGCCGTGACGCCGGGCGCCGCCGAGACGGACCTGATGCTGAAGGTGCAGGGCCTGACGTGGGCCGCGGGGCACATCGAGGTGCGCTACGAGCCCGGCGCCTCGCGCGTCGTGGTGTCCACGTACCACCCGGTGCAGGGCTGGCAGCAGCGCGGCGTGATCAACGGCGTGACGCTGGTGGCCGGCGACCAGTTCGGCGCGCGGGCGCGCCCGTCGGGCGTGGTGGACGTGTACGTGAACGGCGTGGCGCGCGGGCAGGTGCCGACCACGAACTGGCCGTTCAACGGCTCGGGCGGTTACCTGGGCCTCACGATCACGGGCGCCACGAGCACCATCTTCGAGAACTTCGGAGGCGGCAACTGGACGCTGGTGGACGCGCCGCCCACCGTCACGGTGACGTCGCCCACGGGCGGCGAGAACTGGGTCGGCGGCAGCGCGCACACGATCACGTGGACCGCCAGCGACGACGTGGGCGTGACGTCGGTCGACGTGCACTACCGCGACGCCGCCACCGCGGCCTGGATCCCGCTCGCGCTGGGCGTGCCGAACTCGGGCTCGTTCACGTGGTTCGTGCACAACACGCCCAGCACGAACGCGCGCGTGCGCGTGGTGGCCCGCGACGGCGCCGGCCACGTGGGCTCGGACAGCAGCCACGCGGTGTTCACGATCGCGCGCACGCCGGGCGGCATCGCGCCGACCACGCTGCGCGATTTCAAGCTGCCGGGCACGCAGCCGCTGGGCGCCGGCGGATTCCAGAGCCAGGCGCTGTGCGCCGGCTGCCACGCCGGCTACAACGCCGCCGTGGAGCCGGGCCGCAACGCGCGCGGCACGATGATGATGCAGGCGGCGCGCGACCCGCTGTTCCACGCGTGCCTCGCCGTGGCCGAGCAGGACGCGCCGTCGTCGGGCGACCTGTGCCTGCGCTGCCACGCGCCGATGTCGTGGCTCGCCGGGAAGAGCCAGCCCACGAGCGGCGCGAACGTCGACGCGCTCGGCCGCGAAGGCCTGTCGTGCAACTTCTGCCACCGCATGGTGGATCCGCTCTACAAGCCGGGCGTGAGCCCCGCGGCCGACGCCGCCATCCTGGCCCAGCTGCAGCCGGCGCACCGGCCCACGACGTACGGCACGGGCCAGTACGTGATCGATCCCGACGACGTGCGTCGCGGACCGTTCGGCGACGCCGCCGCGCCGCACGCGTTCCTGCAGTCGCCGTTCCACTCGAAGAGCGAGATGTGCGCCACCTGCCACGACGTCTCGAACCCCGTGTTCGAGCGCGTGAGCGGGGCGAAGTACGCGGCGGGAACGTTCGACGCGCCGCCGGACTCGGTGAGCTCCACGCACCTGATGCCGCTGGAACGCACGTACAGCGAGTGGCTGAACAGCGCGTTCCCGTCGGGCGTCTACGCGCCGGAGTTCGCCGGCAACAACCCGGGCGGCATGGTGTCGCAGTGCCAGGACTGCCACATGCGCAAGGTCACGGGCGCGGGCTGCAACGACGTGTCCGCGCCGGTGCGCACGAACCTGCCGCTGCACGACATGACCGGCGGCAACGCGTGGATGGGTCCGGTGATCGCGTCGCTGAACCCGACCGAGGTCGACACGAGCGAGGTGACCGCGGCGGCGAATCGCGCGCGCGCCATGCTGCAGCGGGCGGCGACGCTCGACGTGCAGGTGGCCGCGGCCGGCGACAGCTTCCGCGCCGACGTGCGCGTGACGAACCACACGGGCCACAAGCTGCCCACGGGCTACCCCGAGGGCCGTCGCATGTGGATCCAGGTGACGGCGCGCGACGGCGGCGGGGCCGTGGTGTACCAGTCGGGTGCGTACGACCCGGCCACCGGTGTGCTCGACGCGAACGGAGCGCGCGTGTACGAGATCCACCTGGGCGTCTCGCCCGGGCTGGGCGGCACGCTCGGGCTGGCCTCGGGGCCGTCGTTCCACTTCACGCTCAACGACACCGTGTACAAGGACAACCGCATTCCGCCGCAGGGCTTCACGAACGCGGCGTACGCGGCGTTCGGCGGCCAGCCGGTGGATCCCTCGATCCCGGGCACGCGCTACGCCGACGGGCAGAACTGGGACCTGGCCAGCTACCCGCTGCCGGGCACGGCGCGAACGGTGAGCGCGGTGCTCTACTACCAGACCACGTCGAAGGAATACGTGGAGTTCCTGCGCGACCAGAACGTCACGAACACGGCGGGCCAGGTGCTGCACACGGCGTGGTCGAACAACGCCAAGTCGCCGCCGGTGGCCATGGCGAGCGATTCGGTGGCGTTCGACCTGCTCGGCTCGCAGACGCCGGCGACGCCGCACTACCTGTCGCTGCGCCCGGCGCGCAATCCGTTCCGCGGCACGCTCGAACTGGTGCTGGGGCTGCCGGCCGACGCCGAGGTCGAGATGGACGTGCTCGACGTGGCGGGCCGCGTGATCGCACGTCCCGATCGCGTGCGGCTGTCCGCGGGCGAGCATCGCCTGCGGTGGGACGGCCACGACGCCGTCGGGCGCACGGCGGGCCCGGGCGTGTACTGGGCGGTGGTGCGCACGGGCGGCCAGCGGCTGGTGCGGCGCGTGGTCCGACTGCAGTAGACGCGGCGCGCGACCCGTGGCGAGCCGGATCGCACCGGTCGGAAACAGCGAAGGCGCCGGCTCTCGGGGGAGCCGCGCCTTCGACTTGCCGGCGGGAGGGGTCAGCGCGCCTTGAGGGCGTCGCGGATCTCCATGAGCAGCTTTTCTTCGGCCGACGGGCCCGGCGGAGGGGCCGGCGCCGCGGGCTTGACCAGCATCTTGGTGAGCCAGCCGATGACGATGGCGATGATCAGGAAGTCCACGATAGAACCGGCGAACGAGCCGATGCTGATGGCCTTCGCGACCGTGCCGTCCGGAGCGTGGGCGAGCGGGATCTGGGCTTCGCGCCAGGCGCCGCCCGGGATCACGAGGCTGATGATCGGCATGAGCACGTCACTGGTGAGCGAGCTGACCACCTTGCCGACGGCGCCGCCGATGATCACGCCGAGGGCGAGAGACATCGCGTTCAGGCCCGCCAGCATGTCGATGAGTTTCTTCACGGTGCGACCTCCTTCCGAGGGTCGGGGGGTTGGGCCGGGGAAACTCTCAGAAGGTGGTCTGCAGGTGCAAGAAGCCCTTGTCGTGGTGGAACGACACGTCGTAGGGCTCGCGATCCAGCTCCACGCACTCGACGCCCTGCACGACCACGCGGCCGAAGCGCGCCTCCAGCCCAACGAACGCGCGCGTCTCGAAACGCGTGCCGTAACCGCGCCCGGGCAGCACGCCGCGCTCGGCCACGCTCGCGCGGTCGCGCATGAAGCCGAAGCGCGTGCGCCAGTCGCGTGACGGCCGCCAGTGGAGCTGCGCCATCGGCAGCCGCTCGACGCAGCGGAACTCTCCGTCGGAGCCGAGCGGGCGCCACGCGAGCGTGCGGTCCTGGTAGATCCAGCGCGCCTCCGCCGACCAGCGCGGCGACAGGCGCGCGCTGGCCGCGAGCTCGCCCGACCAGCGCCGCCGGTACGACAGGCCGTCCACGCCGGTCGCGACCACCATGCGTCCCGAGCGCGCCTGCACGTTCTCGAAGCGCGCCTCGACGCCCCAGCGGCCGACGCGCGCCTCGGCCTGCGCCGCGCCCTTGCCGCCCCACAACGTGGAGCGCTCCAGCACCTCGCCCGTGAACTCCTCGAGCCGCTGCCGCGCGGGCGTGAACCACTCGCCCGAGGCTTCCACGCGCGCGCCGCGCGCGAGGTCGAAGCGCGACGGCCGGCGCGACGGCGGCAGCGCGGCGTCGCCACCGCGCCACGCCACGCGCAGCGCGGGCTCGAACGGATGGCGCTCGTACGGCTCGGCGCGGTTGCCCACGCGCGTCTGGCGGAACTCCCACAGCTTGTTGAACGCGTCCTCGATCGTGAGCACGGCCTGCACCTGCACGCGCGAGGAGTCGGTGCCCGTGTCCCACAGCGCCGCGAAGTCGTGCTGGCTCTTGTCGTACGCCGGCCGGAAGCGGATGCCCCACTTGCCCGGGGCGTACGGCAGCCCGAAGCGGAACTGGAACTGCAGCCACTCGTAGTCCGAGCGGTTGTCGTGGTTCGTGAGCATCTGGAGATCGAGCCACGAGTGGCGGCCCGTGTTGGAGCGCACCTTGAGGTCGTGGATCTGGAACCACTCGCCCGCGGTCAGGCAGCCCTGCGCGGTGCGGAACGCGTTCGCGGAGCCCTCCCACTCGTCGCGCCAGTCGTCGGGGAAGCGCGTGAGCGTGTGGTCGAGCAGGCTCTCGTCGTCCTCCTCCTCGCGCAGCACGTCGAACGTGGAGAACTCCTCGGTGCTCGCGTGCGCCGGCGGCGGCGCGAACCACGCGAGCAGGCCGATCAGCGCCGCGAGGGCCGCCCGCGCGGCGCGCGTGCGACTCACGCCGCGGTGCTGCCCGCGACGCACGCCACGAACGCGCGGGCGCGCTGCTCGATCGCCGCGACGTCGCCCGCGAGCGCCAGCGCCGGGTCGGCGAGCGCCGCGCCGATGCCGCACGCCACGCAGCCGGCGGCGAGGAACGCGGGCACGTTGCCGAGATGCGTGCCGCCGGCGGCGAGCATCGGGATGCCGGGCAGCGGGTCGCGGATGATCCGGATGTAGTCGGGCCCGCCCGCGACGCCCACCGGGTAGACCTTGACCAGGTGCGCACCGTGCGCGCGCGCGGCGACGATCTCGGTGGTGGTGTACGCGCCGGGGCACCAGTACACGCCCGCTTCGTGCGCCACGGCCGCCACGGCCGGGTCCATGTTCGGCGCGATCAGGAAGCGTGCGCCCGCATCGATCGCCTGCCGCGCCTGCTCCGCGGTGAGCACCGTGCCGGCGCCCATCACGGCGTCGGGGTGCCGCGCGAGCTCGCGCATCACGCGCACCGCGTCGGGCACCGTGAACGTGACCTCCACGATCGGCAGCCCGCCGCGGATCACGGCGAGCGCCGCTTCGCGTGCGGCATCGGGCGTGGCCGCGCGGATGACGGCCACGAGCTTGTGGCGGCGGATCGCCGCGTCGACGGCGGAAGCGGTCTCGGGGCACATGGGACGGGGAATCTACGACACGCGCGGGCCGCGGACGACCTTCGCGCGACGGGCGCGGCGGCGGCTCCGGGCATGGCCATCGGCTTCCGCTGGCCCGGGGCGCGGGAGCGCGGCACAATGCCGCCGACTCCCGTCCCGACTTCTCGGAGGCATCCCGATGTCGCCCTCGAATCCCGCCGCCCGCCGCGGCCGGCCCGCGTGGGCCTGGCTGCTGATCGTTCCGGTCGTGCTCGTGCTCGCCGCGTGGGGGCTGCTCACCGCGCTGTTCCCGCCGGCGAAGGTGCGCGCACTGGTGTCCGCCCAGCTGCAGACCGCGCTCGCGCGCGAGGTGCGCTTCGAGGACGCCTCGCTCGGGCTGTGGCCTCCGGTGCGGCTGACCGTGAAGAAGCCCGAGCTCGCCGAGCCCGGCGGCTTCGCGCGCGGCACCGCGTTCGGTGCGCGCGCCGTGGACCTGGACCTCGACGTGATGGACCTGCTGCGCAAGCGCATCACGGTGAGGAAGCTCGCGATCGAGGAGCCGGCGCTGCACCTGCTGCTGCGCGCGGACGGCACCACGAACTTCGACTCGCTCGGCGCGCCGCCGAAGCCGGGTGCCGCGGAGCAGCCGCCGATGGACCTGGCGGTGAAGCAGTTCGCGATCCGCGGCGGGCGCGTGCTGATCGACGACATGAAGGCCGGCCGGCGCACGGCGCTGAACGTGGAAACCACCATGGACCTGGCCGTGCGCGACGCGGGTGCGCGCATGGCGACGTCGGGCGCCACCACGATCACCGGCGTGGCGTTCGGGCCGCTGACGGCGGCGCGGCTGTCGGACCTGGACCAGGGCCTCGCGAAGCTCGCGTTCCAGGTCGAGCACCGCGGCCAGTTCGACACGAAGTCTCAGCGGCTGGCACTGGACCGCGTGGCATTGAAGCTGGGGCAGACGGCGCTCGAGGCCTCCGGGCTCGTGGACCTGCCGAAGGTGGCCGCCGCGGGCGCGCCGGCGCGTGCGATGCGCTTCGACCTGAAGGCGAAGGGCTCGCAGGTGGACCTGGCCGAGGTGCTGAAGTGGGTGTCGGTGGCCGACGCGAACGCCGTGAAGGGCCTGTCGGGCCGGGGCCGAGTGGACTTCGACCTCGCGCTGCGCTCGCCGGCCGACGCGACGCAGCCGATGCCCGACGTGACCGGCGTGCTCACGCTGCGTGACGCGGCGTTCAAGTACGCGGGCGCGCCCGCCGACGTGCAGGGCCTGTCGCTCGCCGCGAACTTCGCTCCGGGTCGCGTGAAGATCGACGACATCCGCGCCACCGTCGCGGGCCAGCCGCTGACCGGGCGTTTCTCGGCCGAGCGCTTCGCCGATCCGCTGGTGACGTTCGCGGTGCAGGGCAACCTCGACCTCGGCGCGATCTACCCGATGGTGGCGCAGCCGGGCACGCAGATCAGCGGCCGCGCCGCCGTGAACGTGCAGGGCTCGGGGCGCGCGAAGGACCCCGGCTCGTTCGCACTCGCCGGCAGCGCGCGGCTCGCGAACGTGCGCGTGCAGTCGAAGGACCAGCCGAAGCCGATCGAGAGCGTGAACGGCGACGTGTCGTTCTCGCAGCAGCGCGCCACCGTGAAGGGCCTGACCGCGAAGGCGGGCCAGTCGTCGTTCACGCTCGACGCCGACGTCACGCGCCCGCTCGCCCTGATGGCATCGCCCGCGAAGGCCGCGCCGGCGGGCGTGACGTTCGACTTCCGCTCGCCGTACCTGGACCTGGCCGAGGTGCTGCCCACGTCGGAGGGCGCGCCGTTCCTGCCGAACGCGCAGGGCGGCGGCAAGGTGGCGATCGGGCGGCTGAAGCAGGGCAAGCTCGACGTCACGCAGGTGGCGGCGAACGTGTCGCTGGCGCCCGCGCAGCTGACGTCGGAGTCGTTCTCGCTGCAGGGCTACGGCGG
This sequence comes from Candidatus Eiseniibacteriota bacterium, assembly GCA_044223135.1. Lineage (GTDB taxonomy): Bacteria > Eisenbacteria > RBG-16-71-46 > RBG-16-71-46 > RBG-16-71-46 > JBGAMH01. The sequence goes on along the minus strand of JBGAMH010000153.1, from coordinate 2,095 downwards.
CACCGTCCGTGGCAACGCGAAGTTCGACCTGCGCGACACGCAGAAGCCGGTCTACGCGATCAAGGCGCTGGTCGAGAACGTGCAGGCCGACGACATCCTGTCGGTGTGGACGCCCGCGAAGGGCCTGATCCACGGCACGCTCGGCACCACGCTGGACTTCTCGGGGCGCGGCTCGCAGCCCGAGGACATCAAGCGCTCGCTCACGCTGATCGCGCTCGCGTCGCTCGCCGAGGGCAAGGTCGGGCCCGGTCCGTCGCTGAAGGCCGTGGCGGACTTCGTGAAGATCCCGCAGCTCGCGGAGGTGAAGTTCAAGGACCTGAAGCTGCCGATGCGCGTGGAGAACGGCCGCGTGGTGACCGACGCCGTGAAGCTGAACGGCAGTTCGGGCGAGTGGGCGCTGGCCGGCTCGGTCGGATTCGACGGCACGCTCGACTACGCCGTCAGCGTGACGCTGCCGCCCGCAGCTGCCGCCGCGCTGCAGGCGCGATCCGCGCTCGCCGCCGGCGCGGTGAGCGACGCGCAGGGGCGCATCCTGCTGGACTTCCGCGTCACCGGCCCGGCGGCGAAGCCGCGCGTGGCGTGGGACACGCGCGCGATGACCGACCGGCTCGCGGGGCGCGCGAGTGCCGCGCTCACCGAGCAGCGCGACAAGCTGGAGGCCGAAGCGCGCGCCGCCGCCGAGGCGCGCGTGCAGGCCGCGCAGGACTCCGCGCGGGCGATGCTGGCGCGCGCGCGCCAGGCCGCGGCCGACAGCGTGCGCCGCGCCGCGAGCGGGGCGCTGGATCGCTTCTTCGGAGGCTTCGGCAAACCGAAGACGCCCGCCCCGCCGCCGCCGGCGCCCACGCCGCCCGCGACGACGCCCGCGACGCCCGCGCCCGCGGACACCGCGGCCACGGACACGACGCGGAGGGAGTAGCGGCGCTGCGCGCTCCGACGCGAAGGCCCCGGCGGGTTCGCACCGCCGGGGCCTTCGTCGTGCCGGGCGCCTCGCCTATCCCGCGACGAACGCCTCGACGTGCTCGACGTCCTCGATCCACGCGCGCAGCAGCTCGGCGGCGTCCACGGGCTCGAGGCGCGCGCGGCCGGCTTCGATCTCCAGGCGCAACGCGTCGAACGCGACGTGTTCGCGACCCGCGCCGCGCAGTTCGCGCCCGCGCAGGCGCCGCCGCGCCGCGATCCACCAGCCGAGGTGGCCGGGCGCCGCGGCCTCGTCGGGGGCGGAGCGCAGGCCCGCGGGCGTCCACAGCTCGCGTTCGATCGTGGCCACCAGCTTCGCGGCGCGCTCGGGATCCAGCAGCATCGGCGGCAGCGACACCGCCAGCAGCTGCGACGGCGACAGCCCGCGCACGGGGCCGCGCGGGGTGACGCACTCGAACAGCGCGCCCACCGTGTCGTCCCAGAAACGGTCGGCGTAGAGCTTCTGCAGGTCGTGCGCCCACGCCAGGTAGAACGCGGCGTGCTCGCGGCGCCCGGCCAGCTTGCCGAGCTGCGCCATGGCCACGAGCGCGTGGTACCAGAGCGCGTTCGAATCGGCGCGCGCCTCGGCGCGGTCACCCTCGCCCTGCCACAGCAGGCCATCGCGATCGCAGCGCACGCCGTGCCGCGAGCCCGACCGCAAGTGGTGCATCACGCCCTCCAGGGCCGGCCACGCCACTTCGCGCACGAACGGGTCGAGTGCGCCGCGCGGCTGGCGCCGGGCCAGCAGGTCGGTGGCGTGCACCAGCCACAGCGACGGCCGCGGATCGCCGTACACGGGGCGCCCGTCGCCGTCGAACGACTCGGGCGCGAGGCCCTCGTCGAGGTACTCCATGTGCGTACGGGCCACCGCGCGCACGTCGTCGAACGCGCGCAGCGACACCATGGCCGGCAGCATGCGAAGCACTTCGTCGCAGCGCTCGACGCCGGGCAGGTCGCGCGCGCGCAGCGTGGCGCGTCCGCCGCGATCGACCACGGATTCCAGCACGCGCAGGGCGAGCGGCGCGGTCCAGCCGTCGTCGGCGGCGAGCAGCGGTTCGGGCCGCCGGGCCTGCGCGTCGCCGGCGCCGCCGTGGGCCACCGCGGCCTGGCGCGCGGTCCAGTCGGCGCCCTCCACGGC
>JBGAMH010000152.1:0-11509 GCA_044223135.1 Candidatus Eiseniibacteriota bacterium | reverse complement strand
CTCGCACCCGGCGATCGTCCACGCGTCGTTGCCCACGAGCGCGGCCTGCACGAGCTCGTTGTCCTTGCGGATCGCCGGGCGGCAGCAGCCCGGCGGGCTCGAGCCCGCGCGCGCGCGCCTGCGAGCGCTGCGCGTCGATCCACTCGCGCGCGCGGATCGCGGCCGGCAGCAGTTCCTTCGCGAGCGCGGGGTCGGGCGGCAGGCCGCTCGCCTGGTCGAACGCCCACAGCGCGAATCCCGAGCCGTCGAGCTGGCCCTTCTGCGACAGGAACACGCCCGGCTCGAGCTGGAAGCTCCGCAGCGTGCGCGCGTCCGAGCGCGCCAGCTCGCCGAGCCCGGCGCGTGCGAGCGCGCGGATCGCGCGGGCGCCGTCGCGCAGCCAGACGTCGCGGTACTGGAACGGATTCCCGATCGGCACCCATTCGCCGCGATCGCGCTCGTGGTCGAGCACGAGCGTGACGAGCGCCGCCCGGTACGCGGCGTCCACGAGCGAGTCGGTCGTGGCGAGCGGTGACGCCTTGGCGAGCCAGTCGCGCCACAGCCGGCGCGCGTCGGCCGCGACCTCGGCGTACGCGCGCGGTGCGGCCGCGCCCGACGCGATCGGGTACGCCGGGATCCACAGCTCGAGCGTGCGCGCTCCGGGCGTGCCGCGCGTGCGCAGCGCGCCGTCGCCGAGCCCTTCGGTGACGACCGGCGCCTCGGCCACGGGCGTGGCGGCCACGGCCCAGCCGGCGCCGAGCCGCGCCACGAGCGCGCCGTTGCGCATCGCGTCCACGCCGTGCCAGCCCTCGGCGAAGCTTCCAGGTCCAGGCGTCCCACGGCTGTCCCACGTGAACGTGGGCCCTTCGGCGCGCGTCGCCACGCGCAGCTCGAGCGCCGAGACATCGCCGCGCACGACGGTGGCGAGCACCGCGAGTTCCAGCGACGTGTCCCCGAGCGCGGCGCGCGGGGCGGCGGCGGCCTCGAACAGGACCGACTCGCGCGCGGTCGCCATCCACCAGTGCGCCACCGGCACGCCGTCGGACTCGAACCACACGGGCGACGTGCGCGCGGGCGAGCCGTCGGCGAACACGAATCGCACGCACACGTCACCGGTACCGACCTGGCTGCCGTCCCCCACCTGGAACGCGCGCCGAGCGCCGGGGGCGCCGAGCGCGGCGATCGAATGCGCGTAGTGCTCGGGCAGCACGCGCACCGGCGCGGCGGGCACATCGGCGGCGGCCGCCCGCTCGGGCGACTTCGCGCGCGGCGCGCACGCACCGAGGAGCAGCGCGCACAGCGCCAGGCGCGGAACCAGGCGCAGCGAGCGGACGGGCATGAGCGGAGTCGATCGCATGGGGCGCGCAGCTTAATGGGGCGGCGTTTCGCGCGCACGCGAACGGCCGCCCCCGCGAAGGGAGCGGCCGTCGTCGTCCGGAGGGATCGCTCAGCGCAGCCGGGCGATCTTGCGGCTGGACTGCTCGCCGCCCGGCTGCACGCGCACGAAGAACACGCCCGCACCCGCGGCCCGGCCCTCGGCATCGGCGCCGTCCCACGTGGCGCTCCACGTGCCCGCGGCGCGATCGCCCGAGACGAGCGTGCGCACGAGGCGGCCCTGCACGTCGACCACGTCCACCGTCACGCGGCCGGCGCGCGGCAGCGTGAACGACACGTGCGATGCGCCGCTCGACGGGTTCGGGCTCGGCTCCGACATCGCGACCCGACCGGCGACCGTCGCGACGCCCGGCGCGTCCACCCAGTTCGTGCCCGAGCCGCGCAGGTCGTACTCGCGCACGCCGCTGCGCGCGGGCGACTCCCAGCGCGACGTCGGGAAGTACGGGTTGTTGAAGCGGGCGCGGATGCGCCACGAGTACGGCGCGCCGATCGCGATGTTGTTCAGCGGCGTGAACTGCGCGGCGATCTGCCCGAGCACTCCGCCCGCGGCCGTGCTCGCCCACGCCGGGTTGATGCCCGACGAGTTCTGCGGCGGGAACGACACCGGCAGGCGCACGTCCCACTCCATCCTGAAGCGCGCGCGTCCCGAAGCGGACGGCGCGTAGTTCAGGAGCACCGGGGCCACGCCCGCGGCCGCGGCGGCCATCGGGTGGAGCACCGGACCGCCCGCCGAGCGGCGCGCCTGCGACAGGTGCACGCGCGAGTCGTTGCCGCCGCCCATGTACAGGTCGGCGCGGCCCTGGCGGTTCAGGTCGAAGCTGTAGCCCGGTTCGCCGGCCAGCAGGTCGCTCCAGCCGTCGCCGTCCACGTCGCCCGCGTTCGCGAGCGCATGGCCGAGGTTCGCGAACGCCATCGGGCCCGAGACCGTCCACGCCGCCGCGGCGCCCGCCGGAAGCGGGCCGGTGAACACGCGGGCGGTGCCGCGGTCCTGCGCGCCGCCGTTCTCCTCGAACACGGCGCCCACCAGCACGTCGCTCAGGCCGTCGCCGTTCACGTCGCCGGCGCCGGACACGGCGCTGCCGAAGTTGCTGAATGCCTCCGTGCCCGCGCGGCTCCACAGCGGCGTCGGCACGAGGCCGCTGCCCGACCCGCGGAAGACGACCGCGCGGCCGCCGCCCGCGATGACGGAGTTGTTCGTGGGTGCGCCCACGATCACGTCGCCCCAGCCGTCGCCGTCCACGTCGCCCGCGTTCGACACGCTGTAGCCCAGCTGCTCGTTGCCGGTGCCGACGAGCGACTGGCGGAACGTGAGTACGCTCGCGCTGCGCCCACCGTCGTATTCGAACACGCGGCCCGCGTCGACGAGGCTGCCGATGCCGGCGGGCGCATCGTAGTGCGGCGCTCCCACCACGAGGTCGGTGTAGCCGTCCGCGGTGATGTCCGCGAAACCGTTCAGCACCGTGCCGAAGTTCTCGCCCGCCTGCGTGCCGTTCGCCGCCCACACGTTGGCGCCCGACAGTCCGCCCGCGGTGCCGAGGTACATGAACGCGGCGCCGCAGTCGGTGACGCCCGGCGTGTCGGCCCACGGGGCGCCCACCGCCACGTCGGCGAAACCGTCGCCGTTGAAGTCGCCGCCCGTGACCGCGTTGCCGAAGATGCTGTTGAACGAGGGGCCGTTCAACGTGACGCTGGGCGTGGTGAGCGGCGTGCCGTTGCGGCCGTAGAAGACGAGCACCTTGCCGTTGCCCGCGTTCGCCTGGTGCGCGCCGGCAGCGAAGTCGGCGTAGCCGTCGCCGTTCACGTCGCCGACGCCCGTCACCGAGACGCCGAGGTTGTCGTTCGCGGCGCCCGTCGTGTACCAGCTCGCCGTGGTCGACAGCCCGTTCAGGTTGCCGAGGTAGAGCAGCACCATGCCGTTGCCCACGTCGGCGGGCGTGGTCAGCACGTTCCACGACGGCGCGCCCACGAGCACGTCGTCGTAGCCGTCGGCGTTGACGTCGCCCGCCGACGCCACCGACCAGCCGAAGTTCGTGTTCTCGAACGCCGTCTGCGTGGTCCAGTTCGGGAAGATCGTGGGGCCGTCGCCGCTACCCGACAGCACCGACAGCCGGCCTTCGTTGGCCTGGCCGTTCGAAAACAGCGGGTCGCCCAGCAGCACGTCGGACAGTCCGTCGCCGTTCACGTCGCCGGCGGGCATCCAGGTGCCGCTCGAGGGCGGCGTGACGAACCGGTTCAGCAGCAGCGTGGTGGACGTGCTCTGCGCCACCATGAACGTGGAGTTCTGGACCACCAGCAGGTCGCCCTTGGCGTCGCCGTTCACGTCACCGGCCGGCATCAGCACCCGGCCGAACTGACTGCCGGCGAAGCTGCTGCCCTCGTCCCAGAGCTGGTTCGTCGTGAGGCCCGTTGCGCCGCCCGCGAAGACGCGCGCGCGGCCGCCGTTCGCGGCGAACGAATCGTCGTCCGGCGCGCCCACCGCCACGTCGGCGAAGCCGTCGCCGTTCACGTCGCCCGCCGCCGCCACCGACCAGCCGAACGACGCGTTGCTCGAGGGCGAATCGATGCGCGTCGCGCCGGCCAGCGTGCCGACGCCGAGCTGAGCGATCAGCGGCAGGCCCGTCGCCGAGCCGTACACCAGGTAGATCGAGCCACCCGGCGTGCCACCCCCGAACGGCGTCTGGAACGGCACGCCGATCACGATGTCGTCCCAGCCGTCGGCGTTCACGTCGCCCGCCGCCGCCGCGCCCTGCCCCAGCCGACCGCTCGAAGCCCACTGGCAGCCCCAGAGGATCCAGCGCCGCGACGCGTCGATGCCGTCGTTGCGTCCGTAGAACACGTCCACGCGGCCCTGGTTGAAGTCCGAACCACTCGGGCACTGCGAGATCCAGCGGCCTTCGTCCGGCGAGGCCACCAGCAGGTCGCCGTAGCCGTCGCCGTTCACGTCGCCCGCGGGCCCGCAGTTGCTTGCCCACAGGTTCGAGAACGTCTGCGTGTAGCCCTGCGGGTTCACCAGGTCCAGCCCGTCCGGCGTGCCGTAGTAGACGCGGATCTCGTTGCGCGTCGGCCAGAACAGCACCACGTCGCCGCGGCCGTCGCCGTTCAGGTCGCCGGCGGCGTTCACGCCGCCGCCGTTGCGCGGCGAGAGCGACACGGGGTAGCCCGGCGCCACGGTGGGGCCGGTCGCCGAACCGAGGAACAACCAGAGCGCGTCGTTGCCGGCGCCGTTGTTCGCGATCGCGACGAGGTCGGAGAAGCCGTCGCCGTTCACGTCGCCCGCGGTCACCGCGCCGCCGCGGCCGAGCGTGGCGCCCGCCACGTTCGACTCCAGCGTGAACATGGGCGTGGTGATCAGCCCCTGCGCGTTCGCGCGGCCCGCGTCCCGCAGCACGTTCGCCTTCAGCTCGGGCGTGAGTTCCGGCCCGGGGCCGACACCGGCCGGGTTCGAGACGGGGCGATCGGCGAGGGGCGTGAGCAGGTCGAGCACGTCGGCCCGGGCGAGGGTGGCGGAGAACAGCACCGGGAGCACGGCGAACAACGCGCGGCGGACCGCGGAGTGGGCGCGGCGAGGGATCATGAGGGCCTCAGGGAGATGATGGAGGAAAGGGCGTCCGACCGTGGAACGACCCATCGGGCCGGAAGTCACGCGTGCCGCGTACACAACCGAGCACGGTGGGGCCCGGATGACCAGCCGGTCGGCGCCCCCGGCCGCCGGAGCACAGGTCCTGCGGCATGGCGGACGAGGGCATGATCTCCCCCGCCGGATCCGCAGCGGACGGGCGGCCGACGCGGCAAGTCGTGGCACTCCGGGTCGACCGCGGCCTTGAATGCGAACCGCCGCGGCGCGGACCATCGCCCCGCCCGGCGGCCGCCGCGCGCTCACGCCCTCGCGCCGGGCTCCGCGTCCTCCCACACCTCCTGCACCTGGTCGATGCCGAACTCCACGGTCGCGCTCACGTAGTCGTGCAGCGCGCCATCCAGGTGCGCGGCGTGTGCTTCGGCGCGCACGCGCTCGGTCACCACGCGCTCCAGCTCGCGCAGCCCGGCGATCACCTCGGCGACGGTGAAACCCTGCGCGAGCCGGCGCTCGGCCAGTTCGCGGCAGCGCGCCATGAACGGCACCTTCTCGCCCGTGCGCACCGCGTTCAGCAGGCTGCCCAGCACCAGGCGCCGGTGCCAGTGCCGCTCGTCCGCCGACAGTGCGCGATGCCGCGCCAGCTCCGGCGGCCCGTCGGCGCGGTCGAGCGCGCGGTCGAGCGCTTCGCCGAGCGCCGCCTCGTGGCGGTGGAGCAGGCGGAACACCTCGAGGTTCGGTCGCAGCGCCAGGTGCTCCATCGCCTCGCGGTTCACGCGCAGCCACTGCAGCGGATCGGTCTTGCGGTTCTCGAGCATGAACGGGATGCGCGCCAGGATGTCGAGCCGCGGGTGCGGCGCCCAGCCGAGCCGCTCGCGCGTGCGCCGCGCGTCCACCACCAGCTTCTGGTCGATGTACGCGGCCATCCACGGACGCTCGAACGGGCGGTCGCCCAGCACGCGCCGCACCGCGTCGCGCGCCCACATGCCCGGCCCCGCGAGCACGCGCGGCACGTGCACCGGCGTGCGCGGCGCACCGTGGTGCCAGCGCGTGGCCGCTTCGAACAGCGCGTTGTGCGTGGTCGCGCCGTCGGGCCCGGCGATCAGCACCTCGCCCGGCGCGAGCACGTCCGAACGCTGCAGGGCGCGCTCCACCAGGCCCGCGCCGTCGCGCACGTGCAGGAACGGGATCGCCGACTCGCCGCGCCCGCCGAGCAGCCGGGCGTTCCAGCGCTCCGACAGCCACGTGTCCAGGAACACGTACAGCGGCGGGTACTCGCACCAGTCCGAGAACATCGCCGCGAAGCGCACGATCGTGGACGGAAACCACTTCGCGAGCCCGCGCACCATCGCCTCGCCCTCGGCCTTCGTGCGCGCGTACACGTGGTCGCCGTCCGGCGGCGAGTCCTCGTTCACGGGCGTGCCGTGCGGCGTCACGCGGTGCGCGGCCACCGACGACGCGAACACGAAGCGCTCCAGCGACAGCCCGCGCGCCGCGTCCAGCACGTGCCGCAGCGCGTCCACGTTCGTGCGCTGGTACTCGGGGTGCTCCTCGCCGGTGAAGTCGTAGTAGGCCGCCAGGTGCACCATCGCGTGCGCGCCGCCCTGCGCGGCGAGTTCGCCGAACGCCTCGATCACCGCGTCGCGGTCGGCGAGGTCGATCTGCACCCAGCTCACGTGGGGGTGCTCGGCGACGTCGGCGCCGACGCGACGATCCATCGCCACCCCGTCGTGCATCGTGCGCAGCCTCTGCACGAGCCGCCGGCCCACGAAGCCGGAGGCTCCCGTCACCACGATGCGGGGTCGTTGCGGCACGCGAGTCCCTTCGATCCACGACGTTGCGTCGGCCGGCGTGCGCCGGTACGGGCCGCGCGCAGCATCGAGCGCACCCTTCGGCCGGTCAACGGTTCGGACGTCGCATGCGTGATCCGCGCGGAGAACGGCGCCGTTTTCACACGGGCCCTCGCGTGGCCGGAAGTTTGCTGTCGATTCGCGTGGAGCGATCCGCTCCCCCGATGTTCAGCCAGCCTGCGATCGCGCGGCCCTGCCGCGGCGCGAGCCCTCGCGCCGCCGAAGCGCCGCATCTCGTTGTTTCCATTGGAGTGACGCGCCATGACGCCGCCATCGGCTTCCACGCCCACGGCCCCGGCCTCGACCCCTGCGAGCCTGCCGGAAGGCCTCTTCTCTGACCGCACGCGTCAGATCGGCACCGAGAACGCCTTCAAGGTCGGGCCGTACATCAAGGCGATCGAGGACCAGGGTCACAAGGTGGTCAAGTGCAACCTGGGCGAGCCGGACTTCCCGCTGGCCCGTCACATCGCCGAAGAAGTGAAGCGCTGCGTCGATGCCGACCTCACGCACTACGTGGACCCGCAGGGCATCCTGCCGCTGCGCGAGTCCATCGCGCGGACCGTGGCGGCGCGCCGCGGCCTGAACGTGACGGCTGCGCACGTCGTGGTGTTCCCGGGCGCGAAGCCGCCGATCGGGCTCTGCCAGCAGACCTACTGCAACCCCGGCGACGAGGTCGTGTACCCGAGCCCCGGCTTCCCCATCTACGAGTCGTTCACGAGCTACCTGGGCGTGAAGCCGGTGCCGCTGCACCTGAAGGAAGAGGCGGGCTTCAGCTTCACGGGCCGGGATCTCGAACCGCTGCTCACGCCGCGCACCAAGCTGATCATCCTGAACTTCCCGAGCAACCCCACCGGCGGCGTGGCCACGCGCGAACAGCTCGAAGGCATCGCCGAGGTGATCCGCCGCAAGGCGCCGCAGGCGCGCGTCTACTCGGACGAGGTGTACGAAGACATCCTCTTCGACGGCAACACGCACATCTCGATCGCGTCGCTGCCCGGCATGGCCGAGCGCACGGTGATCGTGGGCGGCGTGTCGAAGTCGTACGCGTGGACCGGCGGCCGCGTGGGCTGGGCGGTGTTCCCGACGGTCGAGGAAGCCACGATCTTCAAGAACCTGAACATCAACTACTTCTCGTGCATCCCGGCGTACAACCAGATGGGCGCGAAGATGGCGCTCGATTCGCCCGAGAGCGCGAAGAGCATCGCCGGCATGGTGCAGGCGTTCCAGGCCCGCCGCGACTTCATGGTGGCCGGGCTCAACGCCACGCCGGGCATCACGTGCCAGAACCCGGGCGGCGCGTTCTACCTGTTCCCGAACATCGCCGGCGTGTGCCAGGCGCTCGGCGCCGTCGAGCTGCACGCGGCGCTGCCCGCCGACGCGCGTGAGCGCACGAGCCCCGCGGGGCTGTTCCAGATGTTCCTGCTGTGGCAGCACCACGTGGCCACGCTGGACCGCCGCTCGTTCGGCCGCATCGGCTCGGACGGTCAGCACTACCTGCGGCTCAGCATCGCCACCGCCATGGACGACCTGAAGCTGGGCCTCGAACGGATCCGCGCCGCCGCCGCCGACAAGGACGGCTTCCGCGCGTTCGTCAACAAGGGAGAGCACCTGTGGTGACCACGACGCTTCCCGCCACCGCGCGCGCCGGCCTCGCTTTCGGACCGCGCCGCGCCCAGTACCTGAACGCCGCCGAGCTGGTGGCGACGCACGGCGCGCCGCTCACCGCCGACGAGGTCGCGCGCTTCGAGTCGTTCGACCGCGTGTACCGCATGCTCGTGGCGATGATGTTCAACTACGTGCCGCTGTCCGGGCACCCGGGCGGCTCGATCAGCTCGGGTCGTTTCGTGCAGTCGCTGCTGTTCGGCACGCTGGACCTGGACCTCTCCGACCCCGCGCGCAACGACGCCGACATCGTGTCGTACGCCGCCGGGCACAAGGCGCTCGGCCTGTACGCGCTGTGGGCGCTGCGCAACGAGATCGCGCGCGTGGGCGCTCCGGAACTGCTGCCGGCCGACACCGCGCAGCAGCTGCGGCTCGAGGACCTGCTCGGCTTCCGCCGCAACCCCATCACGCCCACGCCGCTGTTCACGCAGTTCAGGAGCAAGGCGCTCGACGGCCATCCCACGCCGCAGACGCCGTTCGTGCGCCTGTCCACCGGCGCCTCGGGCGTGGGCCTGCCGGCCTCGCTCGGGCTCGCGTGGGGTGCGGCCGACCTGTACGGCGCCGACGCGCCGCGCGTGCACATCGTGGAGGGCGAAGGCGGCCTCACGCCCGGCCGCGTGGCCGAAGCGCTCGCCGCCGCGGGCACCGGCTCGCTCGGCAACGCGATCCTGCACGTGGACTGGAACCAGGCCTCGATCGACTCCAACCGCGTGTGCCGCGAGGGCGACCAGCCCGGCGACTACGTGCAGTGGACGCCGATGGAGCTGGCGTGGATGCACGACTGGAACGTGATCGAGGTGCCGGACGGCTTCGACTGGCAGCAGATCACGGCGGCGCAGCGCGCGGCGCTCGCCATGGACAACGGCCAGCCCACGGCGATCGTGTACCGCACCGTCAAGGGCTGGAACTACGGTATCGAGGGCCGCGCGTCGCACGGCGCCGGCCACCCGCTGTGCTCGGAGGCGTTCTACCGCGCCGTCGAGTCGGTGGCCGGGCACGCGCTGCCGATGCTGCCGCGCTGCGAAGGCACGCCGCGCTGCGGGGCGGGCGCCGACGCCGCGACCGTCGAGGGCTGCTGGTGGAACGCACTCGGCACGATTCGCCACACGATCGAGTCCGACAGGTCCACGGTGGACGCGATGGCCGCGCGGCTGCGCGATTCGCGCGAGCGGCTGAACCGCCGCGGACGCAAGGTGCGCCCGGACGCGCCGTCGATCGAGCGTGCGCTCGAAGCGGCGTCCCGCGCGGACGGCATGCCGCCCGCGGCGCTCAAGCTGGAGCCCGGCAAGAAGGCGACGCTGCGCGACGCGCTCGGCGCCGCGCTCGCGCACTACAACCAGGTGTCGGGCGGCGGCGTGGTGATCGCCGCGGCCGACCTGCTCGGCTCGACCAGTCTCAACAAGGCGGCGGACGGCTTCCCGGCCGGCTTCTGGAACCGGCAGTCGAACGCGGGTTCGCGCACGCTGTCGATCGGCGGCATCTGCGAGGACGCCATGACCGCGATGCTCGCGGGCATCGCGGCGTTCGGCGGCCACATGGGCGCCGGCTCGTCGTACGGTGCGTTCCTGGCGCCGCTCGGACACATCGCCGCGCGCCTGCACGCGATCGGGCAGCAGGCGCGCCGCTCCGTGGACGGCACGCGGTACCGCCCGATGATGCTGGTGTGCGCGCACGCCGGCCTGAAGACCGGCGAGGACGGCCCGACGCACGCCGATCCGCAGCCGCTCCAGCTGCTGCAGGAGAACTTCCCGGCCGGCACGTGCATCACGCTGACGCCGTGGGACCCGCAGGAGCTCTACCCGCTCGTGTCGGCGTCGCTCGCGGCGCGGCCGGCGGTGATCGCGCCGTTCGTGACACGCCCGCCCGAGAACGTGCTCGATCGCACGGCGCTGGGGCTGGCGCCGGCGAGCGCCGCGGTGAAGGGCGTGTACAAGCTGCGCGCGGCGAAGGGTGCCCGCAAGGGCGTGGTGGTGCTGCAGGGCAGCGCGGTGGCGTACGCGTTCGTCGAGCAGGCGCTGCCGCTGCTGGACCGCGAAGGCATCGAGCTGGACGTGTACTACGTGGCGTCGGCCGAGCTGTTCGACGCGCTGCCGCAGACCGAGCAGGACGCGATCCTGCCCGAGGCGGACCGTCGCGTGGCGATGGGCATCACGGACTTCACGCTGCCGACGATGGATCGCTGGATCCAGTCGGACCGCGGGCGTCGCGCCACGCTGCACCCGTTCGCGCACGGGCACTTCCTGGGCAGCGGCCAGGGGGCGATGGTCGTGGCGGAGGCGGGGCTCGACGGGCGCAGCCAGTTCGACGCGATTCGCAAGTACGTGCAGTCGTAGCGGCAGATCTCATCCGCGCGCGGCCGGCGTATTCGCGCCGGCCGCGCGCTTTTCGAAGCGCTCGATCGGGGCGCGGGAGACGAACATGAAGGCCATCGCACTGGCGGTGCTGGCCGGGCTGTGCTGGGGTGTGGGCGAGCTGTGCACGAAGATGGTGCTGCACACGCACAAGGTGGGGCCGATCACGGCGATCGCGGTGCGCTCGACGATCGCGCTGCCGCTGCTGTGGCTGGCGTGGTGGGTGCTGGTGGACCGGATGGGCGTGGAGCCGCGCGCGCAGTGGCGTGCGCTGGCGCCGGCAGACGTCGCGCGGTTCGTGCTGGGATCGGGGCTGCTGGCGGGCGGGGTGGCGATGATCTGCTACTACGCGGCGCTCAACCTGGACGACATCTCGCGCATCAAGCCGATCGCGTTCACGCTGGCGCCGGCGGTGGCGGCGGTGCTGGGCTGGCAGCTGCTGGGCGAGTCGATGTCGGCGCGCAAGGCGGCGTCGATCGCGCTGATCGCGGTGGGGGTGCTGCTGCTGGCGAGCGAGCGACCGAAGCACGCGGCGGCGGCCGTGCACGGGCCGGATGCTGCGGCGCCTCCGGCGGGTGTGGCGGCAGCCGATGCGCCTCCTGCGGCGAAGGTGGCGTCGGGGCGTTAGTCACTGCGGGCGGTCGTCGCGGCAGGCGGTCGTCGCGGCAGGCGGTCGTCGCGGCAGGCGGTCGTCGCGACGG
>JBGAMH010000151.1:0-11571 GCA_044223135.1 Candidatus Eiseniibacteriota bacterium | reverse complement strand
GCGCACGCGCGTGCCGCGTTGCGTCGTGCTGCGCGCGCGCGACGTGTGACGCGACGCGCGCGCGGAACGCATCGTGCTTCCGTCACGCACTCGCAATTCCTTCGCGCAGAAACAAAATAAGGGTTGCGCATCGCGCGCGAATCGCTATGTTTCGCCAGCGCTGTACCGCCTGCTGTGGATTCATGTCGAGCTTCGACCACGGCGAGGCGCCGGTTGATGCGAGCGCGAGTGGCCCGCGATCGCGACGAGAACCGGCGGGCGGCGAAAGCATGAAGTTTGGGCCGCATTTCAACGTGCGACCTCCGGTCGCTCTGAGATGGGTCGGAAAGGGATTTCCCGCCGCCCGCGTCTCCAACCGAAGGAAGGTCTAAAACTCGCAGAGCTGCACACGACGGCGCCGGGACGCATCGTCGTGGCGAGAGACGACCACCATGACCCTGCAGACGCGATCCACGGGCCTCGCGCTCGAGTTGGACGAAGCGCTGCAGAGCACACTGGTGCTGGGCTGGCTCGAGGCGGATGGGCTTCGCAACGAGCCGTTGTCCGGCGACTTCCTTCGAGAGCGCGACGAATCCGTACAGCGCATCGTCGCGCGATGGACCGGCCGCCCGGCCGGCGACATTCCCGGTGTGGCCGAGACGCGGCAGATGTTCCACCGCCTCGGCGTCGATCCCACCAAGACGCGCCCCAGCAGCGAAGCGCTGCTCCGCCGTGTCCTCCAGGGCAAGCCGATGCCCGAGGTGTTCCCGATCGTGGACACCTGCAACCTCGCGTCGGTCGAACACCAGTTCCCGCTCGGCCTGTACGACCGCTCCATGCTGCAGGGCACGCGGCTGCGCGTGCGCACCGGCCGGCGGGGCGAGGGCTACACCGGCATCCGCAAGACCCACGTCAACCTGGAAGGTCGGCTGCTGCTGTCGGACGAGTCGGGCCCGTTCGGCGCACCCACGAACGACTCCGCGCGCACCTCGATCACCGAGGCCACGCGGGCCGTGCTGGTGGTGCTGTTCTGCCCGGTCCAGCGCGGGCTCAACGACCGCACCGCCGCCCTGGAGCGGATCGCCGACCTGGTCACCCGCCACTGCGGGGGCAGCGTCAACCTGGTTCGCACGGTCCAGTAGCGCCCGCTGGGGCGATTGCCCCGCCCGGCGGTCCCCGCTGGACAATCCCGCAAGCCTGCGCCAGCCTGCCGTCGCCTCGGGCCCTGCGCCGCGCCATCTCGCCCGGTTTTCCGCGCAATTCCCGCTGGCCGCATCGGCACCCCCGGCCGATAGAAGTGCCCGTAACTTCGGACTCCCGCCATCCGTCTTCGGGTGGCCCCGGCGTGCGGACGCCGGTAGACCCCAAGGAGGAATCCCATGAAGAAGTGGTGGCTGATCGCGGTCGCCGTGCTGGCGATCGCTCCCGCCTCCGCGCGCGCGGCCGGCATCGGCCTGGGCGCGTACGGCGGCATGAGCATCCCCGTTCTGCAGGACGACGTGGACAAGGGTCCCGTCTACGGCCTGCGCGCCCCGGTGTCGTTGATGCCGCTGCTGACGGTGGAGCCGTTCTTCGCCTCCAGCGCGCTCGGCGACAAGACGCAGACGATCGCCGACATCGAGTACACGCGGGACGGCTTCGAGTCCACCGCGTTCGGCGCCAACGTCATGCTGACGATGGGCGGCCCGGTGCAGTTCTACCCGTGGGCCAGCATCGGCTCCACCACGCTCAAGCGCGACGGTGCGAGCAACTCGTTCACGACGTATGGCGGCGGCCTGGGCGTGGGCTTCGGCGTGGTGCCCAAGCTGACCGTTCACGTGCGTGGCGGTCTCGACGCCGTCGTCGACGGCGAGGCCTCGCGCAAGTTCGCCAACGTCACTGTCGGCGCTTCCTACGCGCTGTTCAGCATGCCTTGAGGAGGCCGATCGACATGAAGAACATGCGTGTGTGGCTTTCGCTCGTTGCGCTCGGTGGCGTTCTGTCCACCGGCTGCTTCCTGATCTCGCTGCAGAAGCAGGTCGTGTTCCTGTTCGACGATCCGGTCACGATCGCCGGCCCGACCACGCTCGGTGGCGTGGCCGTGGACCTGAACGACGAATCGGACTACGCGGACAACAAGGACAAGCTCAAGGACGTCGTGGACCTGGCGCTGCTGGGCAAGGTCACGAACCTCAGCACGTCCGCCACGACCGTCGAAGTGTGGATGGTGCCGAATCCCGGCTCGCTGCTCACCACCGAGACCGCGGTGCGTGCGGCCGGCGTGAAGGTGTGGGGCCCGCTGTCGCTGGCGGCCAGCGAGGTCAAGCAGATCAACTGGAACCAGTCGGCCACGCTGTTCTCGGGCCGGCAGGCGCTGATCAGCGAGATCAAGGGTGACGGTCGCTTCGACCTGTACGCCATCGGCAGCGGCACGGCGTACAACTTCCGCCTCAACAAGGGCGCGCTGGCCGTGGTGCTGTCGGCCGGCAAGTAGTCGCGGAGTTCCACTCGCGCGGCGTCACTCGCCGCGGCGCGAGGCGCATCGCACACCGCCGGGCTCGCAAGGGCCCGGCGGTCGTGTTTGGCGCGGGCCGACGCGCGTTCATGCAGCGCAAACATCGCCGCGCCGAAGTGCGGCGCGGGCCCGGCGTGGAGCCGCGACGCGCCGGCGGATCGACGATTTCGCGCGCGGCTCGTTCGCGCGCTTGGGTAGACTTCGCGCCACGTCGTCCGTCACACGCCGTGTCGACCGCCCCGCGGGGCCCCCGAGGAGGCCGCATGTCGTCGTCCGTTCGCCCGCGCTTCGCTTCACCCACGCCCGCCCGTTCGCCGCTTCGGCGTGTCGCGTCACTCTTCGCCCTGGCCGCGTCTCTCGCCTGCGCCTCGCTGCTCGCGCCGTCGTTCGCTCGCGCGCAGGGCTGCGCCACGTGCGTGCCGCTGAACGACCTGGCGGGCCCCGTCTATCGCAGTCGCGTGCCCGGCCTGTACGCCGGCGGCGGCAACGCACCGCCCGCCGCGCACGCGGCGCTCGCGCTGTCGGAGGCCGCGCTCGTCAAACCGCGCGATGCCTCGGGCGCGATCTCGCCCGGCGGGCTCATCGGGTTCCTCTCCATCGGCATGTCGAACACGAACCAGGAGTTCGCCGCGTACGAGTTGATGGACGACGGCCGCATCGGCCGCAACCCGCGGCTCGTGCTCGTGAACGGCGCCGTGGGCGGCCAGAGCGCCGACGTGATCGTGAACCCGCTCGCACCCTACTGGAGCACCGTGAACCTGCGCGTGACCACCGCCGGGCTCACGCCCGCGCAGATCCAGGTGGTGTGGCTGAAGGAGGCCGAGGGCGCCGTGCCCGACAGCAGCTTTCCCGCCGCCGCCGACACGCTGCGCGCGCACCTGCGTTCGATCGTGCGCGACCTGAAGGACCGCTTCCCGAACCTGCGGCTGTGCTACCTGTCGAGTCGCACGTACGGCGGCTGGAACAGCGCGCCCGACCGCGGCGAACCGCTGAGCTACGAGACCGCGTTCGCGTACCGCGACCTGATCGAGGAGCAGACCAGCGGCGCGGCCGCGCTGAACGCCGACCCCGACGTGGGGCCCGTCGAGGCGCCCGTGCTGCTGTGGGGCCCGTACCTGTGGGCGCGCGGCACCACGCCGCGTGCGAGCGACGGCCTCACGTGGCAGCTCTCCGACGTCGAGCCCGACCATGTGCATCCCGCCGCGTCGGGCGAGACCAAGGCCGCGCTCCAGTTGACGCACTTCATCGCCGCCGAGCCCACCGCCGCGCCGTGGAAGGACGCAATCACCGGCGAGACCTGCCAGGTGCTGGGCGCGATCGCCGATGCATGGGTGGCCGACGGCGCGCCGAACACGAACAACGGCCTCGATTCCGTGATCGTGTGGTCGAACCCCGCCACGCGCGGCTACGTGAAGTTCGACCTGTCGCCGGTGACCGGCGCGCTGCTGCACGCCAAGCTCAGCCTGAAGCTGCCCGCCGATCTCGTGACCAACCGCGTCGACGTGGTGGCCATCGCGAACAACGCGTGGACCGAGACCGGCATCACCGCCGCGAACGCGCCCGCGTTCAACGGCGTGACGCTGGCCACGATCCCGCCCGCCAGTCGCGGCGGCACGCTGTCGGCGGACGTCACGTCCGCCGTGCAGGCCGCGCTCGCGAGCGGCCCCGGCGCGCAGCTCACGCTGGGCCTGCGCACCCTGTTCGGGGGCTCCGCGCCGCAGTTCGTGCGCAGCCGCGAGACCGGCGAGGGCCCGCGGCTCGTGCTGTCGATGCTGGCGTCGACGAACGCCGCGCCGGCGCCGGCGGCACCGAGCGGGCTGCGCCTGTCGCCCGGCACGCAGCCGTTCGCGGGCCGTGGCGAGGTCGTGTGCGCGCTGGCCGAGCGCGCGGCGCGCTTCGAGCTGGACGTGCTCGACGCGCAGGGCCGCCGCGTGCGCGTTCTGGCCGACGGCGCGCGGGACGCCGGAACGCATCGCTTCGCATGGGACGGCCGCGATGCGCACGGCGGCACGGCGCCCGCCGGCGTGTACGTGGTGCAGGCGCGGGCGACGGGTGCGAGTGGCCGCGTGCAGCAGGCGGCGACGAAGGTCGTGCTCGTGCGGAGGTCGGGACGCGCGCCAAAGTGGCCCCGTCGCCCTCGCGAAACGCCGCGAGGTGACGGGACCTTTCCGCCCCGGGGCGGGTGCCCCGGGGCGGGTGGGCGTGCCCGGGGCGCCCACCGTACGGAGCCGCGCGTCGAGCGCCCGCGGGATTCCGTCGCCGGCGCGCACGACGGCGGAGCGGCCGCGGACCGCCCATTCCCTCAGTCCTCCGGCTTCTCGCCCGCCGGCGCCATCTTCACCACTCGCGGGCGGAACGTGGCGAGCGGTTCCACCAGGTCGGCCTGCGCGCGCATCACCTCGTCGATGTCCTTGTAGACCATCGGCACCTCGTCGAGCCCCGCCGACATCAGCTGCACACCTCGCTCCTTGAGCACGCGCATCACCTCGGGCCACTGGAACGTCTTCCTGGCCTGCGTGCGGCTCATCACGCGGCCCGCGCCGTGCGACGCGGACTGCAGCGAGTCCTCGTTGCCGAGCCCGCGCGCCACGTACGTGAGCGTGGCCATGGAGCCCGGGATGATGCCCAGGACGCCCGCGCCCGCTGGTGTCGCGCCCTTCCTGTGCACGATCACCTCGCGGCCGTCGTGGCGTTCCTTCCACGCGAAGTTGTGGTGGTTCTCCAGGCCCAGCAGCACGCGCGCGCCCAGGTTCCGCACCATCGACGCGTGGATGCACGCGTGGTTCGCCGCCGCGTAGTGGCCCATCAGCTCCATCGCGCGCCAGTACTCCTGGCCCGGCTGCGTGTCGAGATCCAGCCACGCCAGGTGCTGCAGCTCGCGCGGCAGCTCCGGGTGCAGCTTCATGGCGAGCCGGCTGTAGTGGGCCGCCACCTCGGCGCCCGTGCCGCGGCTGCCGCTGTGGCTGAGCAGCGCCAGGTACTCGCCCGGCGCGATGCCCAGCTGCGCGTGCTCCACGCGGAACAGCCCGAACTCCACGAAGTGGTTGCCGCTGCCGCTGGTGCCGAGCTGCTTCCACGCTTTGGTGCGCGACTTCTGCGTGACCGGCGACACGCTCCAGTCCTCGTCCATCACCGCGTGCTCGCGTGGCGTCCTGAACTCGGAGCCCACGCCGAAACGCGTCTCCCGCTCGATCGCGGTTTTCAGCTTCTCGGTGCCGTCGCTCAGCAGGCCGGCCGGCAGGTCGAGCACGCTCAGCTTGACGCGGCACGCGATGTCCACGCCGACCGCGTACGGGATCACCGCGTTGCGCGTGGCCAGCACGCCGCCGATCGGCAGGCCGTAGCCCACGTGCGCGTCGGGCATGAGCGCGCCGCGCACCGCCACCGGCAGGCGGCACGCATTGACCATCTGCTGCACGGCGTCGGGCTCGAGGTTCTCGCCCCACTGCCGCCAGCGCACGGGTTCGTAGCGGACGGGCGGATGCTTCATCGGGACTCCGGGTGGATCGGCGCGTCGCGGCCGGGCCACAGGATGTCCCTCCCGGCGCGCGCGCCCAAGCCCCGTCTCAGCCGCGATCCGAGGGCCGCGGCGTGTACTCGGTCGGCGAATCGGGCGTGGTCGAGTGCGAGGCGCCGCCCGTGTACGGCATCGTCGGCGTGTCGGGCGTGAACGTCCGCGCCGGCGGGGCCGTCGGCGCCGTCGGGCGCGGCGTGTATCCGGCCGGCGGGCCGGCCACCAGCCGGCGCGCCGGCTCGTGCGCGGCCAGCGAGGCGCGTAGCGCGTAGAGCGCCGGCAGCGTCAGCGCCAGAACCACGAACGGCGTGCCGCGGAAGAACCAGGCCGAACTGTCGAGCGGCGTGGGGATGGTGCGCAGCAACTCGTTGCTGGCCAGCAGCACGAGCGTCGCGAACGGCCCCAGCCGGAACAGCGCCACGATGATCAGCAGCACCAGCGTCAGCACGTACGCCGCTTCGAACGGCGAACCCACCCCCTGCGCGCCGCGCACGATCAGCATGGACACCACCACGATGCCGATCGTCACCACCCGCGATCGGATGCGGATCGACGCGAGCAGCGTGATCAGCATGAGCACCAGCGTGAACTGCAGCGCGCTGCCCATCGCGTCGCAGAGCTGCGCCACCAGCGCTTTCCAGCCGTTCGCGGCGAACGCCTCGGTGGCGAGCGAGTACGCCGGGTCGGGTGTGGACAGGGGCACGTGCAGCGCCACCGAGCCGGCGACCAGCGCGCGCTGCAGCGCCATCAGCGCCACGCCGGCGATGAGCCCGACCAGCAGGTCGCGCGCCACGCGCGCGTCGGAGAACTTCAGCTCCAGCGCACGCACCCACGACACGAACAGGTCGGGGAACAGCCGCCGCAGGTTCGGCTCCAGCGCCAGGTAGAACGTGGCGAACAGCAGCGAGACCGAGATCACCGGACCCAGCAGCACGATGAGCCGGTCCACGAGCCCGGCGTCCACCGGCATGTGGTGCCGCGTCACCAGCACGCTGATCGTGGCGGTGACGAAGAAGCCCTGCGCCACGCGAAGCGCGCCGCGATGGTGCGCCGAGCCGTCGCGGAGGTTGCGCACGGCCAGCACCACGCCCGTGCCGACGAGCCCACCGACCAGCAGCAGCACCAGCAGCTGCACGGGCCGCTGCCACGGCGAGTTCGCCGGACGCGTGGGGGTGAAGTACTCCGTCCACGGCCGCGCGATGCGGAACGACACGACGCGCCCGCGGTGCGCGGCCGCCTCCACGCGCAGGTCGAGCCCGCTCGTGGTGTCGTGCCCCGCCCATGCGCGTCGTTCGTCGGCGTACTCGGGCGGTGTCCACGTGGGCGTGATGGGCCGGAACGCGGTGGAGTCCAGGCCGGCCTCCGCGAGCAGCGCGCCCCACGCGACGGGCGGCCTCGTGGCGAGCGAGTCCTCGTGATCGTCGGGCACGCCCAGCAGGCGGCGCAGCCGGCCGGCGCCGTCCACCAGCACCAGCACGTCGCCCGGAAGCTCGAGCGCGGGATCGAACGGCGCCGACACCGCGCGCACCAGGTTCACGGGCTCGAGCGGTCGAGGGCTCTGGCGCCACCAGTAGAAGACCAGCCACTGCCCGTCGCGCCCGGCGAGCCGCTTCCACCGCCCGGGCGTCGAATCGGTCTTCGCGATCCAGCGGATGACGGAGCCGTCCTGGGTCCACGCGCCATCACGGTCGGCGAACGGTCCCGTCCATCCGAAGCGCGCGGCGATGTTCGTGGCGCGCTCGCGCAGCACTTCGGTGGGCTTGGCGGGCGCGGCGCGCAGCATCAGCTGCGTCTGCGGCGCCAGTCCGACCGCCGCGATCAGCGCCACCGCGAATGCGGCGAACGCGATCCATGCGCCGCGGCGCGACAACCCTTCGCTCGATCCGGCCTCGGCGAGCAACTCGGGGGACGGCGTCTCGCCCGCGGCGATCGCGGCCGCGAGCGGATCGCCGCCCGGCAGCGCGGCCGCCACCGCGAACGCCGACGTCGGCCGCTGGGTGGGCTCCGCCGCGAGGCAGCGCTGGATCACGCGCTCCACCGCCGGCGGCAGGTCGCTGACCAGGCTCGCGGGCGTCACCGGCGTGGAATGCTGCCGTTCGCGCGCGAGCATGCCCACGGGGGTGGACGGGTCGAACGCCGGCCGGCCCGTGAACAACTCGTAGTAGATCAGCCCCAGCGCGTAGAGGTCGCTCTTCACGCTCGCGTCGCCGCCGGCGAGCTGTTCGGGCGCCATGTACGCGGGCGTGCCGCCGCGCGCGCCTTCGCCGTCGGCGAAGCCGGCCAGCCCGAAGTCGGTGAGTCGCGCGCGCCCGCGGCCGTCGATCAGCACGTTCGCGGGCTTCAGGTCGCGGTGCAGGATGCCCTGCTCGTGCGCCGCCGCCAGCCCCGCCGCGATCTGTCGGGCCACTTCGATGGCGCGGTCACCCGCCATGCGTCCCACGCGGCGCAGCAGCGACGCGAGGTCCTCGCCGTCCACGTACTCCATCGTGAGGTAGTAGCGGCCGCCGATGTCGCCCAGGTCGAACGTGCGGCACACGTTGGGGTGCGCCACCTGGCGCGCCAGCCGCACCTCCGACAGGAACCGCTGGCGCAGGTCGGCGTCGGACTCGAGCGCTTCGGGCAGGAACTTGATCGCCACCGCCACGCCCAGCTTCAGGTCGTCGGCGCGATACACCTCGCCCATGCCGCCGCGGCCGAGCAGCGCCACGATGCGGTAGCGCTCGGCGACGATCTCGCCCGGCGCGAAGCGGCCGGCACTGGTGGGCGGCGTGGTCATGTGCGGTGCGTCACGCGGGGGGAGCGGGCGGAGAACATGGCGCGGGAAGTTAGCACGAGGGCGGGAGCGCAAAGCACGGGCGGCATGGGTTCACGACCGGCGCGTCGGGCAAGGCCACGGGCGGGCCTCCGCGTTCAGCGCGGCGTCTCGCCCTCGTCCAGCCAGCGCAGCTCCCGCGTGTCGGCGTGCCCGCGCACGATGCCGTCGAGCGCCGCGGCCAGCTTCTCGACCGTGGCGCGCGTGTCGATCGACTTCAGCCACTTGCGCACGGTCGGCCTGGACGGCTCGATGAAGCACAGGTACTCGTCGGCGCTGTCGTCCACGTTGCCGCAGCCGACCCACAGCGGGAACTCGTCGTGCTGCAGCTCCACCATCCAGCCCCAGTCCTCGGCCCCGATCGTGCGCACCGGGAAGCCGTGCTTCGGCAGCTCGGCGGCGAAGAACTCGGCGAGCCGCCGGCCGTGACGGCCGGGATTGATCTCGTCGGCTTCGCCTTCGTACGCGGGGAACGCGGTGGAGCGGAACTCGAAATGCGTGCGCATGAGGGGCGCTCCTTCGGGAATGCGTGCGCGATCGTCGTCGTGCGCGGGCGCGCCGGGCCGTGGCCCGCGCCTACCCCCGCCAGCGGTTCGTGATCGGGACGCGGCGGTCCTTGCCGAACGCGCGCGGCGTGATCTTGGCGCCGGGCGGGCTCTGGCGGCGCTTGTACTCGGCGGCGTCCACCAGCCGCGCCACGCGCCGCACCACCGCTTCGTCGTGGCCGAGCTTGGCGATCTCGGCGATCGAGCGGTCCTCCTCCACGTACAACTCGAGAATCGCGTCGAGCACGTCGTACGGCGGCAGCGAGTCCTGGTCGGTCTGGTCGGGACGCAGCTCGGCGCTCGGCGCGCGCGTCAGCGTGAACTCCGGGATCGCCGGGCCCTGCGTGTTGCGCCAGCGCGCGAGCGCGTACACCTCGGTCTTGTACACGTCCTTCAGCACGGCGAAGCCGCCGGCGGTGTCGCCGTAGAGCGTGCTGTAGCCCACGCTCGTCTCGCTCTTGTTGCCGGTGGTGAGCACCATCCAGCCGAACTTGTTCGACAGGCCCATCAGGTAGTTGCCGCGGATGCGGGCCTGCAGGTTCTCCTCGGTGATGTCGGGCTTGCGGCCCTCGAACGCCGGCGCCAGCGCCTTCGCGTACGCGTCGAACACGTCGCGGATGGCGATCGTCATGAAGCGGAGGCCGAGATTCTTCGCCAGCGACTCCGCGTCACGCTGCGAGTCGTTGCTCGTGTACACGGAGGGCATCGACACGCCCACCACGTGCTCCGCGCCCAGTGCGTCGGCGGCGATGCAGGCGGTCAGCGCCGAGTCGATGCCGCCCGACAGGCCGATCACCACCGTGTCGAAGCCGGTCTTGCGCACGTAGTCGCGCGTGCCGGTGACGAGCGCGCGGTAGATCTCGGCGTACGGGTCGAGCGGCGCGGGCCGTCGCGCGGCGGGCAGCGCCGGCTTGGCGGCGGGAGCGGCGATCGGCGCAAGCCTCACGCGCGGCACCGGCGCGCCCTCGGACATCGCGCGTTCCTTGCGCAGCCGCGTGTCGTGCAGGCGCGCATTGAACACCTCGTCCAGGTCGAGGTCGGCCACCACGAGGTCGTCCTCGAACATGGCCCCCTCGGCCACGGTCTCGCCCTGCTCGTTCACGATCAGGCTCGCACCGTCGTACACCACCTCGTCCTGTCCGCCCACCAGGTTCACGAACCCGACGATGGCCAGGTGGTCCGACGCGCGCGTGGCGATCATGCGGCGGCGCTGGTCGGTCTTGCCGTGGTGATAGGGCGAGGCCGACAGGTTCAGCACGATCTCCGCGCCGCCGCGCACGACCTGGTCCTCCACGGCGCCGCCGCCCACCCAGATGTCCTCGCAGATGTTGACGCCGAACACCGCGCCGTCGCGCTCGAACACCTTCGTGCGCGGCTCCGACATGAAGTAGCGGTTCTCGTCGAACACGCCGTAGTTGGGCAGCGAGCGTTTGCGCGCGGTGCCGGCGAACGCGCCGTCGTGCAGGATGGCCGCGACGTTGTACAGGTCCACGTCGCGCTCCACCGTGCCCACCACCACCGTCAGGCCCCTGCTGTGCGGCGCCAGCTCGTGCGTGCGCTCGATGGCGCGCTCGATGAACGAGGGCTTCAGCAGCAGGTCCTCGGGCGGGTAGCCGAGCAGGGCCAGTTCGGGCAGCGCGAGCACGTCCACGCCGAGGGCGCGGGCGCGCTCGATGGCGGCCACGATGCGGTCGAAGTTGCCATCCAGGTCGCCGACGGTGGCGTTGATCTGGGCGAGGCCGAGTCGGAGCGTTCGCATGGGGCGGCGATTGTGGCCGGAGGCCCGGGAGCGAGGCAAACGCGCGCGGCGCCGGGCAGAAACACGCACCGCCCCGAACCCGCAGGGCGGGCGCGGGGCGGTCGATCCGGCGCGCGGCGCTCAGGAGCGAGCGTCCGGAAACGAAAACGCCCGGCTGTCGCCGGGCGATCCGCTGTGGGCGAGCTTGCTTTGGCCCGCCACATGTTCGAGCAGGAAGGCTCCTTCGTCGGCGGCGCTTGTGCCGCTCCCAACTGGATCCGGCCCGTCCCGTCAGCAGGGGCCTCGCTGGGCCCGACGCTTTACTAACCGACGGAGGGGTTCCTGCTGCGTGTCGAGGAGCCGGATCTCGGTCCGGCATCCGGTACGAAGAGTGGCAAGGACCGTTCCTCGCGGCTCTTCGACCTCGACCATCGCGTAACTGATTGTCGGTACGCGGTGGGCCCGGCTCAAGGCAATTCTTGGTTACAG
>JBGAMH010000150.1:0-11616 GCA_044223135.1 Candidatus Eiseniibacteriota bacterium | reverse complement strand
GCTGCTCGCGTGGCTCGCGGACCCCGCGGCGCTCGCCGCGCGCCGCGAGGCGCTGGCCGTGGTGCGTGAGCGCCTCGGCGGCCCCGGCGCGTCGGCGCGCGCGGCCGAGGCCGTGGCGGAGCGTCTCGCGTGAGCGACGCGCGCTACCCGTGGTGGCTGCCGCTGGCGGCCGGCTCGGCGGCGACCGTGCTGCGCGGCGTGGGCCGCACGTGGCGCATCGACGAGCGCAACGCGCCCGAGTACGACGCGGCCGTGGCCACGGGTGAACGGTTCGTCTACTGCTTCTGGCACTCACGGCTGCTGCCGCTGGCGTTCACGCACCGCGGCGAGGGCATCGCGGTGCTCGTGAGCCGGCACCGCGACGGCGAGCTGGTGACACGCGTGATCGAGGCGCTCGGCTTCGTGACCGCCCGCGGATCCAGCACGCGCGGCGGCGAAGCGGGCCTGCGCGAGATGGTGGCGTGGGCCGGCCGCGGCGCGCAGCTCGCGGTGACGCCGGACGGCCCGCGCGGGCCGGCCGAACAGGCGAAGGACGGCGTCGTCTACCTGGCGACGCGGCTCGGCCGGCGCGTGGTGCCGATCGGCACGTCGGCCGACCGCGCGTGGGTGGCACGCTCGTGGGACCGCTTCCGCGCGCCGAAGCCGTTCGCGCGCGTGAGCATCACGCACGGTGCGCCGATCACGCTCGCGCGCGACCTGCAGGGCGAGGCGTTCGAGGCCGCGCGCGTGCAGGTGGAGCAGGCGCTGCGCGACGTGACCGCCGAGGTGCGCGGCCGCGCGGGGGAGGGCGCGTGAGGCTGGCCTGGAACGCCTACCGCGTGCTCGCGCCGCTGCTCGGCGCCGTGGCGCCGTCGGCGCGCGTGTTCGCCTCGCCGCACGAGCGACCGCTGTGGAGCGAGCGCATGGGCGAGTTCACGCTCGCGGGCGGCTGCCACGCGTGGGTGCACGCGGCGTCGCTCGGCGAGGCGCGCGCGGTGCCGCCGCTGCTGCGCGAGCTCGAGCGCCGCGCGCCCGGCGCGCGCTTCGTGCTCACCGCCACCACGCGTACCGGTCGTGCGCGGCTCGCCGAACTCGGCCGGCCCGTGGCGCTGGCGCCGATCGACGCGCCGCAGGCCGCGCGCCGGTTCCTGCGCGGCGTGGAGCCCGAGCGCGTGTTCCTGATCGAGACCGAGCTGTGGCCGCACTGGCTGCTGCGCGCGCGCCGCGAGCGGATCCCCGTGGCGGTGGTGAGCGCGCGGCTGTCCGAGCGCTCGGCGAGGCGCTACGCCTCGCTCGGAGGCGAGATGCGCTCGCTCGTGGCCGGTCTCGACGCGGTGCTGTGCCAGAGCGCGGAGGACGAGCGTCGCTGGCTCGCGATCGGCGCGCGGCCGGAGCGCACGCGCGTGGTGGGCAACCTGAAGAGCGACGGGCTGCCGTCGCCGCCGGCCGACCGGGCCGCGGCGCGCGCCGCGCTCGGGCTGGACCCGGCACGGCCGCTGCTCGTGCTGGGCAGCGTGCGGCCCGGGGAGCCGCGGATGCTGGCGGAGGCGTGGAACGCTCTGCCCGCGGCACTGCGCGATGCCTGGCAGGTGGTCGCGGTGCCGCGGCACGAGCGCGCCGAGCCCGAGCTGCGCGCCGAGGCGTCGTCGCTGCGGGTGGGAGCCGCCCCGGACGGCGGCGCGCCGGCGGGGGGCGCGTGGCGCTGGGATGGCCGGCCGGGCGTGCTCGCCGGCTACTACGCGGCGGCGGACGTGGCGTTCGTGGGCGGCAGCCTGTGCCCGTGGGGCGGGCACAACCCGCTCGAGGCCGCGGCGGTCGGCTGTGCCGTGGTGATGGGCCCGCACCACGCGTCGCAGGCGGAGGCGGTGCAGGCGCTCGAACGGGCGAACGGCGTGTGGATCGCCGCGGGCGGCGACCCGCTGACGGCGGCACTGCGCGCGCTGCTCGGCGACGCGTCGCTGCGGCAGGCGAACGCGCGCGCGGCGCTCGCTGCGGCCGCGGCGGAGCGCGGTTCGGCGGCGCGCGCGGCGAACGCCCTGGAGGAGCTGAAGCTGTGGCCGGCGTCGTGAACGGCCCGCTCGGGCGTGCGGCCGCGGCGCTGATGGGCGCGGCGTGGGAACTCCGTCGCGGCGCGTACGCGCGCGGCTGGCGCACGCCGACGCGCGTGCCCGCGCGCGTGGTGAGCCTCGGCAACCTCACGGTGGGCGGCGCCGGCAAGACCACGCTCGCGCTGCACCTCGCCCAGCGGGCGGCCGAAGCCGGCGTGCGCGCGGCGGTGGTGTGCCGGCGCTACCGGCCGGGGCCGCAGGGCGAGGGCGACGAGGAGCACACCCGCGAGGGACGCGTGTACGCGGGCCGCTCCAAGCGCGACCTCGCGGCGGCGGCGGCGGCGGACGGCGTGCCGCTGGTGCTGGTGGACGACGGCTTCTCGCACTGGGCGCTGGCGCGCGACCTCGACGTGGTGCTGCTGGACGCGCTCGACCCGTGGGGCGGCGGCCGGCTGCTGCCGGCGGGCCGCCTGCGCGAGCCGCGCCGGGCGCTGCAGCGCGCGCATGTCGTGGTGCTCTCGCGCGTGCCGGCCGACGTCGACGCGGCGGCGGCGATCGAGTCGTACCGCCGCTGGGCGCCGGGGGCGCTGTTCGCGGCCGGGCGGCACGAGGTCGCGGGGGTCACCACGCTCGCGGGCGCGGCGCGCGGCGCCCGCGGGGCGGCGCACGTGGTCACGGCCACGGGCAACCCGGCCGCGGTGGAGGCGAGCGCGCGGGAGGCGGGCTTCGCGCCGGTGACGGCCGCGGCGTACCGCGACCACCACTGGTTCTCGGCGGCCGAGGCCGACCGCGAGCGCGCGCGGGCCGCCGCCGCCGGCGCCACGTTGTTGCTGACCGCGAAGGATGCCGTACGCTGGCCCGCGCCCCTCGACGCCGCGCCGGAGGCGGCGGCCGTGCTGCACGTGCGATGGCGATGGCTCGCCGGGGGCGAAGCGGTCGAGCGCTGGGTGATCCACGGGGAGGAGCCTTGGAAGAGACCGACGTCCTGATCCTGGGCAGCGGCATCGCCGGGCTGATGCTGGCGCTGCACGCGGCCGAGTACGGGCAGGTGCTGGTGGTCACCAAGAAGCGCGCCGACGACTCGAACACGAACTGGGCGCAGGGCGGCATCGCCGCCGTGTTCGGGCGCGGCGACGACATGCGCAGCCACGTGCGCGACACCCTGCGCGCCGGCGCCGGCATGTGCGACCGCGGCGTGGTGCGCGCGATCGTCGCCGAGGCGCCCGAGCGCGTGCGCGAACTGGACGCGCTCGGCGTGGGCTTCAACCGCGGCCCGCGCGGCTACGAGCTGGGCCGCGAGGGCGGCCACTCGCGCCGGCGCATCGTGCACGCCAGCGACTTCACCGGCCGCGCCATCGAGCAGGCGCTGATCGCGCGCGTGCGCGCGCACCCGCGGATCCGGCTGATGGAAGACCACCTCGCGGTGGACCTCATCCTGGGCTCGCGCCTGGAGGGCCGGCGGCCGAAGGGCCGCGACGCCTGCTGGGGCGCGTACGTGCTCGACCCGGCCACGGGGCGCATCCGGCCGTTCGTCGCGCGCGCGACCGCGCTCGCCACGGGCGGCTGCGGCAAGGTCTACCTGTACACGACCAACCCCGACGTCGCCACGGGCGACGGCGTGGCGATGGCGTACCGCGCCGGCGCGACGGTGGAGAGCATGGAGTTCGTGCAGTTCCACCCGACGTGCCTGTACCACCCGAGGGTGCGGAACTTCCTGATCAGCGAGGCCGTGCGCGGCGAGGGCGCGGTGCTGCGCACGCTCGACGGGCAGCGCTTCATGCCGCGCTACCACCGGCTCGCCGAGCTGGCGCCGCGCGACGTGGTGGCCCGCGCGATCGACCGCGAGATGAAGCGACGCGGCGACTCGCACGTGTGGCTGGACATCAGCCACGAAAAGGCGGCGCAGGTGCGCAAGCGCTTCCCGAACATCGACGCCACGCTGCGCGACATCGGCATCGACATGACGCGCGAACCGATCCCGGTGGTGCCCGCCGCGCACTACATGTGCGGCGGCGTGCGCGCCACGCTCGCGGGCCGCACCGACGTCGACGGCCTGCTCGCGATCGGCGAGGTGGCGTGCACGGGACTGCACGGCGCGAACCGGCTCGCCAGCAACTCGCTGCTCGAGGCGCTCGTCGGGGCGTACCACGCGGCCGACGAGATCCGCCGCCGGCTCGCGCGCGTGCCGCGCGCGCCGCGGCCGCAGGCGTGGCGGTCGGAGGGCACGCACCCGCCGCAGGAGCAGGTGGTGGCGGACCACAACTGGGAGACCGTGCGGCGCGTGATGTGGGACCTCGTGGGCATCGTGCGCACGGACGAGCGCCTGGCTTTCGCCGCGCGCCGGCTGCACCTGCTGCGCGAGGAGATCGAGCGCGACTACCGCCGGCAGCGGCTGGCGCCCGACCTGATCGAACTGCGCAACATCGCGCTCGTGGGCAGCCTGATCGTGGCGTGCGCGCAGGCGCGCCGCGAGAGCCGCGGCCTGCACTACAACCTCGACCACCCGCGCAGCGTCGCCGCGTGGGCCAAGCGGCGCGTGCGGCTGCAGCGCGACGAACGCGCCGAGCGCGCGCTTGTGGCCGCTTCGCCGCCCCGCCTATAGTCGCCGCGATGGAGTCCTTCCGGTGAGCTCGACCCTGACCTTCTGGGACGCGGTGCACGCGATCCGCCGCCGCGACGCGCGGTACGCGCCCGAGGCGTACGGATTCGTCGCGGCGACGCTGCAGGCCGCGGCCATGCACCTGCCCGAGGAACGCCGCGCCGACCCGGTGCGCCGGCACCTGTCGGGGCAGGAGCTGCTGGAGTTCGCCGTGAAGCTCGCGCGCGAGGAGTTCGGCGTCATGGCCCCGATGGTGTTCCGAGAGTGGGGCGTGCGCACGTCGCGCGACGTGGGCCGGATCGTGTTCGACCTCGTGGAGAGCGGCCAGCTGAGCGCGCTGCCCGAGGATTCGATCGACGACTTCGACGGCGTCGACGACCTGCCGGCCCTGCTCGGCGAGGGCGTGGATCGGCCTGCTGCGCCCGTACCGCGGCCGGCTCGTGGTCGCACTCCTGTTCATGGTGGTGTACTCGGCGAGCGCGACGCTCGCGCTGACGCTGATCTCCCCGTTCCTGCGCGTGCTGTTCGCCACCGTGGGCGGCGACGCCGCGTCGGTGTCGGCGATCCCCGAGCTGCCGGGCGCCACCGGCGCGGCGGGCGGGCTGATCGGCGCCGTGCGCGGCGTGCTCGACCCCCTGCTGAGCGGCGCGCGGCCGCTCGTGGTGTTCGAGCGGCTGTGCCTGGTGATCCTGGGCCTGTTCTTCGTCAAGAACCTCGCGGACTACACGGCCTCGTACCTGACGGTGTCGGTGGAGCAGGCGGCGATGCGCGACGCGCGCCGGCGGCTGTTCGCCCACCTGCAGGCCCTGCCGCTGTCGTTCCACCACGGCGAGCGCCAGGGGGCGCTCATGTCGCGGCTCACGAGCGACGTCGAGGCGCTGCGCGGCGCGCTCGCGGCCGGCATCAGCAACCTCGTCAAGGACGGCCTGTCGCTGATCGGCTGCCTGGTGCTGGTGTTCGCGGCGTCGTGGAAGCTGGCGCTGTTCTCGGTGCTGGTGGTGCCGCCCGTGGGGTTCGCGCTCGCGGCGATCGGGCGCAAGATGCGCAAGCGTTCGGGCACCGCGCAGCAGCGCATGGCCGAGCTCACCGGCATCCTGCAGGAAGCCCTGTTCGGCGCCCGCGTGGTGAAGGCGTTCGGCATGGAGCACTTCGAGGAGGAGCGGTTCGAGCGCGCGAACACGGGCTACTACCGCGCGTTCGTGCGGCTGCGGCGGGTGTCGGCCGCGGCGCGGCCGCTCAGCGAGTACGGCATCATCCTGGTCGCCGTGGCGATCGCGTGGATGGGCGCGCGCGAGATCTTCGAACACCGCACGCTGCCGCCCGACCGGTTCTTCATGTTCGTGAGCGCGCTGCTCGCCACGCTGTCGCCGGTCAAGAGCCTGTCGGAAGTGGGCTCCACGATCGCGCAGGGGCTGGGCGCGGCCGAGCGCGTGTTCGGCCTGCTCGACACGAAGGCCACGATCACGGACCGCCCCGGCGCCGGGGCGCTGCCCGCGTTCCGCGACGTGATCCGCTACGAGCGCGTGTCGTTCGCCTACGAGCCCGGCCAGCCGGTGCTGGAGGAGGTCGCCCTGGACGTGAAGCGGGGCGAGGTGGTGGCGCTGGTCGGGTCGTCGGGCTCCGGCAAGAGCACGACCATGGACTTGCTCGCGCGCTTCTACGATCCCACGGGCGGCCGCATCACCGTGGACGGGGTCGACCTGCGTGACGTCACCATGGCGTCGCTGCGCGCGCAGCTCGGCATCGTC
The DNA here is from genome assembly GCA_044223135.1 of Candidatus Eiseniibacteriota bacterium. Classification (GTDB taxonomy): domain Bacteria; phylum Eisenbacteria; class RBG-16-71-46; order RBG-16-71-46; family RBG-16-71-46; genus JBGAMH01. The sequence goes on along the minus strand of JBGAMH010000150.1, from coordinate 5,242 downwards.
ACGCAGGAGACGATCCTGTTCCACGACACCGTGCGCGGGAACATCGCCTACGGACGCGCCGACGCGAGCGAGGACGACGTGCGCCGCGCGGCGGAAGCCGCGAACGCGCACCCGTTCGTGGCGCGCTTGCCGGCCGGCTACGACACCGTGATCGGAGACCGCGGCGTGCGGCTGTCGGGCGGCGAGCGCCAGCGCCTCGCGATCGCGCGCGCGCTGCTCAAGAACCCGCCGATCCTGCTGCTGGACGAGGCCACGTCGGCGCTCGACACCGAGAGCGAGCGGCTGGTGCAGGACGCGCTCGAGCGCCTGATGAAGGACCGGACGGTGCTCGTGATTGCGCACCGGCTGTCCACGGTGCAGCACGCCGACCGGATCGCCGTGCTCGAACGCGGGCGCATCGTGGAGACCGGGCGGCACGACGAGCTGCTCGCGCTGGGCGGCGTCTACCGCCGGCTGCACGACCTGCAGTTCCGGGACTGACCATGGCGCCGCACGTGAGACCGCTGGCGGTGCCGGAGGGCGGTTTCCGGCGCATCGCCGTGCTGCGGCTGTCGTCGCTCGGCGACGTGGTGCTGACGCTGCCCGTGGTGGCGGCCCTGCGGCGCGCGTGGCCGGAGGCGAAGCTGCACTTCTGGGTCAAGGAGGAGTACGCCGCGTTGCTCGCGCACGATCCGCGCGTGGACCACGTGCGCGAACTCGAGAAGGACGCACGCCGCATCGAGGACCTGGTGTCGATGAGTGCCGAACTGGAGTCCTGCGACCTGATCGTGGACCTGCACGGCAACAGCCGCACGCGCGTGCTGACGTTCCGCCAGAAGGCGCCCGTGCTGCGCGCCTCCTCGTACCGGCTGCGCCGCGCCCGCTGGGTGCATGCGCGCTGGACCGCACCGCCGCCCGTTCCGAACGCCGTCGAACGCTACGGCGAAGCCATCGCGCCGCTGGGGCTGGCGCCGGAGGGGGCGCCGGTCGTGCACGCGGGCGAGGGCGCCGAGCGCTGGGCGCGCGAGTGGCTCGCCGCGCAGGCCCTGCCGGGCGCGCCCGTGGCGCTGTGCCCGGGGGCGCGCCACGCCACGAAGCAGTGGCCCGAGGCGCACTGGCGGGCGCTCGACCAGGGGCTGGCGGCCGAGGGCCGGGCGCGGCTCTGGTTCTCGACGGCGGCCGAACGTCGCGCGCTGCCGGCGCTGTCGGCGGCGGTCGAGGCGGACCCCGCGTCGCGCTGGGTGCAGGAGCCGCTCGACCGCGTGGCGGCGCTGCTCGGGCTCGCGCGCGGCGTGGTGTCCAACGACTCGGGGCTCATGCACCTGGCCGCGGCGCGCGGCCGCCGCGTGGTGGCGGTGTTCGGCAGCACGTCGCCGGTGCTGGGCTTCGCGCCGGCGGGCGAGGGGCACGAGGTGCTGTGCCGGAACGAGCCCTGCCAGCCCTGCACGCTGCACGGCCGCGACACCTGCCCGCGCGGCCACTTCCGCTGCATGCGCGAGATCACGGCCGAGCAGGTGCACGCGGCGCTCGCGGCGTGCCTCCAGCGCGAGGCCCCGCTCGGGTGAGCCGCGTGGGCCCCGCGCCGATCCGTGCGTGGTGGGGCCGCGGGGCGTTCTGCGAGCGTTCCGGCATCCGACCGGGCGCGGAGCGGACCGCTCACCGCGGACGGCCCGAGGCAGCGCAGGTGGATCGTGAGCCGCTGACGCCTCATCGGAAGCGGTGCTTGAGCGCGCCCCACGTGGTGACCGACGTGGGCGTGCTCGCGTCCACGAACGGCGTCACGCGGTTCGCGCCGGTCTCGACCACGTACACGTCGCCGAGCCCGTTCAGCGCCACGCCGAACGGCGTGGCGAGGCCCGAGCGCGCGATCGTGGCCGTGCCGCCCGGCGCATCGAACCGCGTCACGCGCGCGTTGCCGGCCTCGGTCACGAACAGCGGCCCGTCCCCGACGATCGCCAGGGCCACCGGGTAGCCGAGGTCGCCGATGCCGGCGCCCGGCTGGCCGAAGCTGCCGAGCGGCGTGCCGTCGAGCGTGTAGCGGCGGATGCGCTGCGCGACGTAGTCCGCCACGAGCACTTCGCCACTGCGCGTGATCGCGAGCCCGGCGGGCGTGGCGAGCGGGTCCGCGCCCGTGTCGCCGAACGTGCCGAGCGGCGTCCCGAACGGATCGAACACCTGCACGCGGTGGTTCATCGTCTCGCTGACGTACACGCGGCCGTCGGGCGCGATCGCGATGCCGAAGGGCCGGTCGAGCTGGCCCGGCCCGGAGCCCTGCGCGCCCCACTCGCGAACGTAGACGCCGTCGGGCGTGAACACCTGCACGCGGTAGTTGAGGTAGTCCGCCACGTACACCGTGTCGCCCGCGCCCACGGCGAGGAACTCCGCCTGCGCGAACTGCCCGGGCCCGGAGCCCGGCGACCCCCAAGCACCCAGGAACGCGCCCTCGCGCGTGAAGCGCTGCACGCGGCGGTTGTTCGTGTCCATCACGAGCACGCGGCCCTGCGAGTCGCAGGTGATGCCCGTGGGGGACGCGAACTGGCCGTCGCCCGTGCCGGCGGACCCCCACGGGTCGATGGCGCGGGCAGGCGAGGCGAAGGCGAGCGTCAGGGCGGCGAGCAGCAGCGGGAGTGGGCGCATGCGCGTCGTACCCCGCGGGCCGGCCCGGGTGTCCCGCGAAAGCCCCGGCGCGGGTGGCGAGCGGCGAACCGTCCGGGCTAGACTGCGCGCTCCCTTTCACCACCACGCCCGCTGGGCGGCCCGCAGCCTCCGGAGTCGAACGTGAGCGACACACAGGCCAGGAAGCAGTTCGTCGAGGACCTCACCGACCAGTCCGACGACTTCTCGCGCTGGTACAACGAAGTGGTGCGCAAGGCGCAGCTGGCGGACTACTCGCCGGTGCGCGGGTCCATGGTGATCCGACCGTACGGCTACGGCCTGTGGGAGAACATGCAGGGCCTGCTCGACCGCCGCATCAAGGCGACCGGGCACCAGAACGCGTACTTCCCGCTGCTGATCCCGGAATCGCTGCTGCAGCTCGAGGCCGACCACGTGGAGGGCTTCGCGCCGGAGTGCGCGTGGGTCACCGAGGGAGGGCGCGAGAAGCTCGAGGAGCGCTACGCGATCCGCCCGACGAGCGAGGCGATCATCGGCCACATGTACTCCAAGTGGATCGAGAGCTACCGCGACCTGCCGGTGCTGCTGAACCAGTGGTGCAACGTCATGCGCTGGGAGAAGGTCACGCGGCTGTTCCTGCGCACGGCGGAGTTCCTGTGGCAGGAAGGGCACACGGCGCACGCGAACGAGCCGGAGGCGCGCGAAGAAGTGCTGCGCATGCTCGAGGTCTACCGCGACTTCGTGGAGAACGAGCTGGCGATCCCGGTGTACGCCGGCAAGAAGAGCGACGCCGAACGATTCGCCGGCGCCGAGGACACGTACACGATCGAAGCGCTGATGAAGGACGGCAAGGCGCTGCAGGCGGGCACGTCGCACCACCTGGGCCAGCACTTCGCGAAGGTGTTCGACATCACGTACCAGGACGAGGCGGGCAAGCGCCAGTACGTGTGGCAGACCTCGTGGGGTGTGTCGACGCGCCTGATCGGCGCGATCGTCATGACGCACGGCGACGACCAGGGCCTGCGGCTGCCGCCGAACGTGGCGCCGATCCAGGCGGTGGTGGTGCCGATCTGGCGCAAGGACGAAGACCGCGCGCAGGTGCTGGAGTTCGTGGCGAAGGTGCGTGAGGCCGTGGGCGGCAAGGTGCGGCTGCACGTGGACGACCGCGACCAGTACACGCCGGGCTGGAAGTACAACGAGTACGAGATGCGCGGTGTGCCGGTGCGGCTCGAGGTGGGGCCGAAGGACGTGGCGAACGCGGCGGTCATGAGCGTGCGCCGCGACCAGCGGCTCAAGGAGTCGATCCCGCTCGCGTCGCTCGCCGAGCGGCTGCCGGCGCTGCTCGCCGAGGTGCAGGCGTCGCTGTTCCAGCAGGCGAAGGACTTCCGCGACGCGAACACCGTGCTGGCCGAGGACAAGGCCGCGGTGCTCGCGCACTTCGGCGCCGACCGGCGCGGCTTCGTGGCCGTGCCGTGGGACGGCTCGGCCGCGTTCGAGGCCGAGGTGAAGGAAAAGACCGGCGCCACGCTGCGCTGCACGCCCATGGACCTGTCGCGCTTCGGTGCGCTGGAGCGCCCGGGGCACCGCGTGGCGTTGTTCGCGCGCTCGTACTGAGGCCCGGGGCGTGACGGTGGAGCGCATCCTCGTCCGGTTGCCGAACTGGCTCGGGGATGCGCTCATGGCGCGCCCGCTGCTGCTGGCGCTGCGCGCCGCGCAGCCGGCGGCCCGGATCACCGCCTGCGGCCCGGCGGGCCTGCTGGGCCTGCTGGCGGCCGACGGGGCGTGGGACGTCGCGCTGCCGTGGCCGGCCCCGGACGGGGCGCTGGAGGCCATGCGCCGGGAACCCGCCGACGCGGCGATCCTCTGTCCGCCATCGTTTTCCAGCGCCTGGTTCGCGTGGCGCGCGAGGTGCAGGCGGCGGATCGGCTTCCGGGGCGACGCACGCGACCTGCTGCTGACCGACGCGGTCGACCGGGGGGCGCGGGGCGACGAGCACCTGGGCCGGGAGTACCTGTCGCTGGGAGCTCGACTCGGCGCGGGCGAGGGGGTGTGGAGGGCGCTCCCCGTGCCGGAGGACGCGCGCGAGGCGGCGCGCCGCCACGCGGGTGCGGTCCCGTTCGCCGTGCTCGCGCCCGGCGCGATCTACGGCCCGGCCAAGCGCTGGCCCGCGGAGCGCTTCGCGGAGACCGCGCGGCGGCTCGCGGGGACCGGCCTCGCGGTGCTCGTGTGCGGTACCGCGGCCGACCGCGAGGCGTGCGACGCGGTGGTGGCGGCTGCCGGCGCCGGCGCGCGATCGTTCGCCGGCGCGACGACGCTCGCCGAGCAGGCGGCGCTCTGCGCGCTCGCCGAGGTCGTCGTGTGCAACGACTCGGGCCTCGCGCACCTGGCCGGCGCGGTGGGCGCGCGCACGGTGACGGTGTTCGGTTCCACGAGCAGCGCGTGGACCGCGCCGATCGGCGATCGCGTGCGCGTGGTGCAGCATCCGCCCGTGTGCTCGCCGTGCTTCCGGCGCACGTGCGCGATCGGCTACCGCTGCCTGCACGCGGTGGGCGTGGACGAAGTGATGGCCGCGACGGCCGTCGACCAGTAAGGGAGACCCATGCGCATCGCGGTCGAAGGCATCACCACGGCGAAGGCAGGCGCGCGACTG
>JBGAMH010000149.1:0-12067 GCA_044223135.1 Candidatus Eiseniibacteriota bacterium | reverse complement strand
GAGACGGAGACGTGAGCCGCCCGCGCGTGCGCACGCGATCGGATCCCTTTCGCGCGGGCGGCCGGCGCCTGCGCCCGCCCGCGCGGTGGTGCGCGGGTGCGGATCGCGCTGCCGCACGCGCCGGCACGCCTCGGCGAGCACGACGGCCCGCACGGCCGGCCCCCGCGCTCCCCACCGCCGCTGGCACCGCGCTTGCGCTTTCTCGTCCGCGTAGCCGAGCGCCCGTTGCGCCGCGACGAGTTGCGGCCGCGGGATCCACACGGAACGGAGAGAATGCGCATGCGCCCCATGCACCTTGCACGATTCGCCGCCGCCGTCGCGCTGCTGGCCGCGCTCACCGGTTGCGGCTCGTCCCGGCTCAACTCGCCGTCGACCACGCCGCTCAACGCCAGCCAGGCGTACGAGGTCGCGCAGCAGCTCTCGCTCACCATGATGCTGGGCTCGAACGTGCCCGTGGTGATGTCCACCACGCAGCCGTGGTCACGCGCCGAGGCGCCGCTGCGCGCCGCGCAACCCGCCATGCTCGACACCACCATCAGCGGCGACGGCATCGTGTGGCAGGTGTCGGCGCACGTGTACGACGCGGCGGGCAACGAGCAGGCGGTGCCGGACTCCGTGACCACGTACCGCATGAACGCGTCGTCGTGGCTGCACGGAGCATGGAGCGACCCGGTCGGCAGCGTGATGCTGGGCAGCCGCTCGCTGCTCGACATGCGCGGCCTCGGCTCGACGTGGGATTCCACGTCCACGAACGGCTCGCGCAGCGACTCGCTCGAGCTGAGCGTGGTCACCGACACGCTGAGCGCGCACTACCGCTCGCTGTGCACCGGCACGCTCGTGGACGTGATCCGCAACAAGCCGTTCGCGTCGCACCCGTACCCGGCGTCGGGCTCCATCCAGTGGAGCGTGAGCGTCGACAAGGACTTCACGTCCGGCTCGGGCTCGAAGCACGTGCACTGGCAGGCCACGGCCACGGCGCACTTCGACGGCACGCACCTGGCGCGACTGGTGGTGAACGGCGTGCACACGTTCCTCGTGGACCTGGACACCGGGGAGGTCACGCCCGTGGCGTCGTGACGGTTTCGGCGAACGGCCGTCCATTCGGGACGCCCTCACGCCCGCGAGGCTCGACCTCGCGGGCGTCGCCGTCTCCGCCGCCGGGGGAGCGGAGCGCCTTCCGGGCCGGGCCGACGCGGCTTTCACCCGGGTGAACCAGGTCGCGCCCGGGCGAACCACGGCGGCGTTGCCGCATGCCCCGCTGCCGCGCCGCACTGCCCCTCAACGGGTTCCGGCGCCGCTGGAGGCCGCCTGCCTCCACGCGACGACCGGCCGCGGCGCTCGGGCGACGCCCTCGCGGGGCGCCGCGAACGTGTCACACGACGTTTTCCCGTGTGGCCGGAGTGGGCCGCGGCCTATCCTGTTGCCCGCTTGCTCCGCGCTTTCCGTCCCTGCGATCCACGGCCACAGAGGAGCCGCCCCATGTCCCGCACGCCCCCCCGTGTCTTCCGCTGTGTCACCGCAGGCTTCGCGCTCCTCGCGCTCGCCTGCTCGGCCCCCCACGCCTCCGCGTGGACGCTCGGTGGTCCCGCCTACGAACACACGCTCGCGAGGGTGTGGACGAACGCCGGCGGCGTGGACGTCGCGTGGATGTTCCACGGCGGCGGCACGCAGACGTTTCCCTGGATCAAGGCGGTGCACACCGACTACGGCGACACGAACGAGACGGAGTTCGGCAACTACGGCTTCTCCGCCGGCGCGCTGGATGCGTCCCCGATCGCGGCCAGCGCCATGTACGTGGCGGCGTTCACCACGACCGACTCGCTCGGCGTGCACGTGGTGCGCGTGCCGACGCAGGCGCCGTTCCCGGTGTTCGGCAAGCGCGTGTCGGTGGGTTACACGGCGGCCGGCGGCATCCTCTCCATCCGCTGTGCGACGCTGTCCGACGGCGGCTGCGCGGTGATCTGGACGCGCACGGTGCCGAGCGGCACGTGGATCAACCGCGTCACCGCCACCGGCGCGCTCGCGCCCGGCTGGCCGGCCGGCGGCCGCAAGCTCGGCTCGCTGCCGTGGCCCGACGGCATCGCGGTGTGCGACGACGGCGCGGGCGGGCTGTACGCGATGTTCTACGACTCCGACCTGTCGCTGTACGTCACGCGCTACGACGCGACCGGTACGCGCGTCACGAACTTCCCCGAACTGCTCAGCAGCAGCGCGCTGCAGAACGCGCCGCTCCCGGGGCTCTACACGGCGCTCTCGAACCGCGCCATCACCGGCTGGATCGATGCCCCCGCCCCTTCGCTGTACAACGACGGCTCGATGGTGGAGGGACTCGTCACCGCGACGGGCGGCTTCCTGAACCCGGCGAACATCAGCGTGACGGGCGCGACGTCGCCGACGCTGGTGCCGACCGGCACCGATGGCGCGTACCTCGTCTGGGCGCACACCGCCGATGGCGGCGCCACTGCCGACCTGCGCGCCGTGCTGGTGCTGGCGGGCGGCACGCTCGCTTCGGGATGGCCCGCGACCGGTCTGGTGCTGACGCCGCCCGAGGCCGTGATCTCGCCGGCCGTCACGAGCAGCGCCGTCACGACGGGCGGACTGCGCCACTGGAACTTCGAAGCGGCATCCGACGGCGCCGGTGGACTGCTGGTGGCGTGGACCGACCGGCGCGACGGCGGCAGCAGCGTGTACCTGTCCGGCCGCCGCTCCAACGGCACGCAGCACCCCGCGTTCCCGATCGCGCGCCGCGTGAGCCCGCCCGGCGTGGTCGGCAGCGTGGCCGGGCTCGGCGGGTACGGAACCGCGGCGCCGTCGGGACCCGTGGCCTACGTGGCGTGGGACCGCAAGACGGGCAATCCCATCCCGGGCTTCACCGACGCGCTCGAGCTCGACGCCTACGCCGTGAACGACTACCTGCAGGTGGGCGCGCCGCTCGCCGGCGGGGCGCTCGCGCTGCGTGCGCCGTCGCCGAACCCGGCGTCGCGCGCGTTCACCGTGCACTGCGCGCTGCCCTCCGACGCGTCCGCCGAGCTGGCGCTGTTCGACGTGAGCGGCCGGCGCGTGGAGTCGCGCGTGCTGCGCGGCGCGGGCGAACACACCGCGCGCTTCGGCGACGCGGCGCCGCTCGCACCGGGCGTGTACCACGTGCGCCTGAAGCAGGCCGGGGCCGAGCGCACGACGCGCGTGGCCGTGGTCCAGTAGCACTCGACAGCCGCACGTCCCGCTGCCACCCTGCGGCGCGATCGCATCCGATCGCGCCGCAGTCGTCTTTCCGGAGGTGGATTCGCCATGGCGGGCTCCGCGCTGTTGCTGCTGCCGCTGTTCGCGCTCGCGCTGTCGTCCACGCCGCCCTCGGGCGGCTCCCCCGACACGGGGCGCTTCGTGTTCCGCGAGGTGCGCGTGGATCGCGCCACGCACCGCTACGCCGTGTGGCTGCCGCCGGGGCACGCGGCACGGCGCTCGTGGCCGGCGCTCGTGTTCCTGCACGGCTCGGGCGAGTGCGGCGCCGACGGCGAGAAGCCCACGCTCGTCGGGCTGGGGCCGGCGCTGAAGGCGCATCCGGAGCGATGGCCGTTCGTGGTGGTGTTCCCGCAGAAGCCGACGCCCGACGCGGAATGGGAGGAGTGCGAGCCGCTCGTGTTCGCGGTGATCGACGAAGCCACGCGGGAGTTCCACGTCGACGCGAAGCGCATCGCGCTCACCGGCATGTCCCAGGGCGGCCACGGCACGTGGCACCTCGGCGCGCGGCACCCCGACCGCTGGGTGTGCCTCGCGCCGGTGTGCGGCTACGGCCACGGCAGCACGATCGGCGCACGCCTGGCGCGCATGCCGATCTGGGCGTTCCACGGGCTGCGCGACGACGTCGTGGACCCGGGCGACACGCGGCGCATCATCCAGCGCGTGCGCGAGAACCGCGTGCGGCTGGGACTCGATCCCGAGGGCGCGCGCATGACGCTGTTCCCCGAGGCGAACCACGACAGCTGGGATCCCGCCTCCGCGCACGACAGCCTGAACGTGTGGCTGCGCGAACAGCTCGGCGTGCGCTGAGCGCGCGCCGCGACACCCTCGAAACGAGCCCGGCCGCACACGGGAGGAGGCACGCATGACCGCTCGCACGTTCGTCCCCGCGCTGGCCCTCGCCGCGGCGCTCGCCGCACCGGCCGGCGCCGCCGTCTCGCGCCACGGCGCGTCGCCGCTCGCGCACACGTATTCGATCGTGGCGCGGGACTCCGTCACCGGCGAACTCGGCGTGGCCGTGCAGTCGCACTACTTCAGCGTCGGTCCCGTGGTGCCGTGGGCGGAGGCCGGCGTGGGCGCGGTGGCCACGCAGTCGCTGGTGCTGGTGGACTACGGCCCGAACGGGCTCGCGCTGATGAAGCAGGGGCTCACGGCGCGCGAGGCGCTCGATTCGCTGCTGCGCTCCGACGCGCACCACGAGGGCCGGCAGGTGGCGATGGTCGACGCGCACGGCAACGTGGCCACGTACACCGGCCCGGCGTGCATCCCCGACGCGGGCGACGCGGCCGGCGCGCAGTTCTCGTGTCAGGCGAACCTGATGGCGAACGCGAGCGTGTGGCCGGCGATGAAGACCGCCTACGAGCAGGCGAAGGGCGACCTCGCCGAGCGGCTGCTGGTGGCGCTCGAGGCCGCCGAGCAGGCCGGCGGCGACATCCGCGGCCGGCAGAGCGCGGCGATCCTGGTGGTGAAGGCGCAGTCGAGCGGCAAGCCATGGAACGACAAGCTGGTGGACCTCCGCGTGGAGGACCACCCGCAGCCGCTCGAGGAACTGCGCCGGCTGCTGCGCCTGCGTCGCGCGTACAACCTGGAGGACGCGGGCGACACCTTCACCGCCGAGAAGAAGCTGCCCGAGGCGGCGAAGGCGTACGCCGACGCGATGGCGCTGGCGCCCGACGTGGTGGAGCTGCAGTTCTGGGCCGCGCTCTCCATGGTGACGAACGGCCGGAAGCCCGAAGGCCTCGCGCTGCTGCGCAGGGTGTTCGCGAAGGAGCCGCGCTGGGCGCCGCTGGTGCCGCGGCTCGTGAAGGCGGGTCTCTTCCCGGACGACAAGGCGCTGCTCGCCGAGGTGGCGGCGCAGGCGAAGTAGGGGCGGGCGGGCTCTCCGACGGGGGCACCATCGCGGAAATGGCCTGCTGATTCCCGAAGGGACGGCGATATCCTCCCGCTCGTTCCGCGGGAGCCCCCGTGACCGCGGCGGATGGCACCCTATCGCGGGAGCAACCTCATGCTCGATGTCCGCAAGTCCTCGCGTCCGCTCGCCCTGCTGTCGGCGGCCCTGCTCGCACTCGTACTTCCGGCCATCGCGCACGCCACGTGGGCGCCGGAGGGCACCGCCGTCGGCCCGACCGTGCACTCGTACGGCCCCACGTACGCCGACCTCGAACCCGGTGGCGTGGTGGGCATCCGTTCGCTCAACACGAGACAGGCCCATCGCAACGTCGTGCTCGGCCATGTCGCCCCCGACGGTACGTTGATCTGGGGGGATTACATCGTCTGGGAGTCGCTCAGCCTGCCCGCGCCCGACGGCTCGGGCGGCTACTTCGCGGTCGTGCAGGCCGATTTCGGCACCAGTGTCGAACCGTTCCGCGTGCTCCACCAGCTGCCGGACGGCTCGTGGGATCCCACGTGGACCGCGGCCGGTGTCCTTCTCAGCAACAACGTGTATCTCCAGGCCGGACACCACCCGGCCTGTGGCTCCGACGGCGCCGGCGGCGTGTTGGTGGTGAGCCAGCTCTACGGCAGCACACCGGCCGCCCGCGGCACATTCGTCCAGCGGTTTCTCGCGAACGGCACCGTCGCACCGGGCTGGCCCGCGGAAGGCCGCCGGCTGAGTGCGGAGTACTTCGTCCTCGGAACCAGTGCGGTCGTGGGCGACGGCGCGGGCGGCGCGTTCGCGCTGGTGTCGAGCACCGCGACCGGCACGGTGGACCTCTACCACGTGCTCGCGAACGGCTCGCTGGATTCCGCGTGGGGCGGCGTGTACTCGGTGCAGGCTTTCGTGACCGAACCCCTCAGCGGTTCGAACGACGCGTTCCTGCTCTCGCACGGCACGTCGGCCACCGCGGTCTTCAAGACGCCGGGAGCTTCCGGACAGGACGTGCTCGCGTTCCACTTCGACGCCGACCTGCCGAACGACGGCGGCTGGGCCACCACGCTGCTCAGCGCGCCGGAGGGCGTTCAACTGCAGGCGTTCGCGGACGGCTCCGGCGGGACGTTCGCGTTCTGGGCCGTGGAATCGCCGACGCCGGTGGTGCAGGGCGCGCACGTGGACGCGACGGGCGCGTTCGTTTCGCCCACCGGCCTGCACGGCGGATCGGCGCTGCCGACCGATGCCGTCTTCACCGCGCCGAGCTCCGGGGGCCGGTTCGCCGCCGGCCCCGACGGCGCGAGCGGCGGTGCAGGTCGGCGCTGCGAACGGCCGCGTGGCGCAGTCGAGATCCGCATGGCGCCGCTCCGCGGTGACGGCGTCGTGCCCGTCACGTGGCGGCGGTGGCGTCGTGCTGCCCGGTGGAGGGCGGCCTGTGCCCGATCGCCCCGCCCGAAGGTCGTGGTCGGCCCCGTGCCGCGCGCGGCGACGGCGACGGGCGAGCGTACGTGCTGTGGGCGCGCGACGCGTCCGAATGCAACGGGCTCCGCCTGGCGCGCGTGGAATCGCCGCTCGTCTCGGGCGCGCCGTCGCACGGCGCGGGCGCGCTCGCGCTGTCGGCGCCGGCGCCGAACCCGGCGCGCCGGTGGTACTCCACTGCCGCGCCGCTGCCCGCAAGGCGACGCGCGCGTCGAGCTGCTCGACCTGGCCGGGCGCCGCGTGGACGCGCATGCCCTGTCGGGCGCGGGCGAGCACGTGGTGCGGCTCAGCGAAGGGCGCTCGCTCGCGCCGGGGCTCTACTTCGCGCGTCTCGTGCAGGGCCGCGAGGCGAGCATGGTGCGCGTGTCGATCGTGCACTGACCTCGCGCACCGCCCTCGAACGGCCCGCGGCGCCTCCGTCGCGGGCCGTTCGCGTGGGCGGAAGCACACCATCGGCCCGCGCGTGCGTGTGCGACGAGAGTTCGGCACTCCGTGGAGCGTTCGCGTGCCGCTCACGGACGGCTCGCGGTTTCATTCGGCGCTGTTCAGTAGCCGATCGAGTTCGCCCATGGCCTCGGCGGCGGCGCTTCTCGATCCGAGCACTTCGGCGGGCGACCTGCCGCGTGAACGAGCATTGCGCGCGGCGGCGAGGACGTGAGCTGCTTCGCTGCCGGTCACGACTGGTTTCGCGCCGGACGCCGACTTGCCGCGCTTGCCCCGCTTCTGTCGCGCGGCCTCGACCTTTCCCTGCATGAACCCCACGCCGTACGCGCGCTCGGCCTCGAGGCGGTCGTGCGGGGCACAGTGCAGCGTCAGGTTCGCGGCCGAATTGTCGCCGCCCCTCGCGAACGGGATCTTGTGATGGAACCGCAGCCGCGTCCGTGCACCACAGCGATGGCCGTCGTCGCTCACCCACGTGCACGCGCCTTCGTCACGCACGAACACCTCGCACCGGTCGGCCGGCGACGTGTATCGCGGGTCCTTCGGATCCTTCACGCTGCGCAGGCGCGCGCCGACGCCGAACATGCGGCGCTCCAACTGATCGACCAGCGAGCGGAGCGCGCGGTTCAGCACGTCGAGCTCGGCGCCGGACGGCACCGCATGTCCGAGCAGTGCCTGCGCGTAGCGAAGCAGGTCATGGAAGTCCTGGTCGACCGTCAGCTGGAACGCGTACCGACCCTTCGCGAGCGGCTCGACGCGTGCGCGCGGCGGAAGTGGCTCCATCAGTGGGGCCGAATCGGCAGGATTCGATGGGACAACTGGGTTCGAACCCAGTTCGCTTGTCGTTGTCTGGAAGAGTGCGGCCGGAGAAGTAGCGTCCGTCGGCGCGCCCACCTGTATCGCACTGGCGGCGGTGGCGGTGGCCGCGGTCGGCGGGGTGCCCTCACCGCTCAACGACCGCAGCTCCGTCTTCACGTCCGGCTTCGGGAAGCGCTCCGCCACGAGCACCCGGATCTCCCGGTTCGTGAGCCCGCTCGCTGTGGCCAGCAGCTCCTGGGCGTTCGCCCGCGTCAAGTGCGGCACCAGCCGGATCAGCCCCGACAACCGCAGCCGCCCGTCCGCGAGCAGATCGAGGATCACCGGCAGGCGCCGCGACAGTCGCCCGACGCGAATGCGCATGAACGCCACGTCGTCGGACATGCCGAGGTGGCGGACGCAGTACGCGTACATCGAGTCGTAGCCCTTGCCACGATAGAGCTGCCGCCGGTCCACCTCGGCGACCACGGCCACGAGCTGAGCGTTGGCGGCGAAGTCGCCGCAGGTCAGGGAGCCGAGCAGTTCGATGAGGGCAGGGCTCTCGTACGAGCGATAGGACCAGTTCGACATCACGACACTCACCTCGGGGGCGAGTCTTCGCGGGGCGCGTGCTTTCTACCACGCCCGTTTTCGGCGAACGCCCGCGCCCGTACGGCGCGCAACGCGCGCCGGCCTTCGCGAAATCGCGCCGCGCGCGCTTCGCGCCGTGCACGCGCACGCAGGGCTCGCACGCGCGACGGCAGCAGTCACGTCCGGCACCACGCGCTCCGGCACTCGCGAAACCGGGCAAGTGAAATCCCCGTGAAGCCGCGCATCGCACTCGACGTGCGCGATCGAACACGCGTCACGCCCGCCGCCGCTACTCCTCGACGATCGCCTCGGCCTCGATCTCCACGAGCATGCGCGGGTCGATCAGGCGCGACACCTCCACCATGCTCGTGGCCGGGCGGATCGCCCCGAACCACTCGCCGTGCGCGCGGCCCACTTCCTCCCAGCGCGCGATGTGCGTCACGTACATGCGCGTGCGCACCACGTGTTCCATGCGGGCGCCGGCCTGCTCGAGCGCGCGCTGGATGTTGCGCAGCGTCTGCACGGTCTGCGCGTAGGCGTCGCCCTCTCCCACGATGTCGCCCTTCGCGTCGATCGCGGTGGTGCCGGACACGTGCACCACGTGGCCCACGCGCACCGCGCGCGAGTACCCGACGATCGGCTCCCAGCGGGCGCCGCTGGCGATGTTCTGTCGAGGCATGCGGTCTCCCTTCGGAAGGCCGCAACCTAGCACGCGCCGCGCTCGCCGACCGGCACGGAGGTGGATCGGCGCGCCGGCCGCGGAAGGGAGCGGTCGCCCGCCCCGCCGCGATGCCCACGATGCGGTGTCGAGAAGCGCCGGCGCGCGCACGGCTCGACGGGCGATTCCGTCCGGCGCGCAGGCACGCGGTCCGCCCCCCACAGGCGGTCACGCGACGCTCACCGGACGGGCCCGTCGGGATCAGCTGCCGCAGGACTCCCGCGTCGGCCGCGAGGCGCGCATGGCGAACGCCAGCACCCGCTCGGCCACCGCATCCCACGTGTGTCGCGATTCCGCCGCGCGCTTGGCCTCGGCGCCCAGCTTCGCGCGCAACGCCGGGTCGTCCCGGAGCGTGCGCAGCGCCTGCGTCATGGCGGCCGGGTCGCTCGGCGGCACCAGCAGCGCCTGGCGCCCGTGCTCCACCACGCGCGCCACCGGCGCGGTCCCCGTGGCCACGATCGCGCGCGCCGCGGCCATCGCTTCGAACAGCTTGATCGGCGAGTCGGCGCTGTCGGGCCGACCCGACGGCACCGCGATCACGTCCATCAGCGACAGCAGCGCGGGCATGTCGTCGTGCGGCAGCGAGCCGCAGAGCGTGAGGCACACGTCGCTCTCCCACGCCTGCCGCAGCAGCGCGTTGCGCGCGGGGCCGTCGCCCACCAGCACGAGCCGCGTGCGCGAGGCCCTGCCGAGGCCGGCCACCGCCGCGACGACCGTGCCGAGGTCGTGCCAGGGCTGCAGCGAACCCACGAAACCCACGCGGAACTCGCCGGCCGTGAATCGCAGCTGCTGCATCACCTGCTGCAGGCCGTTCGTGCGCGGCGCCTCGAAGAAGCCGGGGCCGGCGCCGTTCGCCTCCACCGCCACCGGGAATCCCGCGGGGGCGAGCGACCGCACCCACGCCGCGATCTCCTCGGACGTGGCCACCGCTCCGGTGCTGTGCGCGAACGCCTGCGTGAGCAGCAGCCGCGCCTGTTCGCCGTCGGCCGCGCCGTGGCGCCGCGTGGCATCCTCGTCGAGCGCCGTGTCCACCACGTAGACGTGCGGGATGCCCGCCTCGCGCGCCGCCATCGCGCCCTGCGGACCGCCCAGCGTGAGCCGCTCGATCACCACGTCGGGGTGCACGCGCGAGAAGTGCCAGTCGATCTCGCGCACCGTCGCGGGCAGCCGCAGCGGCCGCACGTCCAGCCCGCGCGCGGTCAGCGCGCGAACGCCCTCGTCCTCGCCCGCGTCCGCGCAGACCGTGGCGACCGAGTGCCCCGCCTGCAGCAGCGCCGAGGCGAACGAGCGCAGATGGACGGATGCTCCGCGCCGGCCACCGGCCAGCGGCACGGCGCGATCCAGGCAAAGCAGCACGACGTTCATGGGCAGTCTCCGGGGGTGGGAAAGCGGCCTTTCTCCCCCAGAGGTGGGGCCCGCCCACGGCCTGATACATCGCCTTCCCGGGAAACTGCCGGGCGCTCCGGGCGTGACGCGCCCGGGTCCCTCCGGCTACCTTGCCGCGCATGAAGCTGCCGGCCATCCCCCGACTCGATCCCGAACTCGACGCCCGCCTGGTGGAACGCTGCCTGGCCGGCGACGCCCGGGCGTGGGAGGCCCTGGTGCGCCGTCACGAGCGCCTCGTCTACTCGATCGGGCGGTCGTACCGGCTGACCGACGACGACATGGGGGACGTCTTCCAGGAGGTGTTCGCCGCGCTCGTGCGCAGCCTGGGCCGCCTGCGGGACGCCCGCACGCTGGTGCGCTGGCTGTCGGTGACCAGCGAGCGGATCGCGCGGGCGACCGCGCTGCGCCGCCGCCGCGAAGACGCGCTGTCGGACGACGACCCGGCCGGGCTCGACGCGTTGTCGGATTCGGGGCCCGAGGTGGGTGTCGAGCTGGAGCAGCTCGAAGCCCAGGCCATGGTCCGACTGGCGCTCGGGGCGCTTTCGGAGCGTTGCCGGAAGCTGCTGGAAGCGCTGTATTTCGAGGATCCGACGCCCGCCTACAACGAGCTTTCGCAACGGCTTGGCGTTCCGATCGGGTCGCTGGGTCCGACGCGCGCCCGGTGCATGGACAAGCTGCGCGACGGGGTCGAGGCCCTGAGCGGCAACGACGCAGGTATCAGCGGGGCCCCTGCCCCCACCTCTGAGCACGAAGCCGGGGCCAGCGACCGCCCGGCACGACCTCGCAAGCGAGCGGAGGCACCGCGATGAAGCGCCGCCCCACGACCCGGCACCTCGACACCCCGACCGCCCTCGACTACCTCGAGGGTCGGCTGGCCGGATCGGGGCGCGACGCGGTGGAAGCGCACATCGGCGAGCCCTGTCCCACGTGCCGCGAGCGCGTCCGCGCGCTCGGCGCCCTGATGAGCGCCATGCGCGCCGACCGCACGCCCGAGGTGCCCGCGTTCCTGCGCGAGCGCGCCCTGTCGGTGTTCGTGCCGGCCGCGCACCGCGCCCCGGCGGGCGGGCTGCTGGAGCGCCTGGCCGAGATCCTGTTCGATTCGCTCGCCGCGCCGATGCCGGCCACCGCGCGCCGCTCGGTGGGCGAGGCGCGCCGGCTCCGCTACGCGCTCGACGGCGTGGTGCTGGAGATGGAGATCGAAGTGGAGACCGCGTCGCTGCGCACGCTGCGCGGCCGCCTCGACCACGTCGACGCGGCGCTGTGCACGCTCGAGGCGCGCATCGGTGCCGAGACGCGCGAAGCGGCGTTCGGCGCGGACGGCACCTTCGCGCTGGCCGGGCTGCCCGCGGGCACGCTGACGCTGGCCGTGTCCACGCCCGACGGCCGCTGGCAGCTGCCGGCGCTGGAGATCTGACGTGAGCGCCGAAGCGGCGCGGCTGCTCGGCGAGGTCGAGGCGCTCCGGCGCAGCGAACCCGCGCGCGCGCTCGCCGTGCTCGAGGCCGGCTTCGCCGCCGCGGTGCGAGGCGCCGGGCAGCAGGTGCGCGGCGCACTG
>JBGAMH010000148.1:0-11650 GCA_044223135.1 Candidatus Eiseniibacteriota bacterium | reverse complement strand
CCGCAAATGCCGGGCGCGACACGCCCGCCGACCATGCCCGTGTGGCGTGCGATCGCTCAAGCGGCCGCGCGGGCCGCCGAGACTCCCACGCGTCCCGGTGGGCTCGTGCCCTGCCGCCGGCCCCTCCCATTCGAACGGATTCCATGAGCCAGCCCCTGCGCAGCACCGAAGACGGCGCCGAAGAGCAGAAGGCGATCTCCGCGATCCTCGAACGCGATGCGGCGATGAAGCAGCGCATGGCCGCGATCGACGCGAAGCGCGCGCAGACGAGCCGCTGGGGTGGCGCGTTCGCGGTGGTGCTGGCGCTGGGCGCGATCTACCTGTGGGTGGGCGATCCGCCGTTCCTGCGTCGCGCGCCCGTGGCGGGCCCGCCGCCCGCCACGCTGCACGCCGGCGCGCGCTTCACCCTGTATCTGCTGGGCTGCCGCATCGAGGAGTTCCGTCGCGCGCGCGGCCGCCTGCCCGACCGGCTCGATGCGCTCGGCTCGGTGCCCGAGCACGTGTCGTACGTGCGGCGGGGCGAGGACTACTACGTGCTGCGCTACGAGAACTCCGAGCCCGCGCTGATCTACGACTCGGAGTTCGGCAACCTCGCCCAGCTCTCGGGGCTGTCGATGCAGACGCTGGGCGTGATGGGACCGGAGAAGAAGCCATGAGAGCCACGCGCCGCACGGCCGGTTTCACGCTGCTCGAGCTGGCGATGGCGTTGAGCATCGTCGCGATCCTGGTGCGGCTGTCGGTGCCGGCGCTGGCCGAGTACCTGGTGCGCGCGAAGGCCGCGAAGGCCGCCGCCGACTTCAACACGGTGCGCGCCGCCTCGTTCGCGTACTTCGAGTCGAACGGCCGCTGGCCCGAGGAGGCCGGTCCCGGCGTGGTGCCGTCGGGACTGTCGGAGTTCCTGCCGCGCGGATTCACGTTCGACCGTCACGACTACCAGCTCGACTGGGAGAACTGGACGATCTCCGACACCGACGAAGGGCAGGGTGTGAACGGCGTGCTGGTGGGTGTTTCGGTGGTGACCGAGAACGCCGACCTCGGCCACTCGGTGCTGCGCATCCTGGGCGCCGGCACCGTGGAGTGGACCGCCGGGGATCACTACACGTTCGTGATCCAGTCCACGCTCGCGCCGGTCGCCGGCGCCGCGAACCCGCCGAGCCACTGAGCCGTCGCGGGTCCCTCGGGCTCGCCGCCCGCACGGTGCGTGAGCCGGGGCGAGCGGCGCCACCCGGGCCACGCCTCGCGGGCCATGGCGTGGCGATCCCCCCGCCTTCCGACGTCCCTCGGTGGGCGCCGTCGCCCGCTTCGGCGACCGGTGTCGCGCCGGGCGAGGGTGTGAAAGGTGAAAATCACCGGCGCAGGCGCTAGTCTACGTCGCCGTTTCGCGACCAGACGCCCAACCCCCAGATATCACGGAGGACTGCATGACCGGTTCGCTCAGGACGAAGATCTGGATGTTCCTGGCTGCGATCGCCGCATTCGTCACGCTTTCCGCCGCGTCCGCCCGCGCACTGCCTTCGGCCCTCGATCACGTGGACCCGAATGCGCCGTGCTTCCGGTGGCCCGCGGTGGACTTCGACGGCGACGGTGTGCTCGATCGCATCGACTTCTGCAACAACACGCCCAAGGGCTGCTCGGTGGACGGCCGCGGTTGCCCGCACGACGCTGACGGCGATGGCGTGTGCGACGAGCTCGACCAGTGCCCCGGCACACCCAGGGGCACGAAGGTGAACAAGAACGGCTGCCCGAAGGGCCAGGCGCCGGTCACCCAGGCGAAGCCGGTTCCGCCGCCCACGCCGGCTCCTCCTCCGCCCGCGCCGCCCGCGCCCAAGCCGACGCCGACGCCCGCGCCGACGCCGCCCAAGCCGAGCAGCGAGGTGGAGCGCCAGCTCGTCACCGGCGGCAAGGTGCGGCTGGAAAACATCTACTTCGAGACGAACAAGGCCACGCTGCTGCCCGAGTCCGAGACGACGCTGCGCCAGGCCGGCGAGGCGCTCGAGAAGTACCCGGACCTGAAGGTCGAGGTGCAGGGCCACACCGACACGCGTGGCACGGCGGTCGCGAACCAGCGGCTGTCGCAGGCGCGCGCGGAGTCGGTGCGCAAGTACCTGCTCGACAACTTCCGCCTGCGTTCCGAGAACGTGATCGCCAGGGGCTACGGCGAGACCCAGCCCGAGACGAAGGAGCGCAACCAGGAAGAGCTGCTGCGGAACCGCCGCGTGGAGCTGAAGGTGCTCAACCCGGATGTCCTGCCGCGCAACGTGCAGGTCGAGAACTGACCGCCGCGGCCCCGGCCGCGCGGAGGTGAAACCGGACGGGCGGCGCTTCGGCGCCGCCCGTTCGCGTTTCGGAGTCGCGGCCGCGGCCGGCGCCGTCCCGCGAAACGCCGGGCGGGTCTACTCCGGGTGCTCGGGTTTGCGCGGCCCCGGGGCGGCGTCGCGCACGCGCGCGAGCCGGAACTCCATCGCCGCGGGCCGGCCGCTCGCGCGATCGGCGCCCTCGAGCCGGATCGACAGCGTGTCGTCGCGCACGCGGTACGTCATCACCGGGAAGTCGTCGCCCGGGCACGTGAAACGCGCCTCGTGATCACCCACCGACTCGAGCGTGTACGTGGTGCTCGAATCGGGCGCCTCCCAGCCGTCCAGCTCGCGGCCGAAGTGCTTGATCTGCAGCCGCACGCCAGCCGAGTCTTCGCGCAGCGCCTGGAACTCGTAGAAGCGCGCCCGGCCGCCGCGCAGCATGCGGAACCACCCGAGCCGCGTCTCGCCGATCGCGGCGCCCCAGTGCTCTTCCTGCTCGGTGCGCTCGCCCGACGCGTTCACCGCCACCGCGCGCCACGTGCCCTCGAACCACGCCAGGTCGGCGAGCGTGTGCGGGCGCGTCGCCGCGGCCAGCGGCGCGACGGCGGCGCACGCGAGCGCCAGCACGAGTGCGGCGCGCGCGTTCACGCCGGCGACTTCGGCGCATCGAGCTTGCTGCCGCGGCCGATCAGGCTCTCGGCCACGAGCAGCGCCAGCGCCAGCGCCACGAACCACGGCCACAGCTCGCGGCCGTAGCGCGACTCGCGCACGCGTCGCGCCAGGTCGTCACCGGCGCGCAGCACCTGCGCGCGGCCCGCGGGGAAGCCGGCGATCAGCTGGTCCTCGGGGATCGCGGCCAGATCGCTCTCGCGCGGGTCGGGGTTCACCGCGAAGCTGCTGCGCAGCATCGCGCCCTCCCACACGCGGTAGAGCCCCGGCTTCTCGAGCGGCGCCGACACCAGCCGCGGTGCGCCGCCCTCGGTGACGAGCTGCGCGGCCACGGGCTTGCCGTCCTCGTCCTCGATGCGCCACTCGCCGGTGCCGGCGGGCGCGCGGTAGCTCTCGCCCGGCACGAGCGACGCGGCGGCCGTGCCGCGGCCGAGCACCTTCGCCGCCTGGTGCAGCAGCGGCAGGAACGCGCCCGACAGCGCGAAGTCCGAACTCGGCGGGCCCAGCAGCGTGTTCAGCAGCAGCGCGTGCGGAAGCTCGACGAGTGCGGCGCGACCGCGGCCGAACTCCAGCAGCGCGCGCGCGGGCGACGACGCGGGCACGCGCAGCGCACGCACCTGCTGGAAGCGCGCGTTCGACAGCGCCTCGCCCGGCCGCGCGGGGAAGCCCACGAGCGCGGCGTGCCCGGCCACCACGCGTTCCAGGCGCCACGCGGCGCCGCCCGTGGCGTTCTCCACCGCGCCCAGCTCGACACCGCCCGCCTCCGACAGCAGCGAGCCGTTCCAGAAGCCGATGTCGGCGCGCGCACCCGGCGCCAGCAGCAGGCCGCCGCCGCCGCGGTGGAAGTCGAGCACGGCCTGCAGCTCGGCGGGTCCCAGCCGCTCGACGTCGCCGATCACGATCACGTCGGCCTCGCGCGCGGCCTCGGGCAGCGTGGAGCCGTCCACCCGGCGCACGTCGAGGCCCGACGCGGGGCTGCCGGCCTGCAGCGCCAGCGCGAGCGGCGACGCGCCGCCGTCCTCGCGCACGAGCACGCGCAGCGTGCCCGCGCGGCCGGCGGCGAACACGCGCCGGTCGTCCAGCGCCAGCGCGTCGCCCGGCAGCATCGCCTCGCCGCCCGCGTCGGGCATGCGCGCGAGCGGCAGCAGGGTCTGCGCGTCGCCGCGATCGGGCAGCGACACGTAGCCGCGGCCCAGCGCGCTCTCGCGGCCGGTGGCGCCCAGTTCGCGCACCTCCACCGGGAAGTCGCCCGCGGTGACACCGAACGCGCGCGCGCCCACGGTGAGCGCGGCGCCGGCCGAAGCGCCCTCGCCGGCGGGCGCCAACGCGGCGTCGGTGAGCGCGGCGTTCGCGCGGCTGCGCGGCGCGAGCGGCACCGCGTACACGCGCGCCTGCGCCCACGGGCCGTCCGGCGCGGCGAAGCGTGGCGTGTTCTCGCCGAGGCCCGCGGCCTGGAAGTCGGAGATCCAGAACAGTTCGCGGTTCAGCGCGCGCGCCTCGCGCAGCGCGCGCGCGGCGGCCTCGAGCGCGGCGCGGTGGTCGGTCACGTGCGCGCCGGCGGTCAGCGCCTGCGCGGCGGTGCGCAGCCGCGGCAGGTCGGACAGCGGCTTCTCCGACACCGCGTGCGGCGCGCGGTCGTACGGGACCAGCCACAGCTCGTCACCGGGGCCGAGCGTGGACAGCAGGTCCTCGACCACGCGGCGCGCCTCCGCCACGAGCGGGCGGCCCGAGGCGCCGATCGCGCCCATGCTGCCGCTCACGTCCACCAGCGCGACCACGGTGCTCGCCGCGCGGCCGGCGCCGGCGGTGCCGCGCAGCGCGGGACGCGCCATGCCCAGCGCGAGCGCCGCGATCGCCAGCGTGCGCAGCAGCAGCAGCAGCCACTGCTTCAGCTTCAGCCGCCGGATCTCGCTCTGGTTCACCTCGGCGAGGAACTCGAGCGAGGGGAACTTCACCTCGCGCGGGCGTCGGCGCGTGAACAGGTGGATCAGGATCGGCACCGCGGCCGCGCCCAGGCCGAACAGGAACAGCGGGTTCAGGAAGTTCATCGCGTCCACTCCCGCCACGCGCGCGCGCCGTCGTCCCACCGCTCGATCTTCGTCACCGGGTGGATCTCCCATCCGGTCAGCCGCGGCGCCTCGTTCGCGAGCGACCACGTGCTGGGCTCACGGTCGTACTGCCAGTCCCACAGCAGCCAGCCCGTCACGCGCACGCGCGCGGGGCCCGCGTCCCAGCCGGTCGTGCCGCCGTGGTTCGGTCGCAGCGCGGCGACCAGCGCCTCGTAGCCCCACGTGCGCGAACCGCGGCGGAACGCCGACGTGATCTCGGCGGTGACGTACGCGGTGTCGCGGGATCCGGGGCCGCGGGGATCCACGGCCAGCTCCAGGTGCAGGTCGCCGTCGCTCGCCCACAGCATGCGCTGCACCCAGCCCTCCAGCGACACGGCGCGACGCTGCAGCTCGCGCACGCGCGCGAGCGGCGCCGCGTGCGGCAGCGCCACGAAGTCGGCGGCCGTGAGCCGCTCCACGCGGGTCGGCATCGCGGTGCGCTGCTTGCCTTCGCGCAGCACGCGCAGCGGGGTGGGCGCGCCCGGCGCCATGCCCAGCAGCACGAGGAACGCGTACAGCGCCGCCGCGCCCAGCGTGAACGTGGCCACCGCGAGCAGGCGCGGCGTCATCAGCGGCGGACGGCCCGCCGTGCGGGCGTCGGTGCCCGGGCCCGGCGCGACGGGCGTGCTCACAGCAGGCGCGCCCGCTTCTCGAGGTACGCCAGCAGCGCGCGGTCGTACGGCGTGCGCGTGTCGAGCGGCACGTAGTCCACGCGGTTCTCGCGGCACGTGCGCGCGTAGTGCGCGCGCCAGGCGTCGAGCTTCTCGCGGTAGCGCTTCGCGATCTCCCACGGCTCGGTGGTGAGCCGCGTGCCCGTTTCCATGTCCACGAACGTGGACGTGTCGGAGTAGGGGAACTCGATCTCGTCGGGATCGAGCACGTGGAACACGATCACCTCGTGGTGCCGGTGGCGGAAGTGCTGCAGCCCGTTCAGCACCTCCTCGGGCTTGTCCATGAGGTCGGACAGCAGCACCACGAGCCCGCGGCGCTTGATGCGCTCGGCCAGCTCGTGCAGCGCGGGGCCCAGGCGCGTGCGGCCCTGCGGCTGGCCGCCGCCGAGCGTCTTGAGCAGCACGTCGAGGTGGCTGCGCGTGGCGCGCGCCGGCACGTACTGCAGCGCCGTGTCCGCGAACGTCAGCGCGCCGACCGCGTCCTGCTGGCCCAACATGAGGTACGCGAGCGCCGCGGCCAACGAGCGCGCGTACTCGAGCTTGCTCACCGACGCGCGCGGCGAGGCGAAGCCCATGCTGCCGGACAGGTCCAGCAGCAGGTGCGCGCGCAGGTTCGTCTCCTCGGTGTACTGCTTGATCAGGTAGCGGTCGCTGCGCGCCCACACCTTCCAGTCGAGGTTCTTCAGCGGATCGCCGGGCATGTACGGGCGGTGCTCGGCGAACTCCACGCTGAAGCCGTGGAACGGCGAGCGGTGCATGCCCGCGACGAAGCCCTCCACCACGAGGCGCGCGCGCACGTCGAGGTGCGCGAGCCGCGCCACCACGGCGGGGTCGAGCCAGCGCCGTGCGTCGGCGGGCGCGCCGCGCGCGACGCCGCGATCGGCCTGCGCGCCGAATCCGGAAGCCGGGCCGCTCATGGGTTCAGTCCTTCCACGCGGTCCACAGCAGGTGGTCACCCTCGCGCAGGTCGCGTCGGGTCACGGTGGACGAGGCGTCGGCGTAGTCGGTGAACTGCGGCTCCACCGACCAGCGCTTGAACCCCGCCACGCGCAGCAGCAGCTCCATCTCGGGCTTGTACACGTAGCGGATCGCGAACGTCACGTCGTGCGATTCGAGCACCTGCCCCGCGGCGCTCACGCGCTCGATGCGGCGCGTCAGCCGCCGGACCTGCTCCACGCGGTCGTCGTTCGTACGGTCGTGCACGCGCAGCCGGTCGGTGCCGCCGGCGATCGCGGCGTCCTTCGTGATGCGGCCCTCGCCCGCGAGTTCCAGCAGCTTGTCGGCCGCCGGGTGGAACACGGCCAGCCGCAGCACGCCGTCGGTTTCGAGGTGCTCGCGGCAGCAACGGAGCGTGGCGAGCTGGTCGTCCTGCGTCAGGTTGTGCAGGAACGAGTTGAACGCGACCAGGATCTGCGCGTAGCGGCGCGGCAGCGTGAAATCGCGCATGTCGCCCTCGAACACGCCCGCGGTGAGCTGGCGTTCGGCCAGCTTCGCGCGCAGCGCGGACAGCATGGCCGGCTCGGCGTCGAGCCCGTCGGCGTCGACGCCGGCCTCGCGCAGGGGCAGCAGGATGCGCCCGCTGCCGCAACACACCTCGAGCACCGGCCCGCCGGCGGCCTTCGCGGCGGCCACGTGCGCGGGGATGTCCGCCACGTAGTCGGCGTACACGAGATCGTAGAGCTTCGGCGACAGGTAGTAGTCGCTCATGCGCGCCGCTCCTTGTGCCGGCCCCACCAGAACCAGTAGGCGGGGAACCCGGTTGCGGCGATCAGCACGCCCGCCATGGCGCGCGGGATCGGGATGTGGGTCAGGCGCAGCAGCGTTT
The DNA here is from genome assembly GCA_044223135.1 of Candidatus Eiseniibacteriota bacterium. Taxonomy (GTDB): domain Bacteria; phylum Eisenbacteria; class RBG-16-71-46; order RBG-16-71-46; family RBG-16-71-46; genus JBGAMH01. Next base: position 4,080 of record JBGAMH010000148.1, on the reverse strand, counting down.
CGAACGGTGCGCTCGTGGAGAAGTCGCTCCAGATGATGGCGGCGGTCACCACGATGAACAGGATCGGCGTCAGCGGGAAGAGCGGCGTGCGGTACGACGGCGCCGGCAGCTCGCCGCGGCGCTCGCGCGCGCGCAGTGCGAACACGGCCGCCGTCGTGACGCCGTAGAACAGCCACGACGTGGTCACGAACCAGCCCGACACGTCCTCGAATCCACTGGCGGCCCACAGCCACACGCACGACAGCACCGCCTGGATCCACAGCGCCAGCGCCGGCGTCTCGCGCTTCGCATCGAGCGCGGCGAGCGGCTTCCACAGCAGGCCGTCGGCCGCCATCGCCTGCGTCACGCGCGGACCGGTGAGGATCGCGCCGTTCGTGGTGCCGAACGTGGACACCGCCACCAGCACGGCCAGCGCGCGCATGCCCCAGTCGCCGAGCAGCCGGTGGATCGTCTCCGAGCCCACGGCCGCGTAGCTCGCCACCTCGTTCGGGGTGAGCACGTGGTAGTAGGCGAAGTTCGTGACCACGTACACCGCCACCACCAGGAACGTGCCGCCGAGGATCGCGATCGGCATGTTGCGCCGCGGGTTCAGCACCTCGCCCGCCACGTACGTGGAGTCGGTCCAGCCGTCGTACGCGAACAGGATCGTGATCATGGCGAGCCCGATGCCGAGCCCGAGCGAGTGGCCGGCGTTGCCCGCGGCCTTCACGGACTCGAGCGCGGTCGGCGGGTGCGACGCGGGCAGCGCGAACGCGAGCACGCACAGCGCGAGGATGCCGATCAGCTTGGCCGTGGTGAACAGCGACTGCACGCCGGTGCCTTCCTTCACGCCGAGCCAGTTCGCGAACGTCAGCACCACGATCGCCGCGCAGCCCACCGGCAGCTCCATGCCCGCCGGCAGGTGCAGCACCTGGCAGAAGTAGAGCGCGAACACGCTGGTGATGGACGCGATCACCGTGGGCTTGATGACCCAGAGGTTCGCCCAGCCGAACACGAAGGCCCACTGCCGGCCCCAGCCCTCGCGGATGAACACGTAGAGCCCGCCCGTCTTCGGGTGCGCCACCGCCAGCTCCGTGAGCACGAGCGAGCCCGCGATCGACAGCACGCCGCCCAGGATCCACGCGAAGATCACCGCGCCGAAGCCCGGCAGCTCCTGCGCCACCGAGTTCGGCGAACGGAAGATGCCCGAGCCGATGATGTTGCCCACGGTGATCGCGGTGGCGGCGTACAGGCCGATCTGGCGCCTGGGTTCCACGTGCGACGCGGTGCCGGAGGCGGGCATGCCGGGATCCTCGGGACGAGATGACCGGCGGGCGCGGAGTCGCCCGCCGGGGGTGCGCTACTCGGTCGGGATGGTCTTCAGCAGGTCGGCGACGATGCGGTCGGGCTTCACGCCCTCGGCCTCGGCCGTGAAGTTCGTGACGATGCGGTGGCGCAGCACCGACAGCGCCACGGCCTGCACGTCCTCGATGCCCGGCGCGAACCGGCCGCGCAGCACGGCGCGCGCCTTCGCACCCAGCACCAGGTACTGCGAGGCGCGCGGCCCGGCGCCCCAGCTCACCCACTGCTTCACGAACTCGGGCGCGCCCTCGCGTCCGCGCGTGGCGCGCGCGAGCCGCACGGCGTAGCGCACCACGTGGTCGGTCACCGGCACGCGGCGCACGAGCTGCTGCAGCGCCAGGATGTCGGCCGCGCCGATCACGCGTTCGAGGTTCGGCACGTGCGACGACGTGGTGGACGCCACGATGCGCTCTTCCTCGTCCTGCGTGGGGTAGTCCACGTGCACGTTGAACATGAAGCGGTCGAGCTGCGCCTCGGGCAGCGGGTACGTGCCCTCGAGCTCGATCGGGTTCTGCGTGGCCAGCACGAAGAACGGCAGGTCCAGGTGGAACGTCTGGCCGCCGGCGGTGACTTCCTTCTCCTGCATGGCCTGCAGCAGCGCCGCCTGCGTCTTGGGCGGCGTGCGGTTGATCTCGTCGGCCAGCACGATGTTCGCGAACACCGGCCCGCGGATGAAGCGCATGGCGCGCTTCCCCGAGGCGGAGTCCTCCTCGAGGATGTCCGTGCCCGTGATGTCGCTGGGCATCAGGTCGGGCGTGAACTGGATGCGGTTGAACTTCAGGTCGAGCACGCGCGCGAGGCTCGAGATGAGCAGCGTCTTCGCCAGCCCCGGCACGCCCACGAGCAGCACGTGGCCGTTCGCGAACAGGGCCGTGAGCAGGTGGTCCACGACCTCGTCCTGTCCGACGATGGCCTTGCGGAGTTCGGCGAGAATGCGGTCGCGCGCCTGCTGGAGCTGCTGGACGGCCTGCAGATCGGAGGGGTTGGTGGACAAGCAGGACCTCGTTCGGACGGAGGGCTTCCGCGCCGGCGGCCACGATCGAACGGCGCCGCTCGTGCTGGAATCGGGGCCGGAAGCCTAGCACGCACGTTTTCGGGCCGGGAAGCCGCGGCCCGGGTGCGGCGCATCACCTGCCGAACGCGGGGGCCGGGGCGTTCAGGGGCAGACCGTGGCGCAGGACTGGTTCGAGCGACCCGCGCCCCAGACCTCGAGCAGCAGGCTCAGGTCGTCGCCGCCCACGTGGCCGTCGCCGTTGTAGTCGCCGCGCTGCGCGTAGGTCGTCGAGGCGAAGTCGCCGATCCACAGCGACAGGTCGTTGCCCCCGACGCCGCCCGAGCCGTCGAGGTCGTAGGCCGACACGATCAGGCCCCCGTCGCCCGCCATGCTGGAGAAGACCATGCCGTCCGCGGACAGGAGCACGGTTCCGCGGCCCGAAGCCGGCACACCGTCGCGCCCACTGCCCGTGAGCGCGAAGCGGACGACGCCTCGACCGTCGGTGAGCCGGCTCACCGATCGAGCGGTGCACGACACGTTGCCGCCCTGGTCGGCGCACAGGCGCAGGTCGGGCGCTCCGCTCAGGTCCAGCACCACCTGGCTGCCGGCGAGCGGGTTGTTGGCGATGTCGCGTACGACGACCTCGAAGGCGCCGTCCGCGGAGTCGGCGACGCCGGATTGCATGCCGACGAGCGAGACGGAGGTCGGCCAGGTGGACATGAACCACATCGGCAGCTTCGCGGACGCGGTCGTGGCGACGAGGGAGGCGAAGAGCACCAGCACGGTCACGCGCACGAGTCCTCCGGGTCTCGAGGTCGGACGATCGCGCCGCGTCACGGGCAGACCGTGGCGCAGGACTGGCTCGAACCGCCCGATCCCATGACCTGCAGCAGCAGGCTCAGGTCGTCGCCGCCCACGAAGCCGTCACCGTTGTAGTCGTCGCGCTGTGCGTACGCGCCGGATCCCATCTCGGCGAGCCACAGCGAGAGGTCGTTCCCGCCGACGCCGTTGGCGCCGTCGAGGTCGTAAGCCGCGACGACCAGGCCGTCTACGGCCGAGGCGTTCGAGAACAGCACGCCGTTGGCGTACAGGCGCACGGTGCCGCGGCCGGAGCCCGGCGTACCCGCGCGCGCGCCCCCCGTCACGGTGAAGCAGGCCACCCCGTCGGCGCCCGTGTACGCGAGGAGGCGACCGCTCGGACAGTCGAGCGAGCCGGCGTTCGATCGGCACACGGAGAGATCCGGCGCGCCGCTGAAGTCGATCACGACCTGGGCGCCCGGGACCGGGTTCGAGAACCGGCGGATGGTCACGCAGAAGCGACCGACCGAGCTGTCGGGCACACCGGCCACCTCGCCCACGAGAGCGAAGGACGAGGGCGCATCGCACGCGCCGAGCGTGCAGGGAATCCCGGCGTGCGCGCGGGCCGCCACCGCCAGGCAGAGCGCCACCACCCCGTGAGCCATGCGCACGATGTACCTCCTGGATCGATCCACGCACCCGGGGACTCGGTCGCATCTCGGCCGACGGGTGTGAACGCCTTACCCGGCGCGGCGGTGGGTGGTTCCTGCTCGGTGCCCGGCGCGGTGGCCGCACGGGCACTCCATGCCTTGTGCGCGGAAGATTGTGTCTGGCGCGGGGTGTGCGTAGGTCCCGGGTATGGAACTCGCGCAGGCGTACCCGGCGCCCCCGTTCTGTCCGAACCCGCACTGTCCATGTCACCGCGCCACAGCGCGCTGGCGCTACAT